>JAFVXO010000023.1 GCA_017501105.1 Clostridia bacterium | reverse complement strand
GATAGACCGCAACGGTTCTGCCGGCGGGTCCGGAGACGGGGACGACTATGACGACGACACCGACGAGTTCCTGGAGAAGGCCATAGACATCGCGGTGGAGGCACAGCAGATATCCGTATCCTACCTGCAGCGCAGGCTCAAGGTGGGACACTCCAGAGCAGGCCGCATTATAGACCAGATGGAGGACAGAGGTATTATCGGCCCTGCAGAGGGTAGCAAGCCTCGACAGGTCAGGATTTCCGCCTCCGAGTGGATGGAAATGAAGGCTAAAATGTAGCATGTATGGACAGGCCCTTGACGTTGCAAGGGCCTGTTTTTTATTGACAAATGGACAATATCATTCTAATATAAGATAGATTACATAGTTTCATGGAAACTAGACTCACCAACAGGTGTTAGATATATACATTTTTAGTTAATCATGGTCGCATCAGGCGCGTATACCCCTATAGGGGAAGTTTGGGCCTGTAGCTTGCGGCAAATATATCGTTACAACTTGGATATTTACTGAGCCATTAAACTATGTGACAATTTACCGAAAGGGGACATAGACTTTGGACAGTTGGATTTATGCGGCCGTCGGTGCAGTCGGAGGACTAGTCGTCGGCCTTGTTATAGGTTTAATTTTACTCAAGATCAATTCTAAGAAGTCCTTTGACAAGGGCGTGGAGTACAGGAGACAGGTTGCAGAGCAGGCTATCGGCAGTGCCGAGGAGGAGGCCCGCCGCATCGTCGCCGAGGGAGAGAAGAACGGCGAGGCCCGCAAGCGCGAGCTGCTCTTGGAGGCTAAGGAGGAGATTCACCGCTCACGCACAGAGTTGGAGAACGAGATTCGCGAGCGCAAGGCGGATATGCAGCGCACGGAGAACCGCCTCAACCAGCGCGAGGAGACTCTGGACCGCAAGTTGGAGCAGCAGGAGCGCAAGGAGGAGGCCATTGCTGAGCGCATGGTCAAGATCCAGGAGCTGGAGGCCAAGACCCAGGAGATTCACCAGCAGCAGTTGGTAGAGCTGGAGAAAATCGCAGGCCTGTCCGTAGAGGACGCCAAGCAGTACTTGCTTAAAAATGTAGAAAATGATATCAAGCGCGAGGCAGCAACCATCATCCGCGACATCGAGGCCAAGGCCAAGGAGGAGGGCGAGGCAAGAGCCCGTGAGATTATTACCACGGCCATCCAGAGATGCGCTGCAGATCAGGCCTCTGAGGTTACAGTTTCTGTCGTAGCACTTCCCAGCGATGAGATGAAGGGCCGCATTATCGGACGTGAGGGCCGCAACATCCGCACCATTGAGACAATGACCGGTGTCGACCTGATTATAGATGACACACCTGAGGCAGTTATCCTGTCCGGATTTGATCCCGTCAGGAGAGAGGTTGCCAGGATTGCCCTGGAGAAGCTGGTTCTGGACGGACGTATTCATCCCACCAGGATCGAGGAGATGGTGGAGAAGGCTCGTCGAGAGGTTGATGCCGCTATTAAGAAGGCCGGCGAGGACGCAGCCTTTGAGACAGGTGTTAACGGACTTCACCCCGAGATTATCAAGACTCTGGGCAAGCTCAAGTACAGGACAAGTTATGGACAGAACGTCCTCAGACATTCCGTTGAGGTTGCTATTCTGGCAGGTATCATGGCGGACGAGCTGGGCGTCGACTCAGTCATTGCCAAGAGAGCAGGTTTGCTCCACGATATTGGCAAGGCCATTGACCACGAGATTGAGGGAACTCACATTATGATCGGCGCAGACCTGGCCCGCAAGTACAAGGAGAGCGATATTGTTGTCAATGCAATCATGGCTCACCATGGCGACGTAGAGCCCACATCTGTAATTGCAGTTCTGGTACAGGCAGCAGATGCCATTTCCAGTGCCAGACCCGGCGCCCGCAGAGAGAGTTTGGAGAACTACATCAAGCGTCTGGAGAAGCTGGAGAGCATTGCAATGTCCTTTGACGGTATTGACAAGTGCTATGCCATCCAGGCAGGCCGTGAGATTCGTATCATGGTTAAGCCCGAGGTTGTCAACGACGACGAGATGGTGCTCAAGGCACGAGACATCGTCAAGAAGATCGAGGAAGAGATGGAGTATCCCGGCCAGATCAAGGTTACTGTTGTCAGAGAGACCAGGGCCACAGGCTATGCCAAGTAGGTATTATTTACAATTAGATGCAGGATACAGGGCGTGGATAATCACGCCCTTTTCTGTCCGTAGAAGGGAGAAAATATGAGGCTGTTGTTTTTCGGAGATTTGGTGGCCAAATCCGGCAAGGATATATTGAGGGCCACGTTGCCGGGACTCAAGAGGGAGTTCGAAGTTGACATGGTGGTTGCAAACGGAGAAAACTCCGCAGGAGGTTTGGGGATCAACGCCCAGTCCATGAGGGAGATTTTCGATGCGGGAGTAGATGTTGTTACTCTGGGCAATCACGTGTGGTCCAAGGACGACACCTACGACCTGTTGGGCAACAACAGGCGACTGATTCGGCCGGGCAACCTGCCTCAGGGGGCACCAGGCAGCGGTTTGGCTATAGTTAACCTGCCCTCGGGAGAAAAGGTCGCAGTTATCAACCTGATTGGCAGACATAACTGTGGAGAACTAAACCAATCCGACCCCTTTGCCTGCGCAGATGAGCTGGTGGCAGAGGCCAAGCAGCAGACCAACATGGTATTTGTGGACTTCCACGCAGAGGCCACATCGGAAAAGGGAGCCCTGGCATGGTATCTGGATGGACGGGTAGGCGCGGTAGTTGGTACTCACACCCACGTTCAGACAGCTGACGAGAAAATACTGCCCAGAGGCACAGGATTTCTGACGGATGTGGGCATGACCGGCCCCTACGACAGCATTTTGGGAGTGGAACCCGAGCTGTCCATATACAAATTGACTACCGGCATGATGTGCAGATACAAGCCAGCCACCGGCAGAGGCCACGTAAATGCAGTAGTTGTGGATCTGGATCCCCAGAGAGGCGTATGCCGGGATATAATTCGCATTAACCGTATGGTGGAGATGTGAGTCGTTGCAACTCATGTAGGCATTTGATAAAATTATTATGATTTACACCTTGGGAGGACGGGCCTTTGATTTGGGCAATTATTATCGTCATAGGGATTATTTTGGATCAGGTATCCAAGCATCTGATCACCCACTTCATGGATTTGTACCAGTCCATCCCGGTTATTGATGGTTTTTTTGACATCCACTACGTCACCAATACCGGTGGAGCCTGGTCTATGCTATCTGGCCACACATGGCTACTGACCTTGATTTCAGTGCTGATGGTAGCCGGACTGATATTTTATATGACCAGGACCAGGCATGCTTGTATGCGACTGGGCATCAGTCTGATTGTGGGCGGCGCTATTGGCAATATGATCGACAGAGTTTTTGCCGGGGCGGTGGTGGATTTTCTGGACTTTATTATATTCGGATACGATTTCCCTGTATTTAACCTGGCCGACATACTGGTGGTATGCGGTACAGGTCTGCTGATAGTGTACGTGATAGGATTTTACGATGCAGTTCAGGCCAAACTGGACCAGGCAACAGAGGCCGTAAAGGCTGCAGAGGATGTCGAGGTTATACAGACCGAGTCCCTGCAGGAGGAGCCGGAGAGCTGATGGAACAACGCCGATTTATCAGCACAACAGAGGGGGAGCGTATCGACGCCTGGCTGACCACTCAGATGGAGGGCTACTCCAGGTCCTACGTGGCCCAGCTTATCAAAGAGGGCATGGTCACAGCAGGTGGTAAACCTGTTAAGCCCAGCCTTCGCACAGAGATAGGGCTGGAGGTAGATGTGGTGGTGCCGGACCCGATTCCCGACAAGGCCGAGCCCGAGAGCATTCCGCTGGATATATTGTATGAGGACAAGTATCTGGTGGCGGTGAACAAGCCCAGAGGCATGGTGGTTCATCCTGGAGCTGGCAACCACGACGGCACATTGGTCAATGCCCTGTTGCACCACTGTGAGGGACAGCTTTCCGACATACGAGGAGTAGTCAGGCCCGGCATAGTGCACCGTCTGGACAAGGACACATCGGGTGTTATTCTGTCAGCCAAGGACAATCCCACCCACGAGGCTCTGTCGGATATGTTTGCAGCCCGGGAAGTACACAAACACTACCTTGCCCTGGTGTGTGGCAGGACCGAGGACAGTGGCAGGATTGAACTTCCTATTGGCAGAGACCCCAAGAACCGCCTCAAATACGGCGTGTTTCCCGATGGCAGGTCGGCTATTACTGTGTATACTGTAGTTGAGAGGTTCAACAGATATACTCTGTTGGACGTGGAAATACTGACGGGCCGCACCCATCAGATCAGGGTTCACATGAGCCACATAGGTCATCCCGTTGCGGGAGATCCGTTGTATGGCAAGGGGGACAAGCTGTTTGCCAAGGCAGGAGGGCAGTTGCTCCATGCCAAGCACATAGAACTTGCTCATCCCATTACCGGCGAACCTTTGGCTATAGACGCAGGGGTTCCGAACTATATGACTGAGGCGCTGAACATGCTCAGAGAGAGGGGATTATAATGGACGTTTATTTCGAAAAAATCAATCCCGACGCATCTATCCCACAGTACAAGCACCCGGGAGATGCAGGTATGGACGTTACATCCTGTGCCGACATTGTAATCCGGCCGGGACAGACATGCATAGTTCCCACAGGCCTCAAGGTAGCTGTTCCGGAGGGATATGAACTGCAGGTCAGGGCCAGGAGCGGAGTTTCCCTCAAGACGCCACTGAGAGTAGCCAACGGAGTAGGCACAGTGGACAGCGGCTACAGGGGAGAGGTGGGTATTATTATCCACAACACTTCTCCGGCTATTTACGGACTCAGACGCCGTAACTTGTCGGACAAGGGCCCAGGCACATACATGATTAAGAAGGGCGACAGAATAGCACAGCTGGTGCTCAACAAATACGAACAGATTTGCGTTATTCCCTGTGACGACGTTTCGGTCATCGGATCAGATCGCGGCGGCGGCTTTGGAAGCACAGGAGTAAAGTAATAGCGGAGGCATATAGATGAAATTTGATTTTGGAATTAACCTGGGTATCGACCTGGGTACCTCCACCGTTTTGATTTACAATAAGAATAGAGGCGTAGTTCTCAACGACATGTCCATTGTGGCTATTAACAAGGACGATGACCAGATTCTGTCAGTTGGCGAGGCTGCATACGGACTTTTGGGCCGCACCACAGGTAACGTTGTTGCGATCAAGCCACTTAAGGACGGAGTTATTTCCGACTACGAGATTACCAAGAAGATGCTCAAGACTTTTGTAGATAGGGTAATCGGTCCGGGCAGCATCCGCAGGGTTTTGTTCAGGCCCAGCGTTGTAATATGCGTGCCCTGCGGCATTACTGAGGTAGAGAAGAGAGCGGTAGTTCTGGCAGCCGAATACTGCGGTGCCAAGAAGACCTACATCCTGGAGGAGCCTGTGGCAGCTGCGCTGGGAGCGGGACTGGATATATCCAAGCCCTGCGGCTCTATGATTGTGGATATAGGCGGCGGTACCACAGACGTAGCGGTTATTTCCATGGGAGGTATCGTAGAGAGCAGTTCCGTTAAGATTGCAGGAGACAAGTTCGACGAGGCTATTGTCCGTTTCCTGCGCAGGAGATTCAACATTCTGATTGGAGACCGCACTGCAGAGAACATCAAGGTTCGCCTGGGCACTCTGTCTTCGCCCTCCAAGGAGGACTCCATGGATGTTCGAGGACGCAACACTGCAACAGGGTTGCCTATGTCGGTCAGGGTAACTGCCGAGGAATTGTACGAGCCCCTCAACGAGGTTGCAGACATCATTACCGACACGGTGTGCGTTGTTTTGGAAAAGATTCCCCCGGAGCTATCGGCGGATATCAGCGAACGTGGTATTATATTGACCGGTGGTGCAGCCAGGCTGAGAGGACTGGACAAGTACCTGCAGAACCGAACAGGTATCAGGGTTATCGTAGCAGATGAGCCGGAATTGTGCGTAGCCAAGGGCACCGGCGTAGCAATGGATAATTTGGCAGAATTGGGAAAGAGGGCAGAATAGTATGATGAACCTTACACTATTGACAGATTTTTATGAGCTGACCATGGCCAACGGCTATTTGAAACAGGGCCAGGCAGACAAGATTGCATACTTTGATATGTTCTTCCGCAGGATCCCCGACGGAGGAGGCATGGCCATTATGTGTGGCGTTGACCAGCTCATCGAGTACCTGCAGGAACTTAAGTTTACAGACGAAGACATTGAATATCTGGCGAGCAAGAAGATTTTTGCCCCCGAATTCCTGGAGTACCTGCGCACATTTAAGTTCGAGTGCGACGTATGGTGCGTTCCCGAGGGTACACCTATTTTCCCCGGGGAGCCCATTCTGACCGTCAGGGGCCCCATTATGCAGGCACAGTTTATTGAGACTATGGTGCTGCTGGTAATCAACCACCAGAGTCTTATCTGCACCAAGGCCAACCGTATCTGCAGAGCTGCTGAGGGCAAGCCTGTTATGGAATTCGGCTCCAGGAGGGCACAGAGCGCATTGTCTGCAATACTGGGCGCCAGAGCTGCCTATATCGGCGGTTGCACTGGTACAGCATGTACCCTGTCTGACAGGGAATACGGCATTCCCGCCCTGGGAACCATGGCCCACAGCTGGATTCAGACATTTGATTCAGAGTACGAGGCTTTCTGCGCATACGCCAGAACATACCCCAACTCCTGCACACTGCTGATTGACACATACAACGTGCTCAAGTCCGGTGTGCCAAACGCAATTCGTTGCTTTGACGAGGTGCTTAAGCCCATGGGATGCAGACCTGCCGGTGTCCGTATCGACAGTGGCGATCTGGGTTGGCTGTCCGGAGAGGTGCGTAAGAAACTGGACGAGGCAGGATATCCGGATTGCAAAATCTGTGTGTCCAACTCCCTGGATGAGTACGTTATCCGCGAACTTCTGCGCAACGGTGCCCCTATCGACAGTTTCGGCGTGGGAGAGAGGCTGATTACCTCCCAGTCAGAGCCTATTTTCGGCGGCGTATACAAGATGTGCGCAGTGGAACATCCCGACGGAACCATTGAGCCCAAGATCAAGCTCAGCGAGAACATCGGCAAGATCAACAACCCAGGCATCAAGGAGCTGTGGAGACTGTATGACAACCAGACAGGCAAGGCCCTGGCCGATGTTATCACATTAGCTGACGAGGTTATCGATGATAGTGAGGACTACGAGATATTCGATCCTGAGAACACATGGAAGCGCAAGACAGTCTACGACTTTACAGCCAGGCGCTTGAGGGTAGAGTTGTTCAAGGGCGGCCAGCTGGTATATCAGCGCAAGAGCGTACAGGAACTGCAGGCATACTGCAAGGAGCAGGTAGACACCATGTGGGACTCTGTCCTCCGTTTTGAGAACCCTCACAAGTACTATGTGGACTTGTCCCAGAACCTGTGGGATCTCAAGTGGAACCTGCTGCGTGCCGGGTCACAGGCAAAACCGGACCAGCACTGATTAATAGGTACATAGCGAATATCAGAGGCATATCCTGTAGTGGGTGTGCCTCATTTAGTTTGCGCAGAGGGCAAACAAAAAGAGTCCGGGGCGATTCCCGAACTCTTATATTATACATTATGTATTTAGTAGTCGAACTTGGGAGACACTCTCACTCCGTTCTGTCGCAACTCTGCGTGGAGATGGGGTCCTGTGCTGCGGCCACTGTTTCCGGACAGGGCAATGACTTGACCCTTGGAGACCTTCTGCCCTGTGGACACGTTTATCTTGGACAGGTGTCCGTATAGGGACACATAGCCATTGCCGTGGTCTACCATCACGTAGTAGCCGTAACCGGCCTCGTCGTAGCCTGTGGCATATACTGTGCCTGCACCGGAGGCGTATACGTTGGTGCCGTAGTTTACTGCGATGTCCACACCACTGTGGTACTTTACCTCGGAGGTGAAGGGATCAGAGCGGTAACCAAAATAGGATGTAACCCATCCGCCGTCGGTGGGCCACAGGTCGGGATAACGCTCCAGGGCGCTGACGATGTTGTTGACTCCGTTGATAACCGAATTCAAATCGCTCTGTGCCACAAATCGGTTGGTGAGGGAGTTGTCGGAATATGCCCATTTGATAACATTGAGGGCTGCCCAAACTGTAGAAATGTCGGAGGCGTCCGTTGTGTTCTCGGATCCGGTCAGACCGTTGGAAAGCGCCACCTGGGAATAGCTGTAAATAGATGAATCCTCGTTAAGCAGGGCCATGTCCAGCTCAAACCTATCCATAGAATCCCTGAAGTTAGCCAGTTCCCGGTTCAACAGGTCTACCTGCTGGGCAGTCTGCTGCTTATCTCCCTCCAGGGCGGCTATGGAACTCTCCAATTCCCGGCAATATTTGTTAAAATGTACACCCATACAAATCAAGGCTACCATGAGCCCAACAATAACAATGCCTAAAATGGCATATATCCTGAGATGCTTTTTCATTGGCATAAAATCCTCCCAAGACAGCATTATATATGTGGTAAATATTACTGTCAAAATTGTTGACTTTTTGCTCAAAAAAACGGCAAAAACGGGAGGTTGGTTTATTGACATTGTATAATGGGGCGGTGTATTATTTGGTTGTATATTTTAATACATTTCATTTGCATTAAATTGTGACCGGTTTGGTCATAATTGATGTATCTTCCCCCATTCCATTGTTGACTTTGACCAAAACCCATGTTAGAATGAACGGGGTTTTCTTTGTTTATTCACAAAACAAAGACGAACTTTAGATTTAGTAACAAAAGCGAGGAAGAGAAATGTCAAAATGGACCAAATTCATTGCTGTTCTTCTGACATTGGCCGTTGTGGCCGTTGCTGTAGTAGCTATTACTTTTGCAGCAGACGGTGAGGACAATGCAGATGAGTCAGCGGGCGATGAAGTTGTCACAGAAGACGTAGGCTCTGACGACTTTAGCGGTTCGGGTATGTCCATCGATTCTATACTGCAGGATCCTGCATATATAGATATGGATTCATACGCATACTACATCGAGCACGTTAAGGACGACTTTAGGCCTACTGATGTCATTAAGGTAACACCCTCCAACTTGGTTACTGAATTGTCTAGCGGATACACCATTGTAGACGGTTACAACGGCTACAAGGGCGGCCAGGCAGTCAAGACCGAGGAGAGCAGCAGTGTTACATACAGCTTCAATGTCCCAACATCTGGACTTTACCAGGTATTTGTCGAGTTCTGTCCTACTGAAGGCAAGGGATCCGATGCAGAACGCAGGTTCTTGATTAACGGTGAACTGCCTTTCTTTGATGCAGGTACGGCTTTGTTCGTCCGCACATGGCAGAACAAGGAGGTTACATCTCCTAACCGTAACCCCGACACAGGATTTGCTGTTGACAACAGAAACAACGATATCCGTCCCGGACTCATAGAGGATCCGCTGTGGAACGGCACATACATCAGTGACCCCAACGGTTACTATGTAGAGCCCTACAGCTTCTATCTTGAGGCGGGAGAGAACACAATTACCCTTGAGGCTACTAAGGAGCCCCTGGTTATTGGTGTTATTACCGTTGCAAACAAGGTTGCTGTTCAGCCTTATCAGGATTATCTGAGCAAGTATGCCAACATCAACGTTATAGACAGCTATTTCAAGAAGTACGAGGCTGAGCTTACCACTCACACATCCTCTACTACATTGATTGCACAGAACAATAGATCTTCTGCTACAGTTACCCCCTACAGCGTAAAGGAGATCAAGTACAACACCGTCGGTGGTGAGACATGGAACACCTCCGGTCAGTGGATTGAGTACGAGATTGAGGTTCCTGCAGACGGTATGTATTGCCTTACCCTCAAGTACAGGCAGAACGTAGCCAGAGGTATTTATTCCACACGTATTCTCAAGATTGACGGAGAGGTTCCCTTTGCGGAGTGCGAGAATCTCCACTTCCCCTACGAGAACGGCTGGGTCAACAAGACCATCGGCGACGGACAGGGCAACCCCTACTATTTCTATCTGACAGCAGGTACCCATACTATCAGACTGGAGGCCTCCATTGGAGACATGACAGACCTGATTACCACGGCTGACGAGCTGGTTAACCTGCTCAACGTCTGCTACCGTAAGATCCTTATGATCACAGGTACTACTCCTGATACATATGCAGACTACCAGTTGGATCAGAGATTGCCCGGCGTTATCCTCATTTTCGAGAATACAGCAAACGAGTTGGACAAGATGATCGAGGATCTGTTGGCTCTTACAGGAGCTAAGGGAGACAAGGTCGGTACTCTGGAGACTCTGTCCAAGCAGTTGCGCAAGCTGGTTGCAAAGCCTGAGAATATTCCCAAGTCTCTGGACCAGCTCAAGACCAACATCGGTTCACTGTCCACATGGATGATCAACATGAGCGCTACTCCTCTGGAGATGGATTGCTTCTATGTAACATCTCAGGATCAGCTGACCGAGATCCCTCGTGCAAACGATACCATATGGCAGAGTATTTGGCATGAGTTCAGCTCTTTCCTTAACTCATTCTTCAATGACTATAGCTCCATTGGTAACGTATACGACGAGGAATCTGGCTCTTCCAACATTACTGTATGGATTACAACAGGTCGTGACCAGTCCAACATCCTCAAGGCACTGATTGATGACACATTTGTTCCTGCTACAGAGGCAGCTGGAGCACCTATCTACGTTAACCTGCAGTTGGTTACCGGTGGTAACTTGCTTCCCGCCGTTGTTGCAGGTATCGGACCTGACGTAGTTGTTCAGGTATGGTGCACAGAGCCTGTTAACTATGCTATCCGTAGCGCAGCATATGATTTGACTCAGTTTGAGGACTACGACGAGATCGCCAAGAGATTCAACGCAAGTGCTCTTGAGGCTCTCAAGTTTGAGGGTGCCAACGGCGCTGTAGGCGTATACGGCTTACCTGAGACAGAGACATTCCCCATGCTGTTCTACAGAACAGACGTTATGGATGAGCTTGGACTGCAGGTTCCCGAGACATGGGACGATGTTATTACCATCCTGCCTGACCTGGCTGAGCACAACATGGCCTTTGGTCTTGCATCAATGGCTGACGTTGCTACCACATTGTCAATCTACTCTATGTTCCTGTATCAGCACGGCGGACAGCTGTACACTGATGACGGAACAGCAACAGCTATGGATAGAGATGAGGCTATTGAGGCATTTGAGCTGCTGTGTCTGTTCTATACAGACTACGGCTGCGAGGTAACCTACGACTTCCTCAACCGTTTCAGAATCGGCGAGATGCCTATCGGTATTTCCGATTACAGCTTGTACAACACACTGTCTGTTTTCGCTCCCGAAATCAGGGGTAAGTGGAGTTGGGCACTGGTTCCCGGCACCGAGCGCGTTGATGCCAGCGGCAACACCTACATCGATAGAAGTGTCGCAGCTACAGGTAATGCATGTATGATGTTGTCTGCAACAGAGGACCCCGATGCATCTTGGGAGTTCATGAAGTGGTGGACATCTGCAGCTACACAGGTCAGCTTCGGCAAGAACCTGGAGTCCGTTATGGGATCTGCTGCCAGATACGCTACAGCTAACCTGGAGGCCTTCGAGCAGATTTCCTGGACAACCAAGGACCACGCTATGATTCTTGAGCAGTGGAGCTGGGCTAAGGGTATTCCTCAGCTTCCCGGCAGCTACTTCACCAGCCGCCACCTGTCCAATGCATTCAGAAAGTGCGTTTACAACAAGGTTGATCCTCGTGAGACATTGATTGAGTACCTGCGTACTATCAACGACGAGATTACAAACAAGAGACAAGAGTTCGGTCTTCCTACTGCAGATGACATTGCAGCAGGTAAGGTCGGAAACTAAGAGAGACATTTCAGAAAGGAGTAAACAATGAGTACAGCAGTTGTAGAAAAGAAAAAGCGTGAACTCAAGGATTACGAGAAGAAATGGACTCTCTGGGGTCGTATTAAGGACAACAAGGCATCATACCTGTTCCTGTTGCCCTATTACGTCCTGTTTGTGATGTTCACAATCGTACCCGTTATTATCTCCGTATATTATAGTTTCACCTACTATAATATCTTGGAGGCCCCGCAGTTTATAGGTTGGGACAACTACCTCAACCTGTTCCTGCACGATGACGTATTCATCCTCGCAATTCAGAATACATTCATTTTTGCTATTATCACTGGCCCCTTGGGCTACCTGGCAGCATTCGTTTTTGCATGGTTCATTAACGAGCTTCCTCCCAAGATTCGTGCCATCATGATTTTGATATTCTATGCACCTACAATTTCCGGTCAGGTTTACATGGTCTGGAGCATTATGTTCTCCGGCGACTCCTACGGATGGATTAACGGTGTATTGATGAACTGGGGCATTACCAATACCGCTATCCAGTGGACAACGGATACAAAGTACATGATGTTTGTATGTATCGTAGTTGCTCTGTGGAGCTCTCTTGGCGCCGGCTTCCTGTCTCACGTAGCAGGTTTGCAGGGTATCGACAAGGAACTCTACGAGGCAGGTTATGTTGACGGAATCAGCAACAGATGGCAGGAGCTGTGGTATATCACACTGCCCTCCATGAAGCCTCAGTTGCTGTTCGCAGCTGTTATGTCTATCACATCCTCCTTTGGAGCTGCTGACATCATGACAGCTATGTGCGGATTCCCCAGCACTGACTACGCAGTTCATACTATCGTTAACCACCTTCAGGACTACGGCGATGTCCGATTCGAAATGGGCTACGCTTCGGCAATCGCAGTTCTCCTATTCGCCGTATGTCTCGGTCTTAACAGACTGATACAAAATCTTCTGAAGAAAGTAGGTACTTGATAATGGCAAGAAAAGCTAAAGAACCTAAAATTAAAGAAGAGAAAGTAACAAAGATCGGAGGCAAATTCGTACATAGGAGAAAGCCAAACAGATCAGTAGGTGGCGACGTAGCCATTATCGTAATGCTGATTGTAGTTGGTATCTTCATGTTACTGCCCTTTGTATATGCTATCAGCAACTCCGTAAAGCCCATGGATGAGCTGTTCGCATTCCCTCCGAGATTCTTTGCACGTAACCCTACTTTGGACAACTTCTCTGACTTGTTCATCATTATGTCCGAGTCCTGGGTACCCTTCTCGAGATACATTTTCAACACCGCATTCATCACAGCATGCGGTACACTGGGTCACCTGCTGTTGGCATCTATGGCAGCATTTGCCTTGGCCAAGCACGAGTTCCCCGGTAAGAACTTCCTGTTCACAGCTGTTATTTGGGCTCTGATGTTCCCTGCAACGGTTACATACATTCCCAACTACCTGATTTTGTCAGGTCTCGGCTGGTTGGACACATATCTTGCTTTGATTGTACCTGCATTCGCAAGCACCATGGGCCTCTTCCTTATGAAGCAGTTCATGGAAGGTCTTCCAACAGCTCTTTGCGAATCTGCACGTATTGACGGAGCAAACGAATTCAGAGTTTACTGGAGCATCGCAATGCCCAACGTTAAGCCTGCTTGGCTGACGCTGATCATTTTCTCCTTCCAGTCTCTCTGGAATACAACAGGTGGTGTTTACGTATTCAGTGAGCAGCTCAAGACTCTGCCCTACGCCCTGAACCAGATTCTGGCCGGTGGTGTAGCCAGACAGGGTGCCGGTTCCGCTGTTGCCGTATTCATCATGATCGTTCCTATTGTTATGTTCATGCTGACAGAGAGCAACGTCGTTGAGACAATGGCCTCTTCAGGTATTAAGTAAGGAGGTAGTGCATGAAGAACAAGCTTACTAAAATAGCGGCATTACTCCTGCTTGTGGTAATGTTGGCTAGCAACTGCTACACAGCATTTGCAGAGACACCCTCCTTCGCTAACTACACCTATAGTTCTACTAAGACTATCCTGAACGCTCCTCCTTCCTACGAGATTTCATCGGTTATCGATATCTCCAAGATAGAGAATGTAGGATCAGCACCGGTATATCCCGTTGCTATCTTCTGCGACCAGGAGAACAACCTGATTTACTATCTGGACTCCAAGTGGGTTGCTCCCTCTGAGTCCACAGAGGAAGTTACTGGCGAGCCTACTACAGATGTAACTGAGGATGTTTCCACAGGTGATGAGGGCGTTGCTACTGTTGAAGAGACTGAGGGAGCTGCCGGTGAGACCACAGAGGAAGTTACCGGCGAGGTAACCGGTGACGTTACAACCGATGTCACCACAGACGTTACAACAGATGTTGGTACAGAGGACGTTATCGACACAGCCCCTAAGGGTCGTCTGTTGATCTTCTCCTACCAGCCCCACAACCCCGATGCATGGAAACTCGAAAAGTCTATTACCGAGTACACATACGAGGGCGTTACATACAAGTTCTGCGAGCCCCAGGGACTCTATGTTGACAATGACGGAACATTCTACGTCTGCGACACAAACAACAGCAGAATCGTCCAGTTTGACTCAGAGACCTACGAAGTCAAGAGATTGTTGGGCGCTCCCGAATCCGACCTATTCGATGCGGGCTTCGTCTACTACCCCTTGACACTGGTTGTTGACGAGGGCGGCAGACTCTACGTTGCAGCCAAGAACGTAACCTCCGGTTTGCTTAAGTTTGACTCTGAGGGCAACTTCACTGCATTCTTCGGCAGAGCCAAGGTTCGCGTTGCTTGGTTCGAGGTGGTTAAGAGATGGTTCATGACCAGAGAGCAGAGAGCCAGACAGGCTACATTCACACCCTCTGAGTACAGTTCCATTGCAATTGACGACAAGTCATTCATTTATGTTACATCTTCATCCGTTTCCGAGTATGAGTTCCAGGCTCACATTCAGCAGGGTACAGACGACGATCGTTATGCCTCTGTTAAGAGACTGAATCCCTTGGGTAACGACGTTCTCTACAGAACATCCTGGTATGCACCTGGTGGAGACGTAACAATTGATTACTATGCCACAGAACAGAAGGGCGTATCCAAGATCGTTGACGTAGCCCTGCTGGAAAATGGCGTAAATCAGGGTATCTATTCCATTCTGGACTCCACCAGAGGCCGTGTTTTCACATACGATGCTGACGGCAACCTGCTGTATATCTTCGGCGGTATTGGATCCAGAGCAGGAACATTTAAGAAGCCTGTTGCTATCGAGTACATTGGCACTGACATGATGGTTCTGGACCAGACCACCGGTTATGTTTCAATGTTCCAGATTACAACTTATGGTGGATATATCCTTGAGGCTCTCGCCCTGCAGGACGAAGGAAAATGGGAAGATGCAGCCAAGCTGTGGCAGGAGATTATCGACTATCACAATGCTAACTTCCAGCTTGCTTACATCGGCGTAGGTCGTGTTGAATACATGAACAAGAACTACGACGAGGCCATGAAGTACTTCAAACTCGGCGACAAGAAGACCAACTACTCCAACGCATGGAAGCAGAGGAGAAGCGAGCTGATCGATGATGCATTCGGCACAGTTATGACATGCCTTATCGTCCTTGCAGTTGCTCTGATTGTTCTCAAGGCTATTCGCAAGAGAATGATTCTCAAGAAATATGGACCGGAGGGCAAGCCTCCCAAGGATCCTCAGTGCCTGAGCGAAAAGATCAAGTTCGCTTTCCGCAACATGCTCAACCCCGTCAAGGGATTCAACGAGCTTAAGTTGGAGAACAGAGGAAATCCTTGGATTGCAATTTCAATTGTTGCTCTTACGATCTTCTCACTGATTCTCAAGAAGCAGCTTACTGCATTCACATTCAATCCCCACGATGTAACTAAGGTTAACGTATGGATTGAGTTCCTGGCAGTTTTGGGCCCCTTGGCCCTGTGGGTAATAGCTAACTGGTGTACAACTACACTGTTGGACGGCGAAGGAAACATGAAGCAGATATTCATGGCATCATGCTACTCCTTGTTGCCCATCCCCGTACTGTACATTCCCAACGTACTCCTCAGCTACTGTCTGACCCTGGAAGAGGGCGCAATGCACACATTCTTCGTGGTATTCGGTCTCGTATGGGCTGGCTTGCTGATTGTTGTTGGTACAATGATTACTCACCAGTACTCATTTGGTAAGACGATGCTGGTCATCCTGGTAATTCTGTTTGCCGTAGTACTTATCGTATTTATCGGCGTACTGTTCTTCAGTATTTTGCAGCAGGTATGGGGCTTCGCATACGTTATCTATCGTGAGCTTTCATTTAGGTAATACAAGCGGTTTTGAGAAAGGAAAGAAAACATGAAATTATTCAAATCTTTAATCAGCTTACTGCTTGTTGTCGGAATGTTGTTGTCCTCCTATGCGACTGTATTTGCTAGTGCAGCTCCAGAAGGCAACGATGCAGAGGTTGAACTCGACGAATTTGTCGCTACCCAGCTGTCCACAACTCTCGACGGATTTGAGGGAGTATCTGAGAACAGCAATTTGGCATTGTTCGTTAAACAGGACGATTCCAATATGGCAGTGCTGGACAAGGCAACAGGAAATTACTACTATCTGTTCCCTGCAACATTGGATACAGATGCAGTAACCGCCAAGTCCTACATTAACAGAGCTACACAGAAGTCCCCCTTGTTGGTGGTTTACTTCGATAGCGCAACATCCAAGACCATGTACTCCTGTGAGTACAACGAGGCTACTAAGTTCTACTCCATCGAGAACGGTATCAGAGCTGTTTATACACTCGGTACATTCCAGAAGGAGTGGCTCATGCCCTCTGTTATGACAGAGACTGATTTCAACAACTATATCAGTCGTCTGGAGGAAATGGGCGAGGACTACAGTGAGGCTGTAAAGACTCTTAAGAGGCGATATCGTTCTGCTACCACAGACACCGCCACAGAAGAGGATCTGGCACAGTTCCCCACACTGGCCGAGCAGAATTTGTACATCCTGCGTAACAACCTGCAGGACTACATCAAGGACGAGGTAGAGGTAATCTTCTCCTACCTGGAGTATACAGAGGAGCAGAAGGCTCTGGATAACCAGCTTGATGTAACCATTACAGGCGATACAGAGAGCAAGACTCCCTACTTCATTGTTACAGTGGACTACATCATCGATGGCGACAACTTTATCATCGACTGCAAGGCCAAGGACATTCAGTACAATGAGAACTTCCCCATCTACTCCCTGTCTCTTGCTCCTTTCTTCGGAGCTGCATATGCAGAGACTGAGGAGGATGGCTACATGTTTGTTCCGGATGCATCCGGCGCACTCATTTACCTGAACAATGGCAATATGGTTGCTCCTACATACATGAACAATGTTTATGGTCTTGATAAGTCCACAAACATCAAGGAGACATTCCAGTCCTACGACCAGATTACAATGCCTGTATACGGCATTAAGGAAGGCGACAAGGCATTCCTCTCTATTATCGAGGAGGGCGCAGCATTGGCCAAGATTACTGCTGAGGTTGCCAGCTACAGATATAGCTACAACTCCGTATACTCCACATTCTATCTGTTGCAGTATAATGCACTGAACTTGTCCAGCTTGGATGGAAACAGTTCCAGAAACGTATATCAGGAGACAATCGCTCAGACAAACTGCAAGCTGAACTTCAGCTTCCTGTCCGGCGACGATGCAACCTACGCAGGCATGGCTAAGACCTACAGGAACTACCTGTTGGACAACAACATGCTTAACAAGACAGACTATGATGAGAACATCGAGCTCTACGTTACCTACGTAGGCGCAATTGACAGGGTAAAGACTGTATTCGGACTGCCCGTAACAGTTCGCGAGCCTCTGACCACCTTCGAGCAGGCAGAGATCATCACAGATAAGCTCCTTGACGACGGTATCCTCAACCTGGACGTCCGCTACATCGGCTGGATGAACGGCGGTTACAACCACTATGTAACCAACAACATTAAGGTTGAGAAGACTCTGGGCGGCAAGAAGGACCTGATGGCATTTGCAGATTATCTCAACACAGTAAATGCAACCCTGTTCCTGGATGCATCCTTTGAGTATGCATACAAGGACAGACTGTTTGATGGATACTCTACATATAGAGATAGCATCAGATTCCTTGACAGAACAACTAAGCCGGCTTATGACCTGGATATCGCAACATTCCAGCACAATAAGCTGTTCAAGAAGTTCATTGTCAAGCCCACATCCGTCGAGAAGTACGTAAACAAATACGTTTCAATTCTCGATGGTTATGGAAACATCGGAGGCATCAGCGCCAGAACATTGGGCAAGGATGTTAACTCCGACTTCAACATTAAGAAGACCTACGACAGGACAATGTCCGTAGACCTCTACACCCAGTTGTTTGCCAAGATGGCTGAGAACTACAAGGTTATGACCTTAACAGGTAATGAGTACACCCTTGGCAGTGCAGACGTTATTCTTAACTCCTCACTGACAAGCAATGAGTTCAACAGCACAGACGTATCCGTACCCTTCTACCAGATTGTTGTCCATGGATATGTTGACTACACTGGCGCTGACATTAACCTGTCCGCAAACTACACCAGAAACATTCTCAAGACTATCGAGACCGGTGCTTCACTGAGCACAACCTTGATCTATGTTGAGAACTCCATCGTTTCCAAGACAGACTTCAACTTCCTGTACTCCGTAAACTACGAGGGATGGGTAAGCAAGATTGCCGAGGAGTACGCAGAGATCAACAGCGTTCTCAAGGATCTGCAGACAGTAACCATTAGCAACCACGAGATTCTCGCAGACAATGTTTTCTGTACAACTTACGAAAACGGAACCAAGATTGTCGTTAACTACAACAAGGATGCATTCCAGTACGGAGCATACACAGTTGGAGCTCAGGACTATCTTGTGATCAAGTAAACAGTGGGAGAGGTGAATTATGAACTTTAAAAAATTACCGTATTCTTTACTGGTCAAAATCTGCTCGATCGTTGCATTTGTGTGCATGTTCTTCCCACTGGTGGTTGTTTCAAACGGTGGCCAAGTATTCACAAAGTACAATGGTTGGAATTTGATTTCCGGCATTGATTTCTCAGCATCACTTGATGTTCTCGCAGAGACACAGCAGACCGCGACTATGGACATTATGCTTTTGGTTGTGGCATGCATGATTATCTCTGCAGTTGCATTGTCCGTTAAGAACAAGTACGGACTCAGAATTGGCGCTATTGCTTCAGGTCTTGGCGCCTTGGCAACCGGACTGTTTATAGTAGAGATGAACAACGGCCTAGCAATGAGAATTGCAGCTATTGCAGCTGACTCTCAGTACAGCTTCACATCATGGCCTGAGTTCAGCTACACAGCAGTATTGTTTACAATGTTGGGCGTTTTGGTATTGCAGTTTGCAATTACTGTTCTGGCAAACATCTTCAGCCCCATCAACGAGGTTCAGACCACGCTGCTGCAGAAGAGAGCCATTACAGGATATATGTTCCTGATGCCTTTCATCGTAGGATTCCTGTTGTTCTTCCTGACACCTGCTATTAAGTCCCTGGTATTCAGCTTCAGCTTGGTAGATGTTCACGGAACTGGCGGTTACACTGTTAACCCCGCAGGATGGTACGAGAGCGCAACAGGCACTATCTTTGTCCCCGCTAACTACTATAGAGCACTGCTTGTTAACGTAGACTACCCCACATACCTGTTGACATCTATCGGAAACCTGTGCACTACCCTGCCTCTGGTAGTTATCTTCAGCTTCTTTGCTGCAGTACTGCTCAACAGAGCCTTCAAGGGCAGAGGCTTTGTACGTGCCGTATTCTTCATGCCGGTTATTTTGACCTCCGGTGTTATTCTGGCAATTGAGACATCCGACGTTCTGATGTCCACAATGCAGGCTAGTTTCCAGAGTCAGGTCAGCTCCAGTGGATCCACAGGAATGCAGGCCTTTGAGCTGCAGACTATGCTCACGGCTCTGAACATTCCGGAGAAGATCGTAACTGCAGTTATGTCCGTTGTTAACAACCTGTATGCCATCATTTCTGCATCGGGCGTACAGATTCTGGTATTCCTGGCAGCTCTGCAGTCAGTACCCAGATCCCTGTATGAGGCCTCCAGTATTGAGGGTGCCACAGGTTGGGAGGATTTCTGGAAGATTACACTTCCCATGGTCAGCCCCTACTTCGTTGTTAACATTGTATACACCGTTGTAGACTGCTTTACATCCGCTGCTAAGATTGGAGATCAGTACAGCTCCTACAGCTCAATTCTGGATTACATCTACGACGTCAGCTTCGTTCAGATGGACTACGGATTGGGTTCAGCCATGTCCTGGATATACTTCCTGTGCATTGCACTGATTATGGCTGTAGTTGTTGCTATTGTTAACAGGTTCGTATTCTACTACGATGAGAGATAAGGAAAGGAGAAGAGATTATGTCTACAGAAGTAAAAAGCAAGTACATTGATCCTGTAACTCACGAAGTCCTTACTCCTACGGAATATAGGATACGCCAGAAGGCCAAGATGAAGAAGAAGCTGGGTAAGGTCGGATTTAACATTGTATTCTTTGTTATCGTATTCGGTATCTGCTTCATCATCCTGTACCCTCTGTTTGTAAAGTTCTCTGTTGCAATCAGATCACAGGCAGACCTTTATGACACAACAGTTATTTATATCCCCAGACACTTCTCTTTGGAAACATTGAAGAGTATATGGGACCTGGTACTTAAGGATCAGGTAATGACTATGGATAACAACATCATTATCAACACAGTATGGACATCTCTGCTGGCAGCCGTTACCCAGACCGTTGCATGTACCCTGGTTGGATACGGATTTGCAAGGTTCAAGTTCCCCGGCAAGAACCTGGTGTTTGGATTGGTTATCCTTTGCCTGGTTGTACCGCCTCAGACCATTCAGCTGACCTACTCTCTGCACATGCAGAACTTCGACTTCTTCGGAATTGTCAACTATTTGTTCCGCACCAGAGTTAACCTGTTGGACAGCGCAATTCCCTTTGCACTGATTGGTCTTACAGCTCAGGGCTACAAGAACGGATTGTACGTCTACATGATCAGACAGAACTTCCGTAACCTCCCCAAGGAGTTGGAAGAGGCTGCATACGTAGATGGCGCAGGAAGCCTCAGAACCTTCGTACAGGTTATGTTGCCCTCCGCAACATCCATTCTGGTATCAATCTTCCTGTTCGCATTCGTTTGGCAGTGGACTGATACATACTACTCCGGAGTATTCCTTGAGAACATCAAGGTTATGTCCAAGGTGCTGAACTCACTGGCTCAGTCATACTGGATGGCATTTAAGTCTGCGCTGGAGCAGAGCAACATTCCAAACGCTCTTGCTTCCCAGATCAACAACATCGGCAGTATTTTGGTAATTGCACCTCTGTTTATACTGTATACATTCACTCAGAGGTTCTTCGTAGAATCTGTTGAGAGATCCGGTATTGTTGGCTAAGTCAGATGGAATATGGCCCCAGGCCAAGCCAATTACTTGTAAGATTAGACACCGTTGCTTTTGAGCGCGGTGTCTTTTTCTTTGACTGAGGAAACCAAAACTAACAAATTTATCATTTGTGTATGTGCTCTTGTGTGGTAGAATACAGTCAGCTCTATAGAGGATGGATTTAGACCAAGATGAAGAGATCCAATATTATTCTGTTAATTACATTGATGGTGGCAGCAGCGTTGGTGGGCACCTACTTTTTGCTGTTCCACGTCTTCGATATATATAGCGATGAGACTCCGGATGGTACGCAGGATGTAGTCGACCTGACTATTGTCTCCTACGGTGAGGAGGATCTGGCTCAGATTACAATAATCAACAGCTCAAACACCTACGTTTTTACGTATTCCCAGGATGCTACTCTGGATTTTAGATGGGAGATGGAGCATCCCACGGATTTTGAGGCGTATCCCTTCTACGCATACAAGTACTGCAATGCTATCCTCAAGATTCAGGGCACATCTATAATGGAGAATCCTGACAGCGATATATCTGTATATGGATTTGACTCCCCCACAGCCCGGATTAAATACGGCACAGCAGAGGGTGTGGTAGAGTTTTTGCTTGGGGACAGCACACCTACAGGCAGTGGATACTATGCTACTGCAGATAATGGCCAGCACGTGTACATTGTGGATGCAGGCATTATGGAGGATATCGAGATGTTCTCCGTGGAGGAACTGGCTTCGGACTATTTGTTTGTAAACCAGAAGGCCCTGGTGCAGGAGGCAGCATTTGTCAGAGAAGGCGAACTAATCTGGCATCTCAGGAGGGAGAACCGAGGAGAAAAGAGCTGGATTATGATTGCTCCTGTTACTGCTCAGGCAGAACAGACCACCATCGAGGACAAATTGCTGATCGATCTGGTCAACTTGCAGTATACAACTGTGATTGAGACGGACTGCGAAGACTTGACCAAATATGGCTTGGACAAGCCCAAGTACGAGCTCTATGTGCAGGGGTACGGACAGGAGCCACAGATACTGCTGTTGGCTCAGGGAGAGGTCTCCGGTACAGGGTATTTGTTCGGTTGTTACAAGGGTGAGGATGATGTGTTCACCGTCGGCCAATACGACCTTGGATTTTTGGATATCAGCACATTCGAACTGGTGGCTACAGTGGCGTATTTCGCACCATTGGTGGAACTGGACAGCTTCGAATACAAACTGGGAGACAAGAACTACATTATAACCATCACTGCTGTGGAGGGAGAATATCAGTATGCCCTAAATGGCCAGCCCGTGGAGTACGCACAGATTGTGGACCTGTATACCAGCGGCGTGTGGGTAGAGGCAGACGAGATTTACCTGCTGTCCGTTGAGTCAAGGGATTACTTGACTATCACGTATAAACACAAGGACGGCACCCAGAGGGAACTGAGCTTTAAGAGCATCGACGAACAGGGGGCACAATATCTGCTCTACGACGATGGATTCAATACGGGACTACTCTTCTACAGAACCACATTAGCGCCTATTGTAGAGGCAATTTCAGCCCTTGAGTCTGCGGAATGACGAATGTTGTCGGAATTTTTGGTTGTTCAGGTCTGAGGGGGAGCTTATAATTTGATATGCGGTAATCTCCATTATTTTTGGAGGTATTTACACATGTCAGAGCAAACTAATTCGGAGCGCAAGGTAACTAGTCACGTTATCGCAGAGTACGGGCAGATTTCTGCCAATGTCAGGCAGGGATGGGCCAGAAGCCTCAAACTTGTCAGCTGGAACGACAACCCGGCCAAGTTTGACATCAGGGAGTGGAATGGTGACAAGGCAGGCAAGGGGATGACCTTTACCAGAGAAGAGATCAGGAACCTCAGAGACCTGCTGTCATGCATCAACCTGGAGCAGCTTCCCTGTGAGGTGGCCACCGGACAGAACGGACGCAGCTTAGATCAGTTCCGTGGCGAGGACACCCCCCATGCGCCGGAGTCAGATACCATCTGATACTGCAGCACCTGTATTCAGCATACAGGTGCTCTTTTTTTGGTCTGGGGCAGGTCCAACATGGAGCGGATGTATTGCTTGGGCCGCAGGCCACGGCACATAAGTAAGAGAAAATATACAGCCAACAGCAGGCCACAGCACAGCAGTGTGGTTACCCACATGGGAGAGCCGGTGGTGCCCATCAGCCGATGCAGCCCGTAGCTGCAGAGCCCGGCTGCACAGGACGACAGCAGTGGCGACACAAACCAGTTGCGCCACATGATTCGTAGGCCGGAGCGGCGACATACCAGGCCAATGCCCAGCCCTGCCACCAGCAGATCGTTGAAGGTTTCCAGCAGGGCGTATCCGGCCAAGCCGCCTGACAGGACCACCGGTCCCAGCCACAGGTTCAGCATCTGCAACAGACCGCTGAGGACGGCCAGGCCGCCGGATTTGGCGTTTTCGCTCATGGCGCCCAACAGGAACATGGCGGCATTGCTGTACATGGACAGAGTTATGCAGGGAACAAACATGGCGCACAATGAGCCGGCGGCACTGTCTCCGTACATCAGCAGGGATAAGTCCTCAGCGCACACCAGCAGCATGGCCATAAAGGGCATGCCCACCAGGCCGGTAATGTGAATAACCTTGCCGCATTTGCGCCTGCAGACCAGCATATCGCCTTTGGCAACGGCTTTGGCAATGCGGGGCATAACAGCCGTGAACAGAGGCCCGGTCAGGGCAGTGCACATCAGCATCAAGGGCATGGTCATTCCGGTAAAGGTTCCATATAGCTGATTCGCCTCGGTCTGGGTCAGTCCCGATAGGACGAGGCAATAGGGCATTAGCACCGAACAGGCAGAGGAAATAATCCGTATGCCAAGGCCAGTAAATGTTATGGGCAGTCCAATAGACAACATCATTTTCCCTACCGGGACTGTGGATTTGCCATGGGAGACAGGGGTGGAATTGACTGACAAAATGGAGCGTCGATTCCGTAGGTAGCCTATTATCATAAACGTAGAGGCGAAAATCTCCCCGAGAAACATTGCCACTAACAGGCAGGCGGCCTTGGCATCAGGGAGCATTGCTCCGGTAAGCTTGAGCACCGGCGGCAACAGCAGGATTCTCAACAGTTGTTCCAATACCTCGGACACTCCGGGAACCAGGGGTTTTCCCAATCCAAGAAACAGTGCCTTGTATATATTTTCGACGCCCGTCAGTAGCATATAGGGGAACAGCAGTGCAATAAGAGGAGCTCGTGAAGCATCCTCCAGCCACAGTTCTGCAATGGAGGGACTTAGGGGCAAAATCACTGTCAACAATAGGGTATAGAGCACAAAGAAAGTAAAAATTGCCCGGTACAGCAGGGATGGAATCTCCCTGTTACGCCCCATTCCCGCCAGCGCAGCAGCTCCCTGGGAAACAGCGGCAGTGGCTCCGGCCAGAGCTATTCCGGACAGTATGGAATACAGCGATATAGTCAACTGATAAATAGCCAACCCCTCTGCCCCAACTAACCTGGCCAACACAATGCGGTAGCAGATGCCCAGCAGGTTCAGTATCAGTGAGGAGGACAGCAGTATGCCTGCACCGTAGGCCACGGATTCCCTGCGAAATCCGGAGAAGTTTTTAATAAAATTCACTGACAAATGACGAAAGGCTCCCGAGTTACTTCGTTTACTTTATGCCGGACGAAGTATATAATATTCCGGTTGATACATGCGCCTGACAGCGCAGGAACGGAGACGACATGAGATACTTATTAGCCCTATGGATATGTAAGGTCACAACATGGCTGCTGCGAGCCATGCACAGGGGAGCCACAGCCCTTCCGGGCAAGCTGGCTCTGTCGGTTTGCCCTGACATTTTGGCCAGGCTGGCATCCCAGTTTACGGTCTATGTGGTCACAGGCACCAATGGCAAGACCACCACGGGACTGCTCATGTCATCCATACTGGAGCAGCAGGGAGTCAGATATATCAGCAACAAGTCGGGATCCAATCTGGAGCGAGGCATTGTTGCCTGCTTTGCAGAGGGGGTCAAGGTCTCGGGACGATCCAAGGGAGCAACCCACGCAGTTATCGAATGCGACGAGGCAGCCTTTGCCAAGGTGGCAGGCAAGCTCAATCCCGCAGTGGTGGTGGTCACCAACTTCTTTAAGGACCAGCTGGACAGATACGGTCAGGTTACTGCCACACTCAATCTGGTCAAAACCGGCGCGGCCAAGGCTGTTAACGCCACACTTGTGCTCAATGCCGACGATCCGCTGTGCGCCTCTATCGGTAGGGATTTGCCAAACAACGCAATCTATTACGGCATGGACAACTCCAATGGTAACATTGTGGATTCCAGCCATAGCGAGAATGAGGCAGGTTACTGTCTCTACTGCCATTCCAAAATGGACTACGCATACAACACTTACGGACACCTGGGCAGCTATGCCTGTAATCAGTGTGGATACAGCCGTCCCACACCTCAGGTGGAAATGACAGAATATAGCTTGACTATGGAGTCTGCCACCTTCAGCTACAGAGTAGATCAGGAGAACTACAACTGCAGCATCAATATGTCCGGTCTGTTCAATATCTACAACGCCATGGGAGCTATCGGAATGGGGCTTGCCATAGGAGCAGCTCCAGATCACATCAACCATGCATTGTCCAAGAGCCAGCCCGGATTTGGCAGAATGGAAACGGTTCATTTTGGGAACAAGGCTATCCGTACCATTTTGGTAAAAAATTCCATGGGACTTAACCAGGTAATTAACTACCTGATTTCCGTTAATCAGTCCATGACACTGTGCTTTGCAGTCAACGATCACATCTCCGACGGAGAGGACATTTCCTGGTTGTGGGATGTTAATTTGGAATGTTTGTCCTCCATCAAGGACAACCTATCTGCTATATACACCTGTGGCATCAGGGGCGCTGATATGGCGGTACGCCTTAAATATGCCGGACTGGACACAGATGTGGTATACGACAATTCCCTGGATGGAGAAGGCTCCATTCCCATCGTGGTTCAGCGGGCTCTGGAGCAGATGGAGGAGGGAGGCACACTGGTTGTGCTGCCATCCTACTCGGCCATGTTGGCAGTTCGCAGCTTTCTGCAGGAGAAAATCGACATGAAGGAGTTCTGGAATTAACATGTGTGCAATGACTCTTAATATATGCCATCTCTACCCCGACCTGATGAACACCTATGGAGACAAGGGCAACGTTATAGCCCTGGAGCGAAGGTGTCAGTGGAGGGATATTTCCTGCCAGGTAACCAACCTGTCCAGACAGGATATTCTGGAACCTGACAAGTACGACATTATCTTCCTGGGAGCAGGACAGGACACCGAGAGCATCTATGAGGATATGATGCAGGTCAAGGCAGAGGGCCTGCGGACAGCTGCTAATGAGGGCAACGTAATTCTGGGGATTTCAAGCGGTTATCAGATGTTGGGAGAGTACTATCCCGACGTCAAGGGCAATTCCCTGGCAGGATTGTCAATTCTGGACATGCGCACAGAGGCCGGTACAGACCGAATTCCTGGAAACGTGGTGTGTGACTGCATTCCTCTCCAAGGAGCAGAGCCAACAGATTCGTATATTGTGGGATTTGAGAGCCATTCGGGTAAAACCTTCCTGGGGAACGGGGTGTCTCCACTGGCCAAGGTAATACAGGGACAGGGAAACAACGGTCAGGACGGTACCGAGGGAGTGTGCTATGGCAATATATTCGGCTCATATCTCCATGGCAGCTTGTTGCCCAAGAACTACAGACTTACAGATCTGCTTATTCTCCGTGCCCTACAGCGCAAGTACGGAAACGACGCAGCCCAGGCAGCCATAGCAGTGCTGCCGGATTCCACTGCGGAGGAGATCGCCCGCTTGTCCTGCATTAACCGCATTTTGCACAAGGAATCAAGATAGGCTATAATTATTGAATCAAATCGAGAGGTATTTACATTGACAACGGTAGTAGGAGTTAGATTTAGAAATTCAGGCAAGTCCTATTATTTTGACCCTGGCCAGCTGGAGCTGAGGGTAGGAGATAGCTGTGTGGTTGAGACTGCCCGCGGCATGGAGTGTGGCAAGATAACTTTTGGCCCCACTGAGATGGACGACAGCCGTATTACCCAGCCTCTGAGGCAGGTTATCCGCAAGGCCACCCAGGAGGATATGGACAACTACCAGGCTAACAGAGTTAAGGAGCAGGAGGCTTTCCGAATCTGCAAGGAGAAAATTATCTCCCGTGGCATTGAGATGAAGCTAATCGATGTAGAGTATACATTAGATAGCAGCAAGATACTGTTCTACTTTACAGCTGACGGCCGTGTGGACTTTAGGGACCTGGTCAAGGACCTGGCCACGGTGTTCAAGACACGCATCGAGTTGCGTCAGGTCGGCGTCAGAGACGAGGCCAAGATGATGGGCGGATTGGGCATTTGCGGCAGACAAGTATGTTGCCATTCCTATATGAATGACTTTCATCCCGTTTCCATCAAGATGGCCAAGGAGCAGGATTTGTCCCTGAATCCCACCAAGATATCCGGCACATGCGGTAGACTGATGTGCTGCCTCAAGTACGAGTCCGAGGCCTATGAGGACCTGCTGGCCCGGGTGCCCAAGGTAGGATCTCTGGTGGATACAGATTGCGGTCGCGGCGTAGTTACCGAGAACAACTTGCTCAAGGAGCAGGTGAAGGTGCGA
The DNA here is from genome assembly GCA_017501105.1 of Clostridia bacterium. GTDB lineage: Bacteria > Bacillota > Clostridia > RGIG7378 > RGIG7378 > RGIG7378. The sequence continues at coordinate 14,246 of JAFVXO010000023.1, read as the reverse complement.
ATTGACGGTAGGCCGGACGGGGACCAGATTGTGTTTAAGGCCGATGAGGTAAAGGTTATTAAGCGTGGCTCATCCAAGGAGGAACGCCCCGCCGATGCCGCAGCTCTCAAAGGACTGGAAGATTAGCCCAGTTCCCCTACATATGGACAAAACTATACAATTGGAGTATTATTTAATAACTACATAGATTTTCGGAGGTACATAAATATGGCATACAAGATTACTGATGCTTGCATCGCATGTGGCGCATGCGCAGGCGAGTGCCCTGTTAACGCTATTGCAGAGGGCGACATTTATGCTATTGACGCAGACGCTTGCATTGATTGCGGTTCCTGCGCAGATGCATGCCCTGTTGGAGCACCTGTAGAGGCTTAATTCCACACAGACTTGAGGCCGGGCTGATAGCCCGGCCTTTTTTTATGGCTATAGCGGAAAGAGGATTTATTTTGTGCAAAAATCTGCTCTGTCCGTTATAATTGGATTATTACAGAGGGATGCAGGTTATGGAGTATATTGACGACCTACAACTGAAGGAACTGAGGATTATCCAATCCAGCCAGGGATTTAAGTTTGGCATGGATGCGGTTCTGCTGTCGGATTTTGCTGCTAGAGGTGGCCGCATCGATAGCGAATACTGTAGTCTGTCAGCTAAGGCCATCTGCGACCTGGGCACGGGCACAGGCATTATACCCCTGTTGTTGGCAGGCAAGACTGATTGCTCCAACATTACTGGCGTAGAAATACAGCCGGATATGGCGGATATGGCCAGCCGTAGCGTAGAACTCAACGGCCTCAGCCACAGGATACGCATTGTGTGCCGGGATCTGCGAGATCTGCGAGATCTGAATCAGACTCAGGATATTGTCACTGCCAACCCGCCCTACATGAAGGCTGGGGCAGGACTGTCTAACGCTAACCCCTCTGTGGAGATGGCCAGACACGAGGTCTGCGGCGGGCTGGAGGACTTTGTGCACACAGCGGCCATGCTGCTCAAACAGGGAGGCAGTCTGTACATGGTCTACAGGCCGGACAGGCTTACAGACCTGATTGCAGCCATGAGGCAATTTAAGATAGAGCCTAAGGTGCTCAGGATGGTTACTCCATCTGCAGGAAAGGCTCCCAACATATTGTTGGTCAAGGGAGTCTGCGGAGGTCGCCCAGGCAATCTGACCATTCTGCCGGAGTTGGTAGTGTACAACGCCGACGGAACATACACACAGGAATTACTAACCATATACAACAAGCAGTAGCTTAGGGAGGAACAGATGGACAACCAAAGACCGGGCACACTTACAATAGTGGCAACCCCAATAGGCAATTTGGGAGACATTACTCCCAGGGCAGTAGAGGCTCTGGCTCAGGCCGATACCATTGCGGCCGAGGATACCCGCAGGACATTGCAGCTGCTCAATCACCTAGGGATAAAGAACAACCTCATCAGCTACTATAGGCACAACGAGGAGGCCAGAGTGGACTATATGCTGTCTCTGCTGGAGCAAGGCCAGAACATTGCCCTGGTATCTGACGCAGGTACGCCGGGCATCAGCGACCCGGGACAGGTGCTTGTTCAGGCCGCAACGGAGGCGGGCTACCCGGTGACTATGACTCCCGGACCTGCAGCCTGCATACAGGCTCTGGTACTGTCGGGCCTGCCTACGGATCGATTTGCATTTGAGGGATTCCTGCCCATGAACAAGAAGAACAGGCGCAACAGACTGCAACAGTTGGAGGGCGAGACACGGACTATGGTGTTTTACGAGGCTCCCCACAAGCTGGTGAACACCCTGGAGGATATGGTCAAGACTTGGGGCGAGGATAGGAGAATAGCCCTTTGTCGAGAGATGACTAAGCTGCACGAGGAAATAATCCGGACCACTATAGGGGAGGCATTGGATATGTATGCCCAGCAGCCGCCTAAGGGTGAGTATGTGTTGGTGGTTGCAGGAGGAGAGGAGATATCCGAACCTACAGAGCTCACTTCCGAGACAATAGTAGATGCTATTCAGCGGCACATAGACGGTGGAATGCGACTCAAGGAGGCCTCCAAGGAGGCAGCTAAGGAGTTGGGCATACCGGCAAGGGATGCGTATCAGATGTATATTGATACTTTGGAATGACCCAAAACATCCAAAGATTACCGGCTTCTTCCGAAGCGCCGGAGGCACGGCACGCTGTCGCGAGAAAGAGAAGCAGAGCTTCGCGGAAGAAGGATTATTAACTCTTCACTAAAAAGGAGGTTTCAAAATGTTTTCGACCAATCATATAATTTGGCTAATCATTTGTTTTGCTCTGATTGGCGCAGGCCTGTATTATTTGCTCAAGAAAAGGCCGCCATTGCGTCAGGTGCTGAATATTGCATGCTACATATGCATTGCATCAGAGGTAATCAAGGTGTTCAGCGTTATCAAGATGATGCCTTCGTCAGATGGCAGCCTGATGTATCCATACCTGGAACTGACCCAGCTGCCCCTGCACCTGTGCTCCATGCAAATCCTGTTTATTTTCTTTGCAAGATATGCCAAGGACAGTCGTTTCCGTGAGAATCTGCTGGCATTCATGTACCCCACCTGCGGAGTTGGAGCGGCCTTTGCCCTGTTTATTCCCATCATTTTCGGAGCAACCATAGATGTGACTCAGGCATTCACGCACCCATTGGCATACCAGTACTTTTTGTACCATGTTATGCTTATTTTAGTGGGAATGTATATCCCCTTCTCGGGAGAGTTTGAGCTAAAGCCCAGGCATTATTTGACCACAATTGGTTTTCTGAGTGCGCTGGCCTTCATTTCCCTCTACTTTAACTCCATGTTTGCCACCCCAACATATGTGGACGGACAGCTTGTTAGCGTGGATTATGCAACCAACTTCTACTTTACATACACCCCGCCCATCGACATCCCTCTGACGGAGATTGGCCACTGGTACATCTATTTCTCGGTCATTGCAGGCATGGCCATATCTATTATAGCCCTGTTCTACCTGCCGATTTTTATAAAGTACTCCAAGGCCAACAGGAGAAACAAGTAATTACAACATCAAAAGCACAACTGCGCTGGAGACTATGATGGGAATCATGGCATAGCGCAGTTTTTTTATGCCCGCAGATCCCAGGTATACTGATATGACGTACATGACGGTATCTCCGCAGCCCAGCAGGATGGCGGTCTGTATTCCAACCATCGAATCGGGGCCAACTCGCTTCATAATATCTGCTGCCAGGGTGGCAGATGCAGAACCGGAAATGGGCTTAATGACGGCCAGCGGAATCAGGTCCGGAGAGAGCCCCAGAAACTTGGCTAAAGGTGTCAAGGCATCGCTGATCCATTGGGCCGCACCGCCTGCTCGAAAGACAGTTACAGCAGTGACTAATCCGATCATAACCGGAAGCAGTCGCAGCAGAGAGGGTAGGCCCTGGCGCACACCATCCACAAAGGCGTCGAACACGTTTACCCCACGGAAATATGCCACCACCAGGATTATCAGCACGATAACCGGCAGGGCATAGGCGCCAATGGTTTCGGTAATGCCCATCATGTGGTGATGCTCCTAGAAAATGTAGGGGCAGGTGTTTGCTTTTTGTGCCAGACAGGCCATCTGCTAATGTTCCTGCAAATAACACAGGTGACAATGCCTGCAGTCAGGGAAACAACCTGGGCGAACCATATTTGAGGCAGTACGGAGGATGCCACAGCAGCACCGGCACCTTGACGGATGGATAGAACCATGGTGGGCACCAGTTGTAGCCCAGCCACGTTGAGCAGGAGGAACATTATCATGTTGTGGGAGGCGGCATCACCGGTGCGCTCCTGTATTTGTAGCTCCTTGATGGCTCGAATCCCCAAGGGGGTGGCCGCATTTCCCACACCCAGCAGGTTGGCAACTATGTTCATAGACATAGCCTGTACTGCATCGCAGTCCTTGGGAAGGTTGGGCATCAACAGGCGAATTATGGGCCACATCAGCTTGCTGAGCCATTTCATAATGCCGGCCTGGGAGGCAACCTCTACCAGTCCGCTCCAGAGGCAAAACATACCGGCCAGCCCCAGTGTTATCTGGACACCATCTCCTGCTCCGCTGATGATAGCCTCAGAGACGGCTCCGCCCTGGCCCGTTGCCATGCCAAATATGGCTCCTGACAGCAACAGGAACAACCACACAAAGTCTATCAATATATTCCTCCAGTTGTGTCTATGGGAAAGTGTATGAGATTGTAGGCGGATTAATGCAAATGAGGCTGTCTTAGGCAGATAGTAGCTACCACCCTATCCATAATGTAGGACCTGTCTCTGGCAGGATAGTAGGCAAGGAGAGGCTCCACCAATTCCTGCAAATACTTTTTGGTAAAAGTTGGCAAACAGAGCTGCTTGCCAAACTGGGTCCTCATTGTAATGACTTGCCGATTGAAGGTTGTATTAAAAGGCCTTGCTATCTGGCTGTTGATAAGGGAGCGTGGTTCTATTTCCATAGGGCAATATCTTGTATTAGAAAGCAAAGCAGCCCCCTGGTCGAAGATGGGGCAATAGTCAAAGCTTGTATCGTGGGCCAGTACAGCAATATTGTTTAGGTGGCGATCGTCGTTTACAACCAGGCTATCCACTTCGAAAAGCAGGGTAAGGTATTGGGGAAATAAGTTTAGTCCCGTGATATCTGCTGTGGCCTCTGCTAAATAGAGCATCCTCTGTTTGTCGCTGGAGAGGCTGGTTAGTTTGCTGGACAAGGAACTGCCAAGATGTTGCTTGAACAACTGGCTGATGGTGATAATAGATGTGTTTTGCGGCAGAAAATTAGGGCTACTGCAGGCAGTCCTCTGGCGACCGTGGACCACGACCTGTTCCATGTTGTACCTGACAAATGTAAAGGGAGTATCCTTCTCGATGTTGCTGTGTTCTAAGAGTAGGCTTGTAAAAACCTCTGCCAATGCCTCATATCCAAATTGGTCTACCTTGTACCATTTGCCGTTGTCCAACCACTTTTCCTGGTTGCCCCTGGAGGAGGTCTCTGCAATTTTTTCGTTAGAGATGAGGGTTATTGACATGGCTTACCTCCGCGGAATTCTTGGATTTCCAGCCAATGTTGGTCTTCTGCCATGCGGCCCTTTGTCTCTCGAATAATTTCCAGAGCATCGTACTCGCCTATTCCCAGAAAATCTAAATACTCACGAATGCCATCTCTGGATGCAGGTATGCAGCGGCTATCCAAAAAGGAAAGATAGTCTGCCCAGGAAGGAGAAATGTTGTTGCCGAACGCAGTGAACAGGTAGTGAGATACCAGATTTTCTACAAAGACAGATTGGTTAGTGTAGTCTGCAATAATTCGCGAGCAGAGAGTATCGTTCTTATAATAGTAGAGGAGAACAAGGTCATGGCCTGAGTCACACGCCCTGTCTAAAAACTGGTCAAAAGTGGGAGAACAGGTAATAGTAATGCTAGTTCCATCAAAGGAAAGGAGAACCTGGCGGTTATCCGGGGATAGGCCTAGCTGATTAATCCAACTGGTGGGCAGGGATAATTTGTATGAGACAGATCCAGCAGAGGCAGTGCCGCCAGCCTGATTCACAGTAATGTTTGCCATGCGTTGTTCCATATGCACCTCCTGAAAATATTATGCCCTATTCGTAACGAATAGGCAAGGAAAATAGCCAGAATTGGTAGAGCTTCCCTGTCAGCGCATCGGTTCACTAATTCTTGCGCCCGCTGGCTACTTGTCATATAATTACTTTATCTATGTACAGACATAGCATAACCAGAAAGGGAAGCGGCACATTTGTCGCAGCATCGAAAATGGCTAAGAATTACTACATTACAACAGCAATCGCTTACACATCCGGCAAGCCTCATATAGGCAACTGCTACGAGGCAGTTTTGGCAGACTGTATTGCCAGATTCAAGAGAAGTCAGGGATACAACGTGTTCTACCAGACCGGCACAGACGAGCATGGACAGAAGATTGAGGAGAAGGCAGCCGCAGCAGGCATCACACCTAAGGAATACGTAGACAACGTAGCCGGTGTTATCCGTGGACTGTGGGATATGCTCAACACCTCCTACGATAAATTCATCAGAACAACGGACGAGGACCATGAGAAGTGCGTTCAGGAGATATTCCGCAGGCTCTATGAGCAGGGCGATATTTACAAGGGTGCCTATGAGGGTATGTACTGTACTCCCTGCGAGTCCTTCTGGACAGAGTCTCAGCTGGTAGACGGCAAGTGCCCTGACTGTGGCCGCGAGTGCAAGCCTGCCAAGGAGGAGGCCTACTTCTTCCGCATGAGCAAGTACGCTCAGCGCCTTATCGACCATATCGAGGCTCACCCCGAGTTTATTCAGCCCGTCGCCCGCAAGAACGAGATGATGAACAACTTCCTTAAGCCCGGTCTCCAGGACCTGTGTGTTTCCAGGAGTTCCTTTAAGTGGGGCATCCCAGTTCCCTTCGACGAGAGACATGTTATTTACGTATGGTTGGACGCACTTACCAACTATATTACCGGTATCGGATATAACCCCTGCGGAGATAGCACAGAGCAGTTCAATGAGCTGTGGCCTGCTGATCTCCACCTGATTGGCAAGGACATTATCCGTTTCCACACTATTTACTGGCCCATATTCCTCATGGCATTGGATCTGCCTCTGCCCAAGCAGGTATTTGGACACCCCTGGCTGTTGCAAAATGGCGACAAGATGTCCAAATCCCGTGGCAACCTGATCTATGCAGATGATTTGGTAAAGCTCTTCGGTGTGGATGCAGTCAGATACTTTGTTCTCCACGAGATGCCCTTTGAGAGTGACGGCTCTATTACATGGGACCTGATGGTTGAGAGAGTCAACTCCGACCTGGCAAACACCATGGGCAATCTGGTGAACCGCACCATTGCCATGAGCAACAAGTATTTTGGAGGTCAGGTTACAGATGGCGGCGTTGCCGAGGCAGTAGATGCAGACCTCAAGGCTGTTGCCACATCCTGCGCAGACAAGGTTGTAGCCAAGATGGAGGAGCTCCGTGTTGCAGACGCTATTACAGAGATATTCAACCTGTTCAAGCGCTGCAACAAGTATATCGACGAGACAGAACCCTGGATTTTGGCCAAGGATCCTGACAAGGCTGCCAGACTGCAGACAGTTCTGTACAATCTGGTAGAGAGTCTGACTATTGGCGCATCTCTTCTGGAGTCCTTTATGCCTGACACATCTGCCAAGATTCTCCAGATGCTCAACAGCCCTGCACGTACATTGGAGAGCCTGAGCACATTTGGACTGTATAACGGTGAAAAGGTTACGGACAAGCCGGAGATCCTGTTTGCAAGACTGGACCCTGCAGTGGTGAACCAGCAGGTAGACGAGCTGTTGTCAGCAGCAGCTGCCCCTGCAGCACCGGCCAAGCCCGAGGGCAAGGAATTAATCGACTATGAGACATTTACTAAGCTGGAGCTGAGAGTTGGACAGATTAAGGAGTGCAGGCGTGTGGAGAAGAGCAAAAAGCTCCTCTGCAGCCAGATTGATCTGGGCTACGAGACCAGGCAGATTGTCTCTGGTATTGCCCAGTACTATACCCCCGAAGAAATGGTGGGTAAGAGAGTAGTGGTAGTTACTAACCTCAAGCCCGTCAAGCTCTGCGGCGTAGAGTCTGCAGGTATGGTGCTGTGCGCATCCGAGGGAGACAAGCTGTGCATCGTAACTCCTGAGAAGGATATCCCCCTTGGAGCTGAGGTCAGCTAATGATATTTGACACCCATGCCCACTACGACTGTGATGCATACGATCAGGACAGAGATGCCCTGCTGGAGGAAATGCACGCATCCGGCAACGTGGGCCTTATCCTCAATTGTGCAGACGGCATTGCCTCATGTCATAGAACTCTGGAACTATGTGAGCGCTATGATTTTGTGTATGGTGCAATGGGCATTCATCCGGAGCGGCTGGAGGACTTTACTGAAGAAAATCTGGACACCATCGCCAAACTGGCGGCCCACAACCACAAGGTCAAGGCCATCGGAGAGGTGGGACTGGACTATGTCAATGGCGGTGACAAGACCGAACAACAGAGGCTGTTTGTCCGTCAAATCGGCATTGCCCGGGAGCTGGGATTGCCTCTGGTGATTCACGACAGAGAGGCCCATCTGGACACCATGACCATCCTCAGGCAGGAGCGGGCATGGGAGGTAGGCGGAGTCATGCACTGTTACAGCGGCAGCAGCGAAATGCTCCCCCAGGTTCTGGACTTAGGTATGTATATCGGCGTAGGCGGAGTGCTTACCTTTAAGAACGCAGTTAAGGTTCGTCAGGTGGTGGAGACAGTGCCTCAGGATAGGCTGTTGGTGGAGACTGATGCGCCCTATTTGACTGCTGTTCCCCACAGAGGACATCGCAACAGATCTGACTACATATCATATGTTCTGGAACAAATTGCATGTATATGGAATATTTCTCCAGAATCCGCGGAGAATATAACCTATGATAACGGATGCAGGCTCCTGAGAATATAGGAGTCAATAACTGAACAGAGAGATTTTGATGAACAAGATTATTAGTTACCTTAAGACACATGAGATTTTGACAGCCAGCATAGCGGTGGTTTTGGCCATCGCTTTGGGTTTTTGTATTTCATCCACAGTGAACAACACAATTCTGGCCCCCCATACAGGACGAACGGAGATTGTTACTGAGGTGGTAGAGGAGACTGAGGCAGTCAGAAGATATATGGAATCCCGGGAACTTATTGCTCGGCCGGAGATGTTTATTGCTGTGGAGGAGAACCCCAAAGAGGAAGAAACTCAGGCCAAGCTAATCACATACATCGCAGACGGCATTACGGCCAAGGTTTACTGCATGGAGGACACCGTTGGAGAACTCTTTGGTCTGGCCGGCGTCAACATAGATGCTACAGACCGTTTAGAGAAAATGGCATACTCCTGGAGTACTGCTCCAGAGGAAGTGCTGACTCCGGAGAGTTCTCTGGAGGACGGCATGGTAATTAACGTGGTCAGAGTAGATAGCGAGTATATACAGAAAGAAGTTACCGTAGCCTATACAACCACATATAGAGACAACAACACCATGGACAAGGGCACTACCAAGGTGGTACAGCAGGGATCCAACGGTAAGACCATTGAGACCTACAAGGTGGTCCGGGAAAACGGAGAGGTAGTCTCTACGGAGAAGGTTTCTTCCCAGGTTGTCAGTTATCCCACCAATGCAATAGTGGATGTAGGAACAGTGCCTGTGTTTTATGCATCCAACGGAACCAAGGTTCGCTATTCCAAGAAAATCCGCGTTAAGTTGACCTGCTATACAGCCAGCTACAAGGATACGGGCAAACATCCTGACCATCCTGAGTTCGGAATCACATATTCCGGATATAAGGCCAGGATTGGAATTGTTGCCTGTGATCCCAAATATATTCCTCTGAACACCAACTTGTATGTAACTATTGATGGTCAGAAGGACTACGGATTTTGCTGGACCGGCGATATCGGAGGCGGAGTTAAAGGAAACCATCTCGACTTATATGTAAATACTCAGGCCGAGTCCGACGGTTTTGGCGTCAAATACGGATACGCCTACGTGCTGTACAATCAGACAGGATATCCATTCTAAGGTGACATTATGATGAACAAGAACATCTGCTGCCAGCTGCTCCGGTCAGGGGGCATCCATCCCGACAAGAATCTGGGACAGAACTTTTTGTGCAGCCAGCAGGTTATAGAGGATATTGTGGATGCGGTGGCGGCAGGCCCCGAGGACACAGTGGTGGAGATTGGCTGTGGCATAGGCGCACTGACGGCAGAACTCTGTCCCCAGGCTGGAGAGTTGATCGGCATAGAGTTGGACAAGAGGGTATTGCCGGTACTGGAGTCCCGACTGCAGCAGTACCCCAACCACCGGATACTCAATCAGGACGTGCTGGAGACGGATTTCAGCACCTTTGGACAGGGCATCAAGGTGGTGGGCAATCTGCCCTACTACATAACTACTGAAATAATGAAGAGGCTGTTTACATACCATAGCTATATCAAGGATATTACCGTTATGATGCAGACAGAGGTGGCTGCCAAGGTAACGGCCCGTCCGGGTCAGTCAGGATATGGTCTAATGTCCATCATGGCATCCTTTTATGGGGAGACAGAGGTGGTGACGGATGTTGACGGCAGCAACTTCTTTCCCCCGGCACCAGTCAGGTCTACGGTGCTGCATATTCGCATGTTGGACAAGCCCGCTGCAATCACGTCGGACGAGGAAAACATGTTCAGATTTATCAAGGATGCACTTCTGCTGAGGCGCAAGACGCTGATGAATTCTCTGGCTGCTGCAGGATACTTTGGAGGAGACAAATCACAGATAGAGGCGGCAATTGTTAGGGCAGGAGTAGAGCCCTCGGCACGAGCTGAAAAACTGTCTCTCCAGCAACTGGCAGATCTGGCGGAACAATTCCGCAAATAACACGGAAAACTGAATAAACAGAAGTTTTGTTGGAAATACTTCCTTTACATGATAGTTGAGGGAGGTAATTCCACATGAGTAAAAAAAACGGGACAGTAGGCTCCGTCAGGACTGCAATTTGTTTTGCGATGCTGGCGTTGACATTTCTTTTCTTGGGGGTTGTGACGTACGAAGCCGGCAGTGCGGTGAAGCAGGTACAGGAGGTGTCGTCGACGGTGTTTCGACTACACATAGTTGCCAACAGCGATTCGGAGGAGGACCAGGATCTGAAACTCCAGGTACGTGATGCCATTGGAGAGGAAATGAAACTCATGCTGGAGGAAAACAACGCCCTAACCAGAGAGCAGGCCATAGAGACAGTAGAGGATAACATGGACAGGTTGGTCTCCGTAGGACAGCAGGTGGTCTCAGATGCCGGCTACGACTACCAGGTAGACGCCGTGGTGTGTTGCAGACCGTTCCCCACCAAGGAGTACGAGGACATAACTCTGCCTGCCTGGGACTACGACTGCCTGTATGTAACCATAGGTGAAGCCGTGGGCAGAAACTGGTGGTGCGTGCTGTTCCCTCGCCTCTGTTTCACAGATGGCATAATGGGGACAGTAGATCAGGATGGCAGGGAATATCTGTCGGAAAACCTGTCTACTGATGCCTATGACATGATCACCGTCAATGCAGAAGAAAAACCTGCCCGTGTAGAGGTCAGGTTCAAGATAGTTGAAATTATACAGGGTATTAAGCAAGCCTTTAGAAAATAGTAGTATTACAAGGTTTCATCGGAGCGGTAGGCTGCAAAGTTCTCTATGAGCTCCATGAGATCCTTGCATCCGGTGCCTTTAAGAGCGGAGAATGGGAGGATGCCCTCGGCACTCTCCAGACCCAGGGTTTCCCTGATGACTTTGATACTCTCGGACTGCTGGCGGGCAGATAGCTTGTCCGCCTTGTTAGCCAGGATAACGAAGGGCATACCCTTGGAAATCATCCAATTGACCATGGCGCAATCGTCTACAGTAGGCTTGTGCCGGATGTCTACAATCTGCACACAAATACCCCTTTCCTTGGCAAATTCCAGATAGGTGTCGATAACGTTGGCCCAGCGCTGGCGCTCCTGCTTGGAGACGCTGGCATAGCCGTATCCGGGCAAATCTACAAAATACACACTATTGTCCACATCAAAGAAGTTGATGTGCTGTGTCTTGCCTGGGGTAGCTCCTACTCTGGCAAAGTTCTTGCGATTGAGCAGGCGGTTAATTACTGAGGATTTACCAACATTGGACCTGCCTGAAAAGACGATATGAGGCCGGTCATCGGCAGGAAAGTCTGCCAACTTGACTGCTGATAGTAAAAATTTGACCTTGTTTACGTTCATATGTCCTCCAAAGGAATTGTGTTTGGCCTATGATGCCTGAAAAGTTTACCACAAAGCCGGGATGGGGGCAAATACAAATACTATTAGTGCATAATCCACAAATACGCATTAATAAATTGTGCAACTTCGTCAAACTTGCGGCTTGAAAGCAGGGTAAGGTGGCCGTATAATACTGCGTGAAAGAAACGCTTTAGCACGCTAAAGGCAAAAACACTAAAGCATAGAGCGGGAATTTTAAATATTATTAAGGAGGTGCACGCTATGATTATTTCACAAGGTGCATATGATTTCATCAAAGAAGTTTACCAGCGCACAGAGCGTAAGGAGCCTCTCAGTGGTACAATTGTTAGGATGTATATTAACGGTTCCACTTATGACAGGCTCAAGATCAAGGGGTTTTTGAACGAATTGGCAGAGGCTGGAATTATCGAATACGTATCACAGTTCGGAACTGCACCCGTAGCAAACGGATTCAGATTCGAGAACATTGATCAGATAAGGAATTACGTACATGCAGCATAATGTTTGGTACTTTTGACCGCACAAAAGTACCACAAAATGCGCCGCTACTCCCGGAAGCGCGGGGCACGGCTTAGGGCGTTGCCCTAAGAACCCAAGAGGAAGAATGGGCATGGAAATAGTGGCGGGAGGAAGTTGCTATTGGAAAACGCTCCAAAGTAACCAAAGGTCGCCGGCTACTCCCGCAAGCGCCGGGGGCACGGCTTAGGGCGTTGCCCTAAGAACCCATGCCTCACTAGTTAAGAACTAAGAGTGAAAAGTGAATAAAGTGGGATAGATAGGAGTGAAATGTAAAGAGTTTACATGCGGAGCACATCTCACGTGAACCAGCACATTTCACGGCGCAGCCTAATTGGGTCTGGAATTAGAACCAAACAAGTAAACAACTTTTGAAACAACAAGGCATACCTACGGGTGTGCCTTTATTAAGTGCTGTGGTTGGGTATATAATGTAGGAAAAGCGAGGAGGGTGTTATGACAAAGAAAAAGAAAGTAATTATTGTTGTATCTATTCTCCTGGTGATATTTGTGGCATGGGTAATTTGGGGCAATAAAGCTTTACAGGTTAATACATATGTAGTTTCAAGTAGCAAAGTACCAGAAGGCTTTGATGATTACAGAATAGCGCATGTTTCTGATTTGCATAACGATGAGTTTGGAAAAGAGAATAAAAGGCTTATAAAATTAATTAAAAACTCAAATCCAGACATAATTGTTATTACAGGAGATCTTATAGACTCAAAAAATACTAAAATTGAAGTTGCTCTTAGGTTTGCTGAACAGGCCATGCAGATAGCACCTTGCTATTACGTAACGGGTAATCATGAAGCTCGAATAGATGAGTACAAAAAACTTAAGGATGGTCTTATTGAATTAGGTGTAGTAGTGCTGGAAAATAAAAAAGTAATGGTTGAATTTTCTGGAGATTATATTGCACTTTTAGGAACAGAAGATCCATCTTTTAAGGCAGGAAATAATGAGACAGTAATGACAAAGGCATTACAAGAGATAGCAGAAGACGAAAAGTACACTGTTTTATTATCCCATAGACCAGAGCTTTTTAATACTTACAGTGATTATTGTATAGATTTAGTTTTAGCAGGACATGCTCATGGTGGGCAGTTTAGATTACCCTTTGTTGGAGGATTAGTTGCTCCCGACCAAGGATATTTTCCTCAATACGATAGTGGTGAGTATATAGATAGGAATACCACCATGATAGTAAGTAGGGGCATTGGAAACAGTATAGTTCCAATTCGATTTAACAATCGTCCCGAGGTGGTTTTGGTAGTGTTGAAAACTGAGGATTAACTAAGTAGGTGGATGTATGAGAAGAACAGAAGTGTTTGAAATGCTGTCTAGATTATTGCAGTTTAAGACAATAAAAGATAGTCAGGGCAATGAGTATGTCCTGTTTGCTGAGAATAAGCTATCTGACCCAATAGAGGGAATAGAGGATAGGACTGCTTTTGAGGCAGTAGAGAATCATATTCACATACTGAAGGATATTAAGAGGAAAGAATTCGATAAATTAGGATCAAGTGCAAAGGCAGTGGGAGAAGTTGTATTTAACAAGTTGCAGCTTACTTGTCCTGATAAGAAGTTTGTAGTGTATGTCTCTCTAAAGCTTGGGGATTCAATGATTGTAAGGTTCCATCAAGTTTGGGATGGTGAAGAACCGTATTACGATGTAACGAGCTTTAACTCTAATCGACAGAAGATGTATTGCTTCTATTAAAATTTAATCCAAATAAACAAGGCAGGCCATTACGGTCTGCCTTAATATTTTTAACTTAATTAACCAAGAAGTGCTCTGTCGCTGGTGAACTCTGTGCCACTGGCCTTGGAGAACTGCTCTAGCAGCATCTCCACGGTGAGCTTTTTCTTTTCCTCGCCGCTGACATCGAAGATGATGCGACCTGCGT
>JAFVXO010000022.1 GCA_017501105.1 Clostridia bacterium | reverse complement strand
ATGGCAAATAGCCCGTTGGACTCGATTACCATACAGTCATTCCAAGTGGCCCGCAGAAAATGAACCTTATTCATAATACACCTCGAAAGTAGTTTTTCTTTATTATAAATCACGAAAGGCGATACATAAAGCACCAAGTTGACAGGAACTCAATCCGATTCTTTCATTATGTAGCCTACGCCCACTTCGGTGGAAATGTACTCAGGAACTGCCGGATTTTTCTCAATTTTGCGTCGTATGTTGGCCATGTTGACTCGGAGCTTCTGATTGTCTTCGGTGACAAGTGGCCCCCAGATTTGCCTGGATATATAGTCGTAAGTAAGAACCCTACCGGCATTGCGACAGAGCAGGGAGACTATCCTGTACTCGGATTGCGTCAAGTGAATATCGATATTACCAATTCGTGCCTGATGTTTGTTGTAATCCAGGAAGAAATCGCCACATGAAAAATAGTGGGTGTTTACGGCAGGGCTCTCCAGTGAAGCAAAGGTAGAGCGCCGCAGAACGGTGCGGATGCGGGCGAGCAACTCCGATGGCCCAAAGGGCTTGGTTATATAGTCGTCGGCGCCTGCGTCCAAAGCGTCCACCTTGTCTCGCTCCTTCATTCTGGCAGATACCACAATAATTGGAACAGAAGACCACTGTCGTACAAAGTGAATAATGTCCATACCGTCCATGTCCGGCAAACCCATGTCTAGCAGGATAACGTCTGGACATTTAGAAGTAACCAGGCCATACGCCTGCTGACCGCTATAGGCTGTCAGAGGTTCGTAGTTGTTTGCTCTCAATATGGAGGAGATGAAGTTGTTAACATTGACGTCGTCCTCCACAACTAAAATCTTGTGTCTAATCATAAAAATACTCTTCCAAAGGGATCTTCATGGTGGTTTCTCACAAAAACTGAGAACACCAAGCCCTTTTACAACAGGATTTGTCGGGAGTCAGTGTACCACATTTTTAGACATTTAATTTATAAACAGGTAAATATCACAAATTACGATAAAGAAAAGAGAGCATTATTGCCCACGCACAAAAGAAAAAGATGCGCACCTTCTGATATGCACATCTTCTATAGTTGTGCCGAGGTTAGAATTGCAGTCTCCGACAGGTGAAATGAACCACCTGAGACAATTCTGGCCGAGCACAGGCGGGCCTACCCTCAATTCATCCCGGTCAGAGACAGGGACCACACTAAAACCGACGATGGAAGTATACATGTCGACCTCGTAAAAATGCAGTAAAGAAAACCAGCCCTGTGTTAAGAAGCTGTTAAGATTTATACCAGTTAATCAACCAGAAAGGGCAGCTCTTTTTGAAAAAATCGGTTATAATAAAGAAAAGGACGGAGGAACAGAGCCATGAAGATACGCTATAACTCGAATCGCAATGTGGTAGAAGCAATCCGACAGGGGTTGCAGAAAAAGGGTGGCTATTGCCCGTGCCGGAGGGAACAAACAGAGGAAAACATGTGTATGTGTCAGGAGTTTAGGGACCAAATCGCAGACCCGGATTACGAGGGGTACTGTCATTGTATGCTGTACTACAAGGAGAAATGAGGTGTAATTATGAGTATTGTGACATTAACATCAAAGAACTATAACAACGAGGTAAACGAGAGTAACATACCGGTGCTCATCGATTTTTGGGCTACCTGGTGTGGCCCCTGTCAGATGATGTCTCCGGTGATTGATGAAATCGCAGCGGAGAGACAAGGATCACTCAAGGTATGCAAGGTAAACGTAGACGAGGAGGCTGAACTGGCAAACCGCTTTAACATTTCCTCCATTCCTACGCTGGTTTTGATCAAGGGAGGCAGAGTAGAGGCGGTATCTACCGGCTATCGTCCAAAGGAAGATATCCTCCGCAGGCTGGGAATATGATGCCGGTCGGATTGGTTGACGTAAAATGTAGACAGTGGATTTTTCACGCATAAAGTAGAGAATTCAAAACAAACGCCAAAAATCGCAATATAATATCATGTTTTTTCTTTAAAGTGGCATTGACTCGCTTCGAATATGTGGTATTATCTACCCATTAATTATGTATAAGTTAGACGGCTTCAATAAACCGGAGTCGTTTTTATTTATAGGTTCAGTCATTTCCGTTGCGACGGAAGAAAAGGAGAAAACAAATATGAGAAAGATGAACACCTTTAAGAAGTTGACATCAGTACTTCTTGCAGTAGTTATGGTCGCTACAGCATGCCTGCTTACAGGTTGCGGCGGAAACAAGAACTACGCAGAGAACAACACTGAATTCGTTATCGGCGTGTCCGGCCCCCTGACCGGCGGCGCCGCTATTTATGGCACTGCTGTTAAGAACGCAGCACAGATGGCTGTAGACGAGATTAACGCAGCCGGCGGTCTCAACGGCGTTATGTTCAAGTTGGTTACTACAGACGATATGCACGATAAGACAAAGGTTGCCGGCAACTACGCATTCCTTTACGAGGGCGGCATGCAGGTTTCCCTGGGAACAGTTACAACTGATCCTGGTAAGGAGTTCAAGAACCTTTCTGTAGAGGACAACGTATTCTTCTTGACACCCTCCGCATCCGGCGACGAGATTCCCAGCAATGCCAACGGATACCAGATGTGCTTTGCTGACGGTAACCAGGGTAAGGTTGCTGCCGATTACATCAACGCCAATTATGCTGGCAAGACAATCGGTATCTTCTACAAGTCCGATGACTCTTACTCCTATGGTATTTATCAGCAGTTCAAGGCTAACCTGAGCGATTCCGTAACTACTGTTGAGGCTGTTTTCACAGATGCAAACACAACAGACTTCAGCACACAGATCGATACACTTAAGGATTGCGAATTGATCTTCATGCCTATCTACTATCAGCCCGCTTCCGTATTCATGATTCAGGCTAAGGATAAGGTTGTTTCTAATGCGATTTACTATGGTTGCGATGGCCTCGATGGTATTGCCAGCGCAGAGGGATTCGATATCAACTCCATTCCTCAGGAAGTTTCAATGCTGTCCCACTTCGATTCCAATGCAACATCTGGTGCAGCTAAGACCTTCATCGACAAGTACGTTGCAAAATATGGAGTAGACACACTTAACCAGTTCGGTGCATCCGCATATGACTGTGTATATGCTATCTACAATGCTATGAAGGCCGCTTATGAGGCTGATAACAGCAGCGTATATGTAACAATGTCTGCATCTGAACTGTGCGAGGTTCTCAAGGCTCAGTTCAACGGCGACTTCTCCTATTCTGGAGTAACAGGCGATAATATCACTTGGGACGATACAGGATATGTTCAGAAGAACGCTATCCGCTACGTTATTAAGCCTGCAGACGAGAAATAATTTATAAAACAACAAATCAGCCGCAAATCTGCTACACGTCACCGTGTAGCAGATTGCGTGCTTTATCAGCTGTTTAGTAGGAAGAAAAATGGACATTATTACGACGATTATCAACGGATTGAGTCTTGGCGGAATATACGCCATGATTGCCCTGGGATATACAATGGTATACGGCATCGCCAAGATGCTGAATTTTGCTCATGGCGATATCATCATGGTCGGCGGATATACAATTTTTGTTGTACTTGGATTGGCAGGTTCGCCCCTTTTGGCTACAGTAGCTGCTGTTATCGTCTGCATAGCCTTTGGAGTCCTGATTGAAAAAGTTGCTTATAAGCCCCTGAGGGGGGCCTCCCCTCTGGCTGTTCTCATTACGGCCATAGGCGTTAGTTACCTTCTGCAGAGTTTGGCGCAGATTATCTTTGGCTCCGCACAGAAGATTGTTATCGTAGCTGATTTGGGCACAGTTTCCATAGGTGCTCTGACAATTTCCGTGGGAACCCTGATAACTCTTAGCTGCACCGTGCTGGTCATGGTGGCTCTTTCCCTGTTTGTTAAGTTCACCAAGACTGGTCGAGCCATGATTGCTGTATCAGAAGACAGAGGCGCAGCACAGCTTATGGGCATTAACGTAAACAGGATCATTACCATTACTTTTGCAATAGGCTCTGCACTAGCGGCTCTGGCTGGACTTTTCTACCTCATGAAGTCGCCTGGCCTTACAACAACATTGGGCGCAATGCCGGGTATCAAGGCATTTACAGCTGCCGTTATCGGAGGCATCGGCTCTGTTCCTGGAGCCATGCTGGGAGGACTATTGTTAGGTTTAGTAGAGAGCATTTCCTACAAGATTACTGCCATTGCTCCTTATACGGACGCAATTGAATTCTCTATTTTGATTATTATTCTCATGGTCAAGCCCACCGGCTTCCTTGGAAAGAAGAGGAGGGAGAAGGTATGATGAAGGGCAAGAGTATTAAGTGGAAGAATTACATCAACTACGCTGTGATTGCAATTGCAACAATTGTGTTCGGCATCATGAGTGTTACAGGTAATTTGGCTTCCTCCACACAGTTCTTGTTGGAGAAGATGTCTATCTCCATTTTGATGGCAGTATCCCTGAGCCTGGTTGTTGGATTTCTGGGCGAGTTGAGCTTGGGTCACGCAGGATTTATGTGCATGGGTGCTTATCTGGGCGGAAAAGTTGCCGCAGTTATGGCACAGTCCATGGGTAACTCTATTGTTACATTGATTGTTTCCTTCGTAGTAGGAGGTGCGGTTGCCGCAGCTTGTGGTGTTATTATCGGACTGCCTGCTCTGCGACTCAAGGGTGACTACCTGGCCATTGTTACGTTGGCCTTTGGAGAGATTGTAAAGTCTATCTTCCGCAACACAAGCAATGATTCCTTTGGAGGCACCCTGGGCCTCTCTACACCCAGATACGACAAAAAGGTGTTGTTCATCATAGGGCTTGTGCTGGTGCTGATTGCGCTGGCAGTCATCCAGAACCTTATCCGCAGCAAACACGGCAGAGCTATTACCGCCATCCGCGACAACGAAATTGCAGCCAAGGCTATGGGAATTAACGTTACAAAGTACAAACTGATCGCATTCATTATCTCTGCGTTTTTTGCAGGTATCGGCGGCGTTATGTACAGCTGGAGCAACTATACAATCCAGAGCACAAGCTTTGGATACAACTACTCCATCGAGATTTTGGTTATGGTAGTTTTGGGCGGTATGGGCAGTATCAATGGCGCAATTATGGCCGCATCCCTTATCACATACCTTAACACCACATTGGCCACGGTATTGACGGGAGATTTGGCTGTGCTGCAGAATTTGGTATATGCTCTTATCCTCATCATTATCGTTATTTACAACAACGCCCCTGCCCTCAAGGGATTCAGAGAGCGATACAACTTCAAGAACTTGTTCGATAAGCTCAGTAGGAACAGACACGATCCCTCCAGGGTTAAGGACGACGAGGCTGTGTGGAATCGCGTGCCCACCAAGATTGCTATGGATGAGATTTTGTCTGTGGATGTTGCCAATGTTCGCAGCTCTGTGTCAGAGAAGGGCGACCCATATCAAGGCGAGGGGGATGACTAAATGGCAGAATACATTTTAGAAACCAAAAACCTGGGCATTTCCTTCGGTGGACTCAAGGCTGCTCAGAACGTTAATATCTCTATCGAGAAGGGCGAGATTTACGGACTTATTGGCCCCAACGGCGCAGGCAAGACCACTATTTTCAACTTGCTGACAGGCGTTTATAAGCCAACCACCGGAACGTTCTGCCTTAACGGCGAGGAACTGGTGGGGTTGTCCGAGCAGGCAATTAACCGCAAGGGAATTGCCCGTACATTCCAGAACATCAGGCTGTTCAACAACATGAGCGTTATCCGCAATGTTATGGTTGGACTGCATAACAACCCGGAGTTTAAGTGTACTCCCTTTGAGAGCATGTTCCGTTTGGGCCGTCACTTTGCCAGTGAGAAGGCTATGAGAGAGCGGGCCAAGGAAATCCTCCGCATATTTGATTTGGAGGAGGAACGCAATAATCTGGCTTGCAATCTGCCCTACGGCAAACAGCGTAAGTTGGAGATTGCCAGAGCTCTTGCCACATCTCCCAAGCTGCTGCTGTTGGACGAGCCTGCTGCAGGCATGAATCCCAATGAAACAGCCGAACTTATGGACACAGTCCGCCTGATCAGAGACAAGTTCGACGTCACAGTTCTGTTGATCGAACATGACCTCAAGTTCGTTGTGGGTCTGTGCAACAGAGTAACGGTTCTTAATTTTGGTACGGTCCTGGCCCAGGAGACAGTTACAGAGGCGCTGAACAATCCTGCGGTTATCGAGGCCTATATCGGAAAGTGAGGACACCATGGCTTTATTAGAAATCAAAGACCTGTCGGTATATTATGGAGTGATTTGCGCCCTCAAGGGCATTAGCTTTGAGGTAAATCAAGGCGAAATTGTCACGCTTATCGGCGCAAACGGCGCAGGCAAGACCACTACAATGCAGAGCATTATGGGACTGATTCCATCCAGGAGCGGTTCTGTAGTCTATGACGGACAGGATATTACCAAGACTCCGGCCCACTCTATAGTTCACCTTGGTATGACGCAGGTTCCTGAGGGGCGCAGGGTGTTCCAGGAGCTGACAGTTTATGAGAACCTGCTCATGGGAGCATATATCGAAAAGGATTCCAGAAAGATCAAGGCAGCCGTAGAGGAAATTTATGACAGGTTCCCCAGGTTGGGCGAGCGCAAGAACCAGATTGCGGGCACACTGTCCGGAGGCGAACAGCAGATGCTGGCCATGGGCAGAGCCTTGATGAGCAAGCCAAAGCTGCTCATGTTGGACGAACCCTCCATGGGATTGTCGCCCCTGTTGGTTGATCAGGTTTTCTCCATCATTCAGGAGATTCACAAGAGTGGCACCACCATCCTGCTGGTAGAGCAAAATGCCAATAAATCTCTGGCAATTTCTGACAGGGCATACGTTCTGGAGACTGGCAAAATTGTTCTCAGCGGAACAGGCCAGGAGTTGCTCGCCAGTGAGGAAATCAAAAAGGCCTATTTAGGCGGCTAAACCCTAGAAAATCAAGGAGCGTCGACAAAAAGTCGGCGCTTTTTTTACGCCAAATCGTCCTCTTTGAATATTCGAAAACAGCTTTTTATACAAATATTGAAAATGGGGAAAACACCTTATTGGACATGTTGAATAAGGTTGCTTGAAAACGCCTTTCAGAGGCCCTTTAGGCTTGAAAAAAAGGACGCAAAATGTTACAACATTATAAAGGAATAGACTGGGTTTTGATGGCTTTTAACATAGGCGCGTCAAGCCTTACAGACATTTTTGGGGAGCAATCTAAAACAGATTTAGAGAGGGTTTTATGAACAAGATTACAATCATCGGTTCCGGCAGCGTAGGCTCTACTATCGCTTACACACTTACACTCACAGGCGTTGCATCCGAAATTGTCCTCATCGAGATCAACGGAGACAAAGCTATGGGCGAGGCCATGGACATCAGACAGGGTACCCCCTTTACTAACCCCTGCAGCGTATATGCGGGAAGCTATCCCGACGCAATAGGCTCTGATATCGTTGTTATTACATCCGGCGTTGCACGTAAGCCCGGACAGTCCAGATTGGACCTGGCACAGACCAACGTGGACATTCTCAAGTCCATTACGCCCGAGATAACACGCTATGCACCCAATGCAGCATATATTATTGTGGCAAACCCGGTAGACATTATGACATATACTTTCTGCAAAGTGTCCGGTATCCCTGAGCACAAGATTATCGGTTCAGGTACCATTCTGGACACAGCCCGTCTGCGTTCCCGCATTGCAGAATATTACTCTATCAACCAGAAGAACGTACACGCCTACGTTTTGGGAGAGCACGGAGATTCCTCCTTTATCCCCTGGTCTTTGGCAAACATTTCCAACGTACACGTTTCTGACTACCCCAACGCAGTTCTCAATAGCAACGGTCGATTCCCGGATTTGAAGTACAACGAGGTTGAGGACTATGTGCGCAAGTCCGGCGGCAGCGTTATCCAGCGCAAGGGAGCTACATTCTACGCCGTGTCCATGTCTGTTGGTCACATGTGCAAGATTTTGCTCAGCGGCATTGACACCACTTTGACAGTATCCACTATGCTTCACGGTGAGTACGGCATTGACGATGTATGTCTTAGCTTGCTGAATATTGTCGGAGGCAACGGCGTACAGAGCAAGGTTCTGCTTCCCCTCAACGACAAGGAACTTAGCGAGCTGCGCCACAGCGCCCAGTGCCTCAAGGACGTTATTAAAAACATCACAATTTAAAAGTAACCAGGCTGAAAGGAAATATCACAATGGATTATCGTATAGAGCATGACTCCATGGGAGAGGTCAGAGTGCCTGCTGACCGCTTGTGGGCAGCACAGACCCAGCGTAGCCACGAGAACTTTGAAATAGGCGTAGGCATCGAGACTATGCCTATGGAGATTGTACACGCTTTTGGTGTGCTCAAAAAGGCTGCAGCCATCACCAACAACAAGCTTCGCCCCGAGAAGATGACCAATACCAAGTTGTCTGCCATTATCAAGGCCTGCGACGAGGTTATGTCAGGAGAGCTCAACTCCCACTTCCCCCTGGTAGTGTGGCAGACAGGCTCCGGCACCCAGTCAAACATGAATGCCAATGAGGTGATTGCCAACAGAGGCAACCAGATTCTGGGAGAGAAGCTGCTGCACCCCAACGACGACGTAAATATGAGCCAGTCCTCCAACGACACCTTCCCCACAGCAATGCATATTGCTGCAGTATTGGTGCTGGAGAACAAGCTTATCCCCGCAGTAAATGCGCTTATAGATACCTTCAAGCGCCTGGAGCAGGAGAACGAGGACGTGGTAAAGAGCGGTAGAACTCATCTGCAGGATGCCACTCCCATCAAGTTCAGCCAGGAGATCAGCGGTTGGAGATCCAGTTTGGAGAAGGATGTGGAGCTCATTACACGCTCTCTGCAGCCTCTGTATGAACTGGCCTTGGGCGGCACTGCAGTAGGTACCGGACTTAACGCACCTGCCGGTTTTGGAGAGACAGTTGCAGCTGAGGTCGCAACTATTACGGGCAAGCCCTTTGTTACGGCGGCCAACAAGTTCCACTCCCTGACATCCAAGGACGAGTTGGTGTTTGCCCACGGTGCCATCAAGGCTCTGGCCTGCGATATGATGAAGATTGCCAACGACGTTCGTTGGCTGGCTTCCGGCCCCAGAGATGGCCTGGGAGAGATATATATCCCCGAGAACGAACCCGGATCCTCTATTATGCCTGGCAAGGTAAACCCCACCCAGTGCGAGGCCGTTACCATGGTTGCCGTTCAGGTTATGGGCAACGACGTTGCTGTAGGATTGGCAGCATCCCAGGGCAACTTTGAACTCAACGTATTTATGCCCGTATGCATTTACAACTTCCTGCAGTCTGCCAGACTTCTTGCTGAGGCTATTATGTCCTTCAACAAGAACTGCGCAGTAGGCATCAAGGCAAACAGAGAGAAGATGCACCACAATCTGCACAACTCTCTGATGTTGGTTACCGCCCTTAACCCCTACATTGGATATGAGAATGCCGCCAAGACAGCTAAAAAGGCATTCAAGGACAATATTTCGCTTAAAGAGGCCTGCGTAGAGCTGGGATTCCTCACCGCCGAGAAGTTCGATGAGGTGTTCCACCCCGAGCAGATGGTCTAAAGGAGATTAACATGAAGGTCAGTTATTTCCCCGGATGTACTCTCAAGAACAAGGCCAGAGACTTGGACGAGTATGCTCGCAAGGCCGCAGAGGCACTGGGTGTAACTCTGGAAGAAATCGATAATTGGCAGTGTTGCGGAGGCGTGTTTACCACCGCTAATGACGAGATAGCCACTAAGCTTTCCTCTGTCCGTGCGCTCAAGGCTGCAGCCGACAAGGAGCAGCCCCTGGTTACAGTGTGTTCTGCCTGTCATAATGTTATCAAGCAGACAAACCATGCCATGCAGCAGAACTCCTCCTTCTCCACAGCAGTCAACAACTATATGGGAGAGGAGCCCTACAAGGGCGAGACGGAGGTATATCACTATCTGGAACTCCTTCGCGACCTGGTTGGCTACGATGCCGTCAAGGCCAAGGTGGTAAAGCCCCTTAAGGGACTCAAGGTTGCCGCATATTACGGTTGCCTCCTGCTGAGACCCCATGCAGCCATGCAGATGGATGATCCCGAGAACCCTCAGATTATGGAAGATCTGTTCAGAGCCCTGGGCGCAGAACCTGTGGTATATGCCAGACGCAACGAGTGCTGCGGTGGGTACATAACCATGGAGAGCCCCGAGTTTGCCAAGGCCAAGAGCATGGATATTATTGCAAATGCCAAGGCGGCCGGAGCAGATATGCTGGTTACAGCCTGCCCCCTATGCCGCTACAATCTGCTCAAGACAGGCACAGATATGCCTGTTGTCTACATTACCGAACTGTTGGCAGAGGCCTTGGGAGTAAAGGAGAATGCAGATGATTAACAAGACCAAGAACCTTCAGCAGGAGATGACACGCATCAGCGGCGTCAATCCCAGAAAGTGCATGAAGTGCGGCAAGTGTTCTGCCACCTGTCCTGCATACGACGAGATGGAATATCATCCTCATCAGTTCGTCAGCATGGTAGAGAACGGAGATATTGAGCCCCTGCTCGATTCCCAGTCCCTGTACAGATGCCTTACATGTTTTGCCTGTGTTGACAGATGCCCCAGAGGTGTAGAACCCGCAAAGCTGATAGAGGCAGTTCGCCTTGTGGCCATCAGGCGCCAGGGAGCTAATCACATGACAGCAAACGACGTACCTGACATGCTGAACGAGGACCTTCCTCAGCAGGCAATTGTCAGTGCCTTCAGAAAATATACTAAGTAAGGAGGGAGAGAACATATGCAGAGAATTGGAGTATTCGTATGCTGGTGTGGCAGTAACATTGCCGGTACAGTAGACGTACATGCAGTAGCCGAGGCACTCAAGAGTGAGCCCGGAGTAGTTTTCTCCACCGACTATCAATACATGTGCTCTCAGGCAGGCCAGGATATTATCAAGAACGCCATTGCCGAGCACAAGCTTACAGGAATAGT
>JAFVXO010000021.1 GCA_017501105.1 Clostridia bacterium | reverse complement strand
ATCAGATCTCTTACAACATTACAATCCATATTTTTACCTCATTCTTTCTAACAGTTTTTGCTTAGCACGGTAAAATGTAACCCTTGCCCAACTTTCGCTTTTCCCAAAGAGGGAACTAATGTCCTTTAGGGAGAAACCACCGAAGACCGAAAGCATAAATACTTCCTTATACGGCTCTTCTAATTCGTGCAAGCACCGCATCGCTATTTGAGAAGTTTCTTTTTGAACAAATGCATCTTCTATGTTTTCACCATCACTTGTGGTTTCGAGAACATCGAGAGAATCCTTTCTCCTCTGCTCGTTATACCACGCAAAGTATGTATTCTTTGCAATTTGACAGAGCCATACAGATACCTTTTCCTTGTTCCTAAGAGAAGAGTAGTTCATATATGCACGAAAAAAGGTTTCTTGCGTCAGTTCTTCGGATAGTGAAACATCCTGTGTCATTTTCGTTAGATATTTGAAAATGAATTCTCGGTTTTCATTGAAAAGCTTTTCAAATTCAGTCACAGTTTCACCGCCCTTTCAACTATTAGATTTGGAAAACAAGAAAACGTTACAACAATTATTGCATATTTTTGAGAATAAATCGAAAAGTCTGCAGAGAAAAGTAAAAGTGCGGAAAACGTAGTGTTTTCCGCACTTTGGGTGCGCTTGCCCAGATGAGCACAAACGCAAAAGACTTCCCTATTTTTTTGCAAAGAAAAAGGGGGTGTAAATACCCCCTTGGTGTTCCCGAGGCGATTCGAACACCCGACCTACCGCTTAGGAGGCGGTCGCTCTATCCAGCTGAGCTACGGAAACATCTGCGTGCCGGTTAATTATGCTTCAAACACGCCCGGCTGTCAAGGAAAAAGGGCTCTGGAATTTTACTCCCACAGCCCTGCCAATGTATTAATCATTAAATATAGCGCTTACAAATTCCTGGGGCTCGAATACCAGTAGATCGTCAATTCCCTCTCCTACTCCAACCAGTCTCACGGGGATTCCCAACTCGTCCTTGATGGAAATTACTACGCCTCCCTTGGCTGTGCCATCCAGTTTGGTGAGGATAATACCGTCGATTGGACAGCCCTCTGAGAATACCTTGGCCTGGGAAATACCGTTCTGTCCCGTTGTGGCGTCCAACGCAATCAAGGTGTTGATGTCCGCATCAGGCAACTCTCTGCGGAGGACTCTGTTCATCTTGTTCAGCTCCTCCATCAGATTCTTCTTGGTGTGCAGTCTGCCTGCTGTATCCACGATCAAAATATCCGCAGACCTGGATTTGGCTGCATTGATGGCATCGAAGAGAACTGCCGAGGGATCGGCGCCCTCCTGCTGCTTGATCAAATCCACTCCTGCCCTGTCAGTCCATACCTGTAGCTGATCAATGGCAGCTGCTCTAAAGGTATCCGCAGCGGCAACCACAACCTTCTTGCCAGCGCTTCTGTAGTTATTGGCCATTTTGCCAATGGATGTGGTCTTGCCAACGCCATTGACGCCGATGACAAATATAACTGCAGGCTTGGAATTCAGCTTAAGTCCTGCATCTGCGGGATCAATCATCTCTGCAATAATGCGGATCAGCTGATCCTTGGCCTCAGCGGGATCGATAATCTTGTTCTCCTTGATGGACGCCCTCAGCTTGTCCAGGATCTTGTCTGTGGTATCCATGCCTACATCGGCAGAAATCAGAGCGTCAAACAGCTCCTCCATCATGTCCTCGTCCACCCTGCCCATAGAGGCAAAAACTCGGTTAATACCGTCGGACATCATTTCCCGAGTCTTGGACAGCCCTTTTTTCAGCTTGTCAAAAAAGCCCATTTATCTTCCTCACGATCACTCTTTAATCTTCATGGAGACAATCTTGGAAACGCCGGGTTCCTGCATTGTAACTCCATACATATAGTTGGCAATTTCCATTGTTCCCCTTCTGTGGGTAATAATCAGGAACTGAGTATCGTCTACGCAGTTCTGCAGGTAATTGCTGAATCTGGTAACGTTTACCTCGTCCAAAGCAGCCTCAATTTCGTCCAAGAGACAGAACGGCGACGGCTTGAGCTTGAGTATGCCAAACAGCAGTGCGATAGCTGTCAGGGCGCGCTCTCCGCCGGACATAAGGTTCATGTTCTGTAGCTTCTTGCCCGGCAGCTGGACGATAATCTCAACTCCGCTCTCCAATACATTGGTATTGTCGGTGAGCTCCACATATGCTCGACCGCCACCGAACAGATCTGAGAACACCTGTGAAAAGCTGTCGTTTATCAGCTGGAACTGGGATACAAACTGCTCCTTCATCTGGGCAGACACCTCAGAGATTATCTTACGCAGCTTCTCTCCGCTCTCCACAACGTCGCTCTCCTGGTCCTTGAGGAATCTCAGTCTCTCCATATTGGCGGCGTATTGGTCGATGGCTGTTACGTTGACATCTCCCATGGACCTGATCTGTTCCCTCAGAGAATCCACTCTCTTGCGGGCCACAGACATGTTCTCCGGTACCTTGTACTGGCCCTCGGAGGTCTCGTATGTCAGGTTGTACTGATCCCACAGTCTGTTCTTAACTGTCTCCAACTCTGCCTGCTGCCTGATAGAGTCGGTCTGAGCTCTGTTCAGTCTGGATACGAAGGTCATCTTGGCCTCGTCGTTGCTTTCGATCTGTTGGTTCAGTTTGCGGAACTCCTCGCTAAGACCGTCCCTCTCCTCTGTGAGCTGGGCGATATTGGCCTCAGATGCAACCTTTGCTGCCAACAAGCGGTCAATTTCCAGCTCTTGCTGATCTATGCAATCCTCGATCTGGTCCAGTGCCTCCATAGCTGCCTGCTTGGCCTTGTTTGCCTGGCCGATATTTTCCAGGACAGAGTTCAGCTGAATCTGCTCTCTCTCCTTGTTGTGCAATACGTTCAGGGTGATAATGTCCAGCTTTTCCAACTCAGAACGGATGGAGTCGCTGTCTCTGGTCATGGCCTCCTTGGCCTCTAACTCGCTGCGGGCCTGTCTGCCGTATGCCTCAATCTCCTTGAGCACATCTGCCAACTCCTGGTTGAGCTGTGTCAGCTTGGCCTTGGCCTCTTGCTGCTCCGCATCCAGCCTGATGTTGGCTTCTGTAACCTGATCTCTCTCATCTGCCAGCTGATCTCTGCGGGCTGTCTCCCTGTCGGAATCCACCTGCAGTGAGCGCAGGCTGTTTTCCATAACAGCCCTGTCGGTGTGGATAGACCTGTAGTGCTCTGTGGCTGCGGCCAAATCCTTGTCAGCGTTGCGGAGCTGCATCTCCAGCTGCAACTGGCCTGCGTTTGCATTGGCAATCCTGCCGGCCATGCCCTGGGTGGACCGGGTCAGTTCCTCAATCTCCCTCTTGCGGCTCAGGAATCCTCTGCCAGCGCCGGTATCCTTGGATCCACCGGTCATGGCGCCGCCTGCATTTACCATGTCACCGTCCAGCGTAACAATCTTAAAGTTATAGTCGCACTTGCGGGCCATCTCCATGGCGCTGTTCAGGTCCCTGGCTACAACAATGCGGCCCAACAGGTTCTGTACCACAGGTCTGATGTTGGGGGCAGATTCCACCAAGTCAGCAGCAATGCCCACATATCCGCCATGGCCACCGATGCGGCCTACAAATTCCCTCTCCAGCATTCTGGTTTTAACAGTATTGATAGGCAGGAATGTAACTCTGCCTGCAGATTGAGAACGGAGGTATTCAATGCATCTCTTGGCGTCCTGATCCGTCTCGGTTACAACATCCTGCAGGCTGTTGCCCAGCACAAACTCGATAGCAATTTCGTATGTCTTGTCTACACGAATCAGTTCAGAAACGGTACCCAAAACTCCTGTGCCCAGGGATCTGCTCTGTCTGCAGGCGTTCATCAGGTTCTTGACGCTGCGCTGATAGCCCTCCATGGAATTCTCCATCTCCTTGAGGGTACGCAATCTGGCATTGCCCGCCTGGTACTCATCGTTGACCCTCTTGAGTTCATCTTTCTGTAGCTCCAGCTTGTTCATTATGTCGTTTTTGGAATCTACCAAAGCCTCGATCTTGTTCTGGGCAGAGGTCAGCTT
>JAFVXO010000020.1 GCA_017501105.1 Clostridia bacterium | reverse complement strand
TCTGGTACGGGCCCGGAGACGTTATGGTTCTCGACGGTTCCACCAGTCTGTCTCCCTCCAAATTAAACGCCGTTTGGTTTGTGGAAAGGTTCCGCTCCCTGTATGCCGAGGCTGTTCAGGCCACCGACGATATTTGCTCTGCCATTAACCAGACCCTGGAGGCTGTGTTTGCGTCCTTCAAGGAGGCCCTCAACCACTCTGACTCTGTAGCTCCCGAGTTTTATCCCTCTGCATCCGGATTGTTCTTCCACGTAAAGGGCGACCAGCTGCAAATCGTTACCATAGGGGACTGCAGCGCAGACATATATCTCCTGGACGAGCCTCTGCCTATGAATATCTACGACCCACAGGTTTCCACCTTTGATCAGCAGGTATTTGACGCCATGCTGAGTCTGCGGGCCGCTACCGGAGAAAACATTTGCGACCTGGTCAACCACCCCGACGTGCGCTCTATTTTGGCACAAAACCGTAGCTCGATGAATACTGACAAGGGCTACCGTATTTTGTCCTTTGGCATGACCCCCTGCACTCCTGAGGAGATAATCTCCATCCCCTTGAATTGCATTCGCCGGGTTGTTGCCTATACCGATGGATTTGAGGACGTTGCCTACCTGATGGACAACTCCGGTCTCACCCTTGAGGAGGCAGGCGCAGCCCTTCGCCAGGCAGAGGATCAGGATCCCCTGCTCAACGAAAATGTGCGCTTTAAGATTCACGACGACGCCAGCGCCATTGAGTTTGAGGTGTAGCCAGAGCAACATTGTGCTAAAGCTGATATAAAAACACCCCCTTTTCTGCTTTTCAGAATTGGGGGTGTTTGTTTCAAAATTTAGATTGTTTAGTTAAGCTTTTTTCTTTTTAAGCACAACCACAACAACAATTGCTGCAACAAGAACTACGGCCACAACCGAGCCTGTAATAATCCATACTGTATCTACAGACATGCCATCTGCTATGTCTGTCTTGTCGTCGGTTTTGTCAGTAACATCTCCCTCTGTCTCATCAACAGGTGTATCCACGGTTGACTCCTCATCTGGGTAAGGACTTGCAATTTTTGTTGTCTCTACATCAAGAACAAGATTGGAGCCTTCGAAACAATCTGCATCAAGCTCCATTGCTACACCATTAACAGCCATAGAAGCAAAATAAATAACGGAACCGTCAGATGGTACTGCCTCTTTACCATTCTCTGTACCATCATCTGAGAAATAGAAGAAACCCATCGTTATACCTTCGGACTCAATTGTAACCTCGAAAGTAATCTTGTACCAATCATTACCAAGATCCTCTACCCATGTTTCATCAAAAGGCTTTTCGTCTGTCCACTTTGAGCCGGCGCCATAAACTCTGGCGGTAAGTCTCTTAACTACAGCTGTAGCGCCTGTGTCTAAATCTACAATGTCAGGGAGATTAACAAGTATCTCTACCTCGTCACCCTCTGCAAACGTACCCTCAGCATACTGGAACTGAATTCTCGACTGTTCACCATCTGAAACTGTAAGTTTAAAAACATCGATATCTTGTGCAAAAGCATATGTGGATACAGAAAGAACCATCGCTGCCGCCAAAAGGATAGCTAAGAATTTCTTCATTTTGTTACCTCCATAGGAATTGTACGAGCTTTTACTCTTTTGCTTGAGTGTACCAATTGGCACAAATATCGTCAACATTATGGGACAGAGTATTTGCCCTTGCATGGCAGCTTATGTGGCATGCGAACATATTAGGCTCTATTAGTCCACCTCCTGTATAGTTATGGCC
>JAFVXO010000019.1 GCA_017501105.1 Clostridia bacterium | reverse complement strand
GAAGTCCTGTCCAATCTTTGCCTTGTACTCTGCCTTGAACTGGTTTGCCAATTCCTTAAGGTCGTCGGCTGTAAGCTCAACATCCAGCTTAACGCCCTTCTCTTCCTTCATCTTGTCGATGAGCTCCTCGAAATACTTCTTGCCCACCTCCATAACAACGTCGGAATACATCTGGATAAATCTTCTGTAGCAGTCATATGCCCAACGGGGGTTGCCGGACTTTCTGGCCATAACCTCTACAACCTGCTCGTTAAGACCCAGGTTCAGAATTGTGTCCATCATACCAGGCATGGATGCGCGGGCACCGGAACGTACAGAAACCAACAGAGGATTCTCCAAATCTCCGAATTTCTTGCCGGTGATCTCCTCCATCTTGCCAATGTAGTCATTAATCTCTGCCTGAATTGAGGGGTTAATCTGACGACCGTCCTCATAATACTGAGTACATGCCTCAGTGGAGATTGTAAATCCCTGGGGTACAGGGAGACCAATCTTGGTCATCTCGGCCAGGTTTGCGCCCTTGCCGCCCAGCAGTTCTCTCATGCTGGCATCGCCCTCTGTGAACAGGTAGCAATACTTGTTTGCCATGTTAGTATCCTCCATCTTTTATATTAGAAAGTAAACTTGTCACTTAACCATGTCTTAAGCTCAGAAATAGGCAATCTGACCTGCTCCATGGAGTCGCGCTCTCTGATAGTCACGCAGTTGTCCTCCAGTGAATCAAAGTCAAATGTCACGCAGTAAGGAGTACCGATCTCGTCCTGTCTCCTGTAGCGTTTGCCGATAGAGCCGGTCTCGTCATATTCGCACATATACTCCTTGCAAAGGTCCTCGTAGAGCTCGTAGGCCTTGTCGCCCAGCTTCTTGGACAGGGGGAGTATAGCAACCTTGATGGGAGCCAATGCAGGGTGGAAGCGCAATACTGTACGAACGTCTCCCTCGCCTACCTCCTCCTCATCATATGCCTCGCAGAGGAATGCCAGTGTAACACGATCGGCACCCAAAGAGGGCTCTACAACATAGGGAATGTAGTGCTCGTTAGTGATAGGATCAAAATACTGCATATCCTTGTGGGAGTGGTCGATATGCTGCTTGAGGTCGTAGTCTGTACGATCTGCGATACCCCACAGTTCGCCCCATCCAAAGGGGAACAGATACTCGATATCTGTAGTAGCCTTGGAGTAGAATGCCAGCTCCTCAGGAGAGTGATCGCGGAGACGCATGTTCTCAGGCTTGATGCCCAGAGTCTGAATCCAATCGATACAGTACTGTCTCCAATACTCGAACCACTCAAGATCTGTACCGGGCTTGCAGAAGAACTCCAGCTCCATTTGCTCGAACTCGCGTGTTCTGAAAATGAAGTTGCCGGGAGTAATTTCGTTGCGGAAGGACTTACCTACCTGAGCAATACCAAAGGGAACCTTGCGCCTGGTGGAACGCTGTACGTTGTTAAAGTTTACGAAAATACCCTGCGCTGTCTCGGGTCTCAGATATACCTCTGCAGCAGAGTCCTCGGTAACTCCCTGGAATGTCTTGAACATCAGGTTGAACTTGCGGATACCTGTGAAGTCGTTCTTGCCACATGTAGGACAGGGAATGTTGTGCTCCTGGATGTAGGCGGTGAAGTCGTCATTGGTCATAGCCTCTGTGTTCACCTCTACACCGTTCTCCTTGGCCCAATCCTCCACAAGCTTGTCTGCTCTGTATCTGGCCTTGCATGCCTTGCAGTCGATCAGGGGATCGTTGAAGGATGTAACGTGGCCTGTAGCAACCCAAACCTGGGGATTCATTAAAATAGCGCAGTCTACGCCGACATTGTACTTGCTCTCCTGTACAAACTTGCGCCACCACGCCTTCTTAACATTGTTCTTAAGTTCTACACCTAGGGGGCCGAAATCCCATGCATTGGCCAAGCCGCCATAGATGTCTGATCCGGGATAGACGAAGCCTCTGTTCTTTGCCAGGGCTACAATCTTATCCATTGTCTTCTCAACAGCCATAATATTATCTCCAGTATTTTATTTACTCTACGGGTACTTCTTCTGTTACAGTATCATCTGCTGTAACCTCTGCTACTGCCTCAACAGCCTCCTCGGCATCCTCACAGCAGCACTTACGTGTCTCTCTGGTATAGGTGATCTTGTCATCCATAATCTCGTTGACAGCAACAGAAACGGCCTTGACGTCGTCATCGGGCTCAGGCTGTCCCAGTCTGGAATTGTTTATCTCTCGGGCTCTCTTAGCAGCCAAAACAACCAATGTGTATCTGCTGTCTACCTTATCCAACAAACCTGTAATGGATGGGCTTAAAATCATATTTTCCTCCGTTTCCCGGGTCTCAACCCAAAAAATCCTAAATTAACTAATTAATATTATACTAGATTGCCACTTTTTTCAATACTTGGAAATAAAAACAAAGGAGACCAATTAGTTTTCCTCGGTCTCCTCCTCTTCTGTATCGCTTATTGTCAAATCAGAATTATCGTCAAATCTGCCTGATACGGTCTCGGGCTGTATGGCAGACAGTACAATATGACCGCTGTCCATGATAATAACCGCTCTGGTCTTACGGCCATAGGTGGCGTCGATAAGGTAACCTGAATCTCTGGCCTCCTGAATCATCCTCTTGACGGGGGCAGACTGGTGCCCCACAATAGCAACCAGCTTGTCGCTGGAGACCATGTTGCCAAATCCTACGTTAACTAATTTCATTTCTATTGACTCCTTTATCCTCTAAGTACGCTTAACAACAGTATGCTTTGGGAATACCTGCTTAAACATCGGCATCTTCGTCTTTCTGGGCAGCTCTACACGCCCAAGGGAAATGCAGCCTGTAAATGCATCTTCGTCTATTGTCTTAAGGGTGCTTGACAAATTAACAGTCTTTAGGGACCTGCAATTCAAAAACGCCTCTTTCCCCACGCTTTCCAAGGAGCCAAGCCAACCGCAATCAACCCATTCCAGCTTTTCACAGGAGCAAAACGCCCGCTCCCCAATTTCCTTAAGGGATTTGGGGAAGTTAATATCCCACAGAGACTCACAACCATAAAATGCTCCCTGTTCAATAGTTGTAACACTATTAGGAAGAGTTACCTCCTCAAGGCTTGCACAGTTATGGAAAGTATCCTCTTTTATACTGTCCATCTTTGCGTCCAAAGGAATCCGTATAGATACCATGTTTGCACAGGCTCTGAACGCATTCTTTTTTATGTCTGTCAAACCCTTCGGGAGGCTCAATTTCACAAGACTGCTACAATTCTCAAAAGCACTTTCACTTATAATCTCAAGTTGACTATTCTGGGAAAACTCTATCTCACACAGTTCAAAGCATCCCCAAAAGGCCCAACTGTCTATATGCTTTACGCTTTCAGGTATACTAACACGTTTCAAACTCTCACAATGTGCAAAGGCCATATGTCCTATACGTTCTACGCCCTCAGGGATTATAATATCTGTAATTATTCTGTTTTTTTGAAACGGAAAGACCTCTTTAATCCCCGCTAGCGCCACCATCGCTGCTGCCTGTTCTGCATATCCAACCGATACAACCCCGTCAGGGATTTTGACAACACTGGCGTTTCCCTTGTATGCTACGAGCACTCCATTCTTGATAACAAAATCCTCTGGATTAGATGTTTCCACACTCTGCTGAGGTGGTGTCTCCGGCAACGAAACACTGGTTTCTTGAGTCGGAATCTGCTGTTGGGCAACCGTCGCGCTGACTGTGGCCTCTGTAGCAATTGGGGCAGGTGCGGGAACAACTTGCTCTTTTGCTGCCAGACACGGGGCTAAAATCTTAGCTCTGAAAAGCTCGGAGCAGAAGTTCTCCATACTGCTATGGCGGTACATAAACATCGCCTGTATCAGGCTGAGTCTCATACGCATACCTGCTGTCATGGTGAGCTCGTGAAGGTGAATAGCCAAGAAATCCTTTTTCTGATTAATGGCCTCATTTATCTCCTGGCGGCAATTAATGGATTCCAGTGCGGAATTCGACAAGAATGCAATAACCGCAGACGCATTCTCCAAATGCTCAGCTATGTACTCAGGCCACTCTGTTCCGGCCTCTATACCGGCATCATACCAAATACGAAATCCGCGATCATACATGGCCTCGATTATAGGAAAAACAATGTCGCTATCCTTATGAGCATAGCTGATAAAAATATATGGTTCTCTGCCTTCGTAGGGTATCATTGCTCCTCCTGATTAAAATTCAAACTGGGCGATTATCTCGTTATTCCAAGTTCTGGACCTGCTCGCGGATTTTCTCTATTTCGTTCTTGATAAATACAACCCTGCGGGAAATCTCGGTGTCATTGGCCTTGGATCCGATGGTGTTGGTCTCCCTGTTCATCTCCTGAATCAAGAAGTCCAACTTTTTACCAATCATATCGTCCTCTGCGATAATCTCCTCCATGCGTACAAAGTGACTGCGCAGTCTGACAATTTCCTCGTTGATGTCGTATTTCTCGGACATTATAGCTGCCTCTTGCAACAATCTGCCCTCATCCACAGATGTATCTCCCAGCAGTTTTTCGATACGAGCTCTGTACTTGGCGAAGTTTGCCTCTATGGCCACGGGAGAGCGATCTGCTATCTCGTCCACCTTTGCCATAATCTTGTCCTTTCCTCCACGGATGGTCTCGATGAGGTATGCTCCCTCTCTGGCGCTGATGTCCCTCAGCTGACTGGCTGCCATGTCTACTGCTGCCTCCAGTGTGGGCCAGTTGTCGTCCATGTTTACATCCATGTTGTTGCCTCCGAATACGTCGGGCATGCGGATAATCGTGGTCAGGCTAACATCGTTGTCCATGCCCAGCCCTTCGGCCTTCTGCCGATAGCCTCTCTGTATGCTGATGCCAGAGGAATGTTAACTCCCACCATTCCTTCAGAAACCGTCAAGGCCTCGTAAGACAGGTACACATCCATCTTGCCTCGGCGCAATTTCTTAGTGATGCATGCCTTGACCTTGTCCTCATAGGGAGCAAAAATCTTGGGGCCCTTAACCGTAATATCTGCATATTTGCTGTTGACGGACTTAATCTCAACTCTGAATTTGTAGGTGCTGTCAGCAGCCTCTCCTCTGCCGTATCCTGTCATACTCCTGATCATAACTATCTCTCCTGTCTATTGTTCCAATTGCCTGTGGCAAACATTATCGCCGCGCTAAGTGCCGGTCCCGCTGTCTCGCTGCGGAGAATCCTGGGGCCCATACTGATGAGCTTGTATCCTACCTGCTGTGCCCATTCGGCCTCCGCGGCAGAAAATCCCCCCTCGGAACCCACCAAAATACGAACTCTGGGTCCTACAGAGCAAATAATATCTCTTGGATCTCCCATACCTCTCTCCCAGGCCATGAGTCCCGTCTCGTCATCTGCAGGCGCGCCCACGTCCTTGAGCCTGGCCGGGGCCTCTACTGTGGGAATAACGCCTCTGCAACACTGTTTCGCCGCCTCTCTGGCAATCCTCTGCCAGCGCTGTAGCTTGTTGGCATCACCCTTTGGGTCAGCCTTGACCACAGTAAACTCCGAATACACAGGAATAATGCGGGTGGCACCTAACTCTACGCACTTCTGAATAATGGACTCCATCTTGTCACCCTTGGGAATAGCCTGAACCACTGTAAGTCTCACATCCGGCTCGTTGTCGTCCTGGAAGCGGCTCAATATGCGGCACTCTATCTCTGTCCCAATAGATACAATCTCAGTATCATAGACCGTGCCCTGACAGTCGCACAGGGTAAGCCTATCTCCCACAGCACCTCTCAATACGCTGCGGATGTGCTTGACATCGTCCCCCACAATGGTGACGGTATCCTCTGCGAAATTACAACTGTCTACATAATATCTGGCCATCAGGAAGCCTCCTTGGATCGTCTGTAGTTGGTCACCACGATGCCGAGGCGCTGCCTGCCTCCGTAGGTGTCGACGCTGAGATTATAGCATATATCCAGGAAGGTGTACCCGACACCACCACATTTATCTATAAAGTCCCTCAATCTGGACACATCGCCAAAAGCCACTGTCCGCGTCACATTTCCATTGGCATCGGCCAGTTGCATTTCGGCAGCCTTGCCCTTGGACCCCAGAGGTCTGAAACCCACCAGTTTGAGATTTTTGTCCGCAAACAGTGGTTTGTCGTTGTCCTTGCCATATGGTTCCAGTCTGGCAATATCCTGAGCCATGTCCAGTGTGGCAGAGGATAACCTCATGGGGACGTCTATCATAACCTTGGTAACAAGTTCTCCTGCAGACGCGGATAGCTCTTGTATCCTGCGGCGCAATTCCGGCAGCCTGTCTTCCTCAATGGTTAACCCTGCCGCCATGGGATGTCCGCCGAACTTGAGCATTATGTCCCCACATGCGGACAGTATTTCGTATATGTTAATGCCCTCTATAGAGCGAGCTGAGCCCTTGAGTATGCCCTCCTCGCTGGACTTGCAAAGCACAATTGCAGGCTTGCCGTAGGTTTCCCTGATGCGACCTGCAACTATCCCCGCCACACTCTCGCTAATGCCGGGAGAATACACTACAATTATAGCCTGATCCTTATCATCCTGACCTATTTGCTGTAAGGCCATGGCACAGTCCTCATCGGTGATTCTCTGTCTCTCTCTGTTGAGAGCCGTGAGGTTTGTCGCCTGGGTTGCGGCCTTTTCCGGATCGGTCTCCGTAAGCAATTGTACCGCCAGAGAGGCGTCCTCCAATCTGCCTGTTGCATTGAGGCAGGGACCAATTACAAATCCTACTGTATGAGCAGTCTGAGGCCTGTCCTCTATGCCATTGGCGGCACACAGAGCTTTCAGTCCCAAGTTTCGGGGATGCTCCAATAGTCCTATACCATACCTGGCAATAATTCTGTTTTCGTCTGTCATGGATACCACGTCGCAAATAGTACCTATGGCTACCAATTCCAACAGGTAATCCTCATCATAGGTGTCTACGCCCATCTCGCTATACAAACACTGGGCGAATTTGTATGCAACTCCGGCTCCGCACAGCTCCTTAAACGGGTACTTGCAATCTGTCCTGTGGGGATTGATTACTGCGTGTGCAGGCGGCAAAAACTCGGGCACCTGGTGATGGTCCGTGACTACCACGCTAATACCTGCGGAAACAGCGGCGTTAATCTGCTCTGCGGCGGCAATCCCGTTATCGCAGGTGAGTATTACTTTAACACCATTTAGTACAGCATCGTTTATTATATTGATGTTTATGCCGTATCCGTCGCTGAATCGGTTGGGTATCTTGTAGGTGCATAGCGCACCCAGATCCGTCAGGACCTTGAGCAGTATGCATGTGGATGTTATGCCATCCGCATCGTAATCGCCTACCACTAAAATCTTGTCCCTGCGGCGTATTGCATTTGCCAGAATCGAAACGCCCTTGTCCATATCTGCCATGGTAAATCCATCGTGAAGTCCAATGGGATCGCTGCGCAATGCATTCGCAGCAGTACGGGGGTCGGTTATGCCCCTACCCACCATAATCCTGGCCATGACTGGAGACAATCCTGCCTCTCTCTCTAATCGGGCCACATCTTCTCCATTAGTTCTCCTGACGAACCACTCTTCTCTGCCTGTCATTTGTTCCTGCTCTCTGCCATTGCAATCAGGAGTTCTATGGCTCTGCCAGTATCCATATACCCACCCTTGGCCTTCTCGTCTGCTTCAACGCAAAACTCCTGCATCTTTTTGAGTGTTTTGAGTGAGAAGTTTCTGCTCTGGGCACTCATCTTGCGAAATGCATAGGGATGCTGCTTCATAGCGGCATTAATCTCCGTATCGGTACAGCCCTTACCCTGCATAAGCTTGTATCTCAACAACTTGTTAATATGTTTTGCCAGATGGATGAAGACCTTTTGGTCCGCCTCGCCCATCATCTTCAAATTGCTCATAACCTTGTATGCATCTCCGGACCTGCCGGTGGACATAGCATCCACCAGATCGAAAATTACGCTCCTGACCGAGGCTGTGCATAGTACCTCTACATCCTCTGATGTAATGCGTCCCCCTCGACCCGCATAGGCTGTAAGCTTGTCCGCTTCATTTGCCAGAGTGTACATAGATGCATCGCAGAGTTCCACCATCCGCTTGATCACGTCCTGGTCTGCCGCCACACCCTCGGAGCGGAACCTCTTGGCCAGCCACTTCTCCCGTGTGGCCTCGTCCTGTTCTCCCAGTTCGCAGCAGAGAGCCAGCTTGCCAAGTAACTTGAAGGCCTTGTTCCTGGCATCGGTCTCTCCCTCAGAGATAATCAGGTGTACAGAAGGGTCTAAGTCGTTGAGAAAATCCCAATTATCGGAACCAGCCGCCCTTGCCTTAAGCAATCCGGAATCCCTGACCAGCACCACCTTGTACTCCGAGAAAAAGGGCAGCGCATCACAGGCGTCCTTTACCGTCTCTAAGGTAACAGATTCACTTAAGACGACTCTATTTGCAAAATCGTCCCTGTCCGGAACCAACAAATCTGCCATAGCGTTGCTATAGAAGCTACGCAGATAGTCCTCTGCCCCGTATAAAAATACAATATGGGGAACATTTTTGCTCTTGAGAATATCGTTCAGTTCCTTAATCCCCATAAACCCTTCCAATCATAAATGCTGCAACCTCTCCCTCTGGAATAAACAACCAAAGCCCCGTTGCGCTGAGTAATGTAAGTCTCACTGTGAACCATATCCAATCTGTCCAGAACATGTGCAGAAGGATGGCCGTAGGTGTTGTTGCCCACTGAAATCACTGAAATCTCCGGCGAAAGTGCCGATAAAAATTCTATTGTCGAAGATGTATTAGAACCGTGATGTGGGACCTTCAATACCGTGCACGGATCTATGTGTTTAATTATAAAGGATTCTACCTCGGATTCAATATCGCCCGTAAAAATAAAGCTGTCCTCCCCCACCCTCAGGTCCATAACCAGGGAACAATTATTTTCCTCCTGACCAAGGCTCCCATGGTCCAAAACAGGCCACAGAACCTCTATGTTGTATCCTCCCACACTAAAACTATCTCCTGCTGCCAGCCTGACTACCTCTATGCCTCGTTCCCGTGCCCTGGAAACTATTCTGCCCGTCAGAGGCATATTATCTGCGGCAGATATGCACAGCCTTTTTACCGTTAGGTTGTCAAAAATAGCCTCAAATCCTCCACCATGATCCTGATGACCGTGACTCAGTACCAGAGTGTCTATGCAGTCAACGCCTGCGTGTCTACAAAACTCCACCACCCTGTCTCCATAGTATTCCGTGGCGCCATCCACCACCAGAACATCTCCGTTTCTGAACTGAGCCACACTGCTATCCCCCTGTCCCACATCCAAATATGTAATCTGTACAGCCGGAGTAATCAGCGGATACACAATCGCCGCCAGAGAACACATAATAACCACAGCCAATTGCATAGCCGAGGCAAATGTTATGGCACCGGTTGCTCTGCTTCTCCTCTGTCCGGAGCCATAGGTCCACAGCCACGCTCGATCCCCTGCAGCTAGGCCTCCTCTGTTTGTATCCGAGAACAACCTGCTGGTGCGGAGTCCAACCAGTGGCACCAGCACCAGGCAAAACAGCCAGTACGGTGTCACCGCCACAGGCAGGGAGGCAGCATGCATGGCCGCCAGCTTGCTGCATAGCCACTCCATTCCGCCCAGCAGCTGGCATGCAGGCCATGCCACAATGGCGCCCACCGCAGCAGAGACACAGCTGACGGCCAGAGCCGTCATAGCCAGCACGAAGGCTCCCGTGAACACAGGGGAGCACAGCAGATTGGCCAGGGCGCCGTAGGTGGCCACTGTGCCAAAGAAACTACCGGACATAGGCACGGTGACCACCCAAAAGCACAAGGGCACCGCCGCAGCCTGTACCGCCTTTGGGGCCAGGCGGCGCCATAGGTTACCCTGGGCTGCCTCCCTGCCTGTGGCGGTTTCTGCAGTCTGCCTGATACCTGTCTGTCGCCCCACATCTATCAAAGGCAACAGGATTCTTGTGTACAACATATAGAAACAAATTATTGCTCCATGGGACAGGATAAACCCCGAGTTGTATACCAAGTATGGATTAACTGCCAGACTAATCGCTGCAGATAGCGCCACCGTGGTTATAGTGTCGCTCCTGCGCATCACTAACCGGGCCACCCATGACAGCGCCAGCATAAATGCAACTCGTAGGCTGCTGGGAGTAAAACCGCATATGGACAGCAATACCACAACAGACATTGCCACCGCCACTGACTTCCCTTTAGTACCTATTCCTATTAGTCCAAAGAACACACCCATTGCTGCGGCCAACATGCCCACGTGCATGCCACTGACTGCAAAATAGTGTCCTATTCCCGCCGTTCTGTACATCTGGAGTGTCTCATCTGGCATGGCCGATGTGTCTCCTGTCAACACACCGCGGACAATGCCCCTGTATTCTCCAAAGAGCTGATCTATTCTTTTCTGCACAAAAGACGTCAGCCTGTATGTCAAACTGCATAGTCGGGCCTTCACGCGAATTAAAGCACCCATTTCTCGACTGCTTTCCTCTGCTGTTCCTTCCAATGAGAAGAAATGTCCGCAGGATTTCATATAATTCATATAGCTAAAGCATCCCGGATTGGCCGCGCCATCGTACAATAGGCACTGGCCCTGAAACTCCACAAACATGCCTGGAGTCAGTTGGACCTCTGTATACAGATATGCCTTGCCTGTAACGGGCATATTCACGTCTACAAAACTGAGCAAATAGCCATCATCCGAGACACCCTCAACCAAGGCCGTACCGCCAAGTGTACTGTCCTCCAATTGGTGCATTATCTCTATCGCAGCACGGTCTCTATACCAGATATTCCCATATCCGCCTCCATAGGCCAACAGACATAGCAACATAGCTATGCCTGTTTTTCGGTAGTTGTTTCCCTCTCGCCGCTGCTGCCATACACAAGTGGTCATAACCCCCAACAGCACTAAAATAGCCAATGCAGAGCTACCATCGGCATACGTCGCTGCGCCCGAGATAAAACTCACACATATCAGGGCTAAATATCTGCCTGTGTACTCCAAAACGCTGAACATGAGTACATTCTAATCTTTCGACAAAGGCC
Source organism: Clostridia bacterium (assembly GCA_017501105.1). Lineage (GTDB taxonomy): Bacteria > Bacillota > Clostridia > RGIG7378 > RGIG7378 > RGIG7378. The sequence goes on along the minus strand of JAFVXO010000019.1, from coordinate 1,323 downwards.
GCCTCAACGAAAATTTCCGACCTCTCACGACACGGAGCAACAGCTTTTGGGCAAAAGAAAAAGCCCCCACCATCCAGGTGAGGACCTCTGTGTCATTGTTGTTTAGTACTCCATGTAGTCGATGATGTTGCGTCCTGTCATGTAAGTCCTTGAATAGTATCCTGACAGCTGGGAGATAACAACCTTGCCGCTGCCTGAGGATGCATGGATAAACATGTTGTCGCCCAGGTAAATTCCTACGTGGTTAATAGAGCTGTTGGTTCCGTTGGTGTCAAAGAATACCAGATCTCCAGGCTGCAGGTCATTGAGAACCTTGTATGTTCCCTGCTTTGCCTGGTCGGCGGCAACTCTCTCCAGAGTCAATCCGAGGACCTCCTCGAATACATAGTAGACATAGCCGGAACAATCAAATCCACTGGGTGTCTGTCCTCCCCATACGTAGGGAACTCCTAAGTACTCCTTGGCAGCATTTACAATCTTATCTCTGTCGGTCTCTACAACAACCTCTGCTGTGACTATACCGTTATCCCTGATATACTTGGGAACTGTCTCGTTGATAATCTTGCCATCGTCTGCATTGGTGGTGTAGTTTCCGGAAATCCAACTCTTGGAACCGTTGTACTTTCCGTCATATGTCAGGATGTTGTACCATCCATAACTCACCTGACAGCCCAGAACAATGTCTCCCTTCTGTAGCTGGCCCACTACTGTGCCGCTGAGAACTGTCTGTCTTACATTAAGATCAGAACCTGTAATCTTGAGTCTGGAGCAATCTGCTGCGGAGGTAAGGGACTTATAAATCCATCCAAACTGGTTATTGAACGCAATCAGTGCCCAATCGCCCACGATGTCAAACAACATAAGTTCATCGCCGCTGGTTACAGTATATACCACATCGTAGTTGGTTCCCGCTCCGGCTCTGACGTTAACAGAGGTAGCTGTAACCTTGATGGTAGCGTATACATACTCAGACAAAGCCTTGTTGAGGATAATAACGCCATTGTCGTTTACCGCAATGTCTGCATCCGGATTGGGAGTGGGTGTTGGCGTTGCTGTAGGTGTGGCAGTAGGAGTTGCTGTGGGTGTAGCAGTAGGAGTTGCTGTGGGTGTAGGAGTCTCCTCGGAGCCGCCACTGGGAGTAGGAGTTGCCGTGGGTGTGGCAGTAGGCGCAGCTGTAGGTGTGGCCGTGGGTGTGGCAGTAGGTGTAGGAGTAACTGTCACTGTGTCCCATACAACGGATACATACGAGCTATGCATATATCCCTGAGTGTTGTTATAGGAAATCTTGTACCATACGCCGGACTTGCCCAAAACGTTAACCTT
>JAFVXO010000018.1 GCA_017501105.1 Clostridia bacterium | reverse complement strand
GTTCTGGAAATCAGATTCGGCAACGGCTGCACCAGAGCCAGAGTAGTTACAGTGGCAGAACATATGCCAAAGGATGGCGCCACAGGAATGTACGAGATTATTGATTAATGTCATTGCACGAGGGACATCGCCGCAGAATGGTCGATAGGTTCCTGTCCCAGGGGCTGGACGGATTTACTCAGCACCAGGCGTTGGAACTGCTACTGTTCTTCGCTGTCCCGCGATGCGACACAAACCTACTGGCTCACACCATAATCGACAACTTTGGTTCCCTTGGAAATGCTATGGATGCTCCCCTTGATGAATTGATTAAGATCCCGGGAGTAGGGAGGCACACAGCCACCCTGATCAAACTGATTCCACAGATGGCACGCCAGTACGAACTCAGCAAGGAACAGGACATCGTCGTGCTTGCTGACAGGGAACAGGCAGGCAAATACTGTGTCAAACTGCTGACTGGCTACACCAAGGAGACCTTTTACCTGATTTGTCTGGACAGTGACAATCGGGTACTGGCAGCAGAGAGACTGTCCACGGGCACAGTTACAGAGACCATGGTCAGTGAGAGGGTTGTGGCGGAGCGGGTGTTCAAGCACGGGGCTTCCAGAGTTGTTCTGACCCACAACCATCCGGCAGGGACCCTGATGCCCTCCCCGGCAGACAGGGCCATGACCCGCAGGATAGTTACATTGCTGGGGCTGCTGGGAGTTGAGGTTTTAGATCACATAATAGTTGGACGTGGCAAATTTGTTGCCATGTCGGAACAGGACTTATAGGAGGTAATATGAGCAAGGAATTACAGATCAGAGAAGCAATGTTCGCTGCAATGAAGGCAGGAGACAAGGACCGCAAGGAGGCCCTGAATCTTCTCATGGCTGCTATCAAGCAGGTAAGGGTAGATACACGCAAGGATTTGACCGAGGATGACGAGAACGGCATTATAGCCAAGGAGGTTAAGCAACTCAAGGAGGCTAACGCCATGGCAGCCCCCTCCAGACAGGAGTTCATTGACAGAAATAACAAGTTCATCGCTATTATGTCAGAGTTCCTGCCTCAGCAGATGAGCGAAGATGAGATCCGCGCCACTATCGAAAAGGTATTGGCAGATCTTGAGATTACAGCTCCCGAGGGCAAGCACAAGGGCCTTATTATGAAGAACCTGATGCCTCTTGTTAAGGGCAAGGCTGACGGCAGACTCGTCAACGACATATTGGCCACATATTTCGCATGAGTCTACATCATTTAAACAGTCTTGGCACTGTAACGCTGGAAACACCAAAGCTAATTTTGTCCAGGATTCTCCCCAAGGATGCGGCGGATATGTTTCACAATTGGGCAAGTGATCCCGAGGTTACCAGGTATATGACCTGGAATCCACATAAATCCGTGGGTGTTACAAGGGAAATCATTGAGGGATGGGTGAACAGCTACGACAACCCAAACTTCTACCACTGGGTAATCAGGCTCAAGGACAGCGGTATGGCCATAGGTACCATTAGTCTGTTGGACGTTTCTGACGCCAGACTTAGCTGCGAAATGGGTTATTGTATTGGACGCAATTGGTGGCATCAGGGATACACATCTGAGGCTGCATCTGCTGTCCTAAAGTTTGCCATTGAGCAGGTTGGTTTTGTGAGAGTGCAGGCAGAACACTGTGGCTCCAATCCACACTCAGGCGGAGTTATGCGCAAAATCGGCATGACCTGTGAGGGCGTCAGGCGCAAGGCCTTTGTCACCAATGAGGAAACCCTGGAGGACCTGCATCTGTACTCCTTTGTTGCAGGGGATGGTTGGCAAGAGTAGAATGCAAAATTGTGAATAGTTTTTAGGCGTAGCGGCTCCTGGTGGTTGCTACGCTTTTTGTTGACGGCAAGCATGCTCAAATGCTAGAATACTTATGTAGAAAACACTGATTATAGAGACCTAATTTACGTAGAGGTCAGGACTCATTTGACTAACCAGTGGAATATGGAGAAGTTTTAAGGAGCGCATGTCCTCTATGTAGAGGCAGGGCGCTCTTTGTGGCTTTTGGAGAAAAATTTAATAGGAGGACATTATGAAAATAAATAGATTACTATTGATTGCGATTGTAGCCGTATTGTCCTTTGTTGTACTGGCAGCATGTAATCCTGCTGTGACGGGGGATGTCGAACCAACAGCAGAACCTACCGCTACACCTGATCCACTGCTCTCTATGGATCCTGTAGATAGGGCACTTCTCCTGTACGACAGATGGGCCAATTTTGAAATTAATTCTTATGAGTGTCTTCTTACGTTGGGAACAAAGACCTCAACTGATGGTGAAATCACATCCAGGACCACGCAGTCGGATGTTGTTGTATTTAACTATAATAAAAGCGATTATGTAGAGCATATTGATACGGAGTTATATGTGGGCGACGACATGGTAATGGCTCAAGAGAGCGGGTATGCTGACGGATTTAAGTTTATTAAGTCAGATACGGTAGCTTTAAAAACACCAATTTCTGCAGAACAATATGTCCAAGAAACTCAAGGCTTTAGATTAATGGAGATCCTTAGGCCAACGAAAGAGAAATGTTCCGAAATTTCATCAAGTGAATTTGGAGAAGGGACGTGGAAGGCGTATTTTGACGGGTATTCTTCTGAAATCTGTCAGATGGTTTTTGAGGAGCTACTGGGAGAGAACGCGTCTTATGATGAAGACACTATGGGCTCCCTTGAGGTTATATATGTACTCACTTTGTCGGGACAAGGCTATCCAGTTGCAGAACATTTAGTAATAAGTGCAAACAGAGAAGATGAGCGAGATGGTTTTGTTGAAGCTTGGCGTAGAGTGTTGTACGGACCAGTCAATAGAGTTGAGGAGGCTCCGGAGATTGATTTGTCACAGTATGAGGAGGTTACAGACATCCAAGACTAGTAGCGCTTGAGCTACTGCCAAATGAGCATAGATTAAGGAGGAAATTATGAAAAAATACATTGTATGGTTTTTCCTCATAGTTATGGCTGTGTGTTCTCTTTGCGTTCCAGCAAATGCCAGGTCTCAGGGAGATCCTCCCTATATATTACAGATGTCACCGGAGGATATCCTCCTGCTTTTGGAATTAGATAGAGAGGCCGAGAACCTAGCTATACTAGTTGAGGAGATTGCGGAAGTAGTTCACGAATCACACGGAGACCCCTTGGAGGAGCGAAACAAGTATGTGTTGGAAATGCTGGGATTTTTAGATGTTTTAGAAATCCCGATGATCTGGGATAGGCTGCCGGATCAAATAAATTATTATGCCCATAATTCGTATTTTTGTATCAGCTTTTTCATAGAGGATAGGCATATCATTCACTATTATGTATTTACCCCATCGAGTAATACAGATAGCCTGATGGTTGATGGAGGATATCTGACAAACTCTCCCCGATTATTGGGCGAGAAGATATATTTGTACCATTCGTGGGAAAAGGAACGAAACGCAACATGGGATGAGCGCTTCTACGACTGGATGGGTTATACTAAGATAGATGATTTTTATGTTCAATTTGACTATGGGGTAAGAGTCGAAAATCCCAGGCGTCAATCAGCTGAAGAAATAATACAAGCTCTAAGTGATGCTCCAATTGCCACAATTGACGAATATTATCATCTGGTTAATAGAGAGCCGGTGGACCTGGTCAAGCTGACATATTGGATCTGCGGAGCAGTTTCTGTTTCGGCAATCATCATAGGGGTAGTTATAGTAGTTGTGGTAAAGAGGAAAAGCATTAACAAAGTTGACAGAAACGAAAACTGAAAAGTGCGAAGACAGTTTTGAATATTGATGGTTGGACTAAGGAGGACGCTATGAAAAAGTGGATTATTATTGCAATCGTAGTATTGGTGGCCATTTTGGTTGTGCCTATCCCAAGGGGAACCATGAAAGATGGAGGCACTCGCGAATTTACTGCACTGACCTACAAGATTGTGGATTGGAACAGGATAACAGAGGATATCATAGACCAAAAAATTATTATATACCAAAAGACAAGCGTGTATTTCTTCCCAAACAACTTTACTGATACAGAGACCCTGTGGCAGGAGGAGATAAATAATACAGAATTCACCGCAGAGTGGCTGGACGATGCAACAGCAGAGGAGTTTTGGAGAAATGATGTTGGGTTCACAATAGTCAGGATATATTCCAATTGCTTCTTTGTGGAGGATTATACAGGTAATAGGGAGATTAAGATAAATGGAGAACTCTCTGATAAGTGGTGTGTCAATGACAAGGTAAATTTATTCTGTGATAATTGGCGACGTGATCCCAGTACCAATCGTCAGGAGGCAGACCTGTTATCAATACAACCTATGTATTCAGAGTCAGGAGAACTATTGGATAAACCTGTTATCTACTTATATCCGGAGGAGACACAGCAGGTATCTGTTAAGATTAATCTTGACGGAACTTTCACTTGTACATATCCAGCATATGGACAAGGGTGGAAGGTTATTGCAAGCCCAGATGGTACCTTGACAGATGCACAGGGACAGGTTTACAACTACCTATATTGGGAAGGCAAAACCAACGTAGAATGGGATATGAGTGAGGGCTTCTGCGTAAAGGGAGAGGACACTGCCAAGTTCCTGGAGCAGGCTCTGGAGCAGCTGGGATTGAACCGTAGGGAGGCCAATGAGTTTATCGTGTATTGGCTGCCTATGATGGAGGAAAATCCATACAATGTTATCTCATTCCAAACGGATGTATATGCCAAGGCAGCAGAGTTAGAGATCGATCCCGTTCCGGACACTTTGATCCGCGTCTTTATGGCATGGCAGGGTGTGGATTCTCCAGTGGATTTGCCTGAACAGAAGTTAAGTGCCCCCGCAAGGCAGGGATTCACAGTAGTTGAATGGGGCGGAACAGAGATTAAATAGGTGCTTGAGAAGCTAAGGGGCCACAAATGTGGCCCTTTTTCATTGGGGAGAATTCCTGTTTAACTTTAAATACGGCAGCATTAACAGAGACTCTTGGTAGCTGTGTCTATTTGGTAGTCTTTTAAGAAGAAAAAACTTATAGTTTACATATTTATGTAATTATGATATAAATACATTGTAAAGCTAAGGACACAATTAGTGATTGGTACACTCACAGAGGCATGGCCTCTACCGCTATAGTCCAGAAAGCAGCGTATATAGAGACTTAAGTGGGAGCGTCCATACTCTGTTAGAAGGGTATAGGCGCTCTTTGTGTTTAAAACCAGTAAATTACGAAAAGGAATAAGGAGGAAATCTTATGAAAAAGAAATTAATTTCATTTGTGTCCATATTCTTAGTGATATGTACGGTGATGAGCAGTATCCCCGTATACGCAATTGCTGAGTCAGAATCTAAGTTGGACACACCGGTAACAAATGCAGAAAACAAAGAGACAATAACCAATCCGGAATTTAATGCCGCCAATTCAAGTAAGGTGCTTAATTATGTAGACAAAGAAGAGTTTGAGTCTCACAAATTTATTGGTCGTTTACCAGATGAGGAGGAACTAAACTCCTATGTTTTCCAGAATGCAGATGGAAGTAGAACAGCGTATTTCCTTAGTGAAAATGTTAAGTATGTAGATAAAGATGGAACAATACAGGAGAAGGACATATCCCTCGTTGCTACCAGAAGTGGATATACAACAACTAAGAATGATGTATCCGTAAACTTTAGTAATAGCCCAGCAAATGGTATTACTATGGGTTACGGAGGTCACACAATAACTCTTAAGCCTGTTTTTACTACAAAGGGAGTAACAGCAACTAAGAAGGATAATGCCATCGAGTATGTGGGATTGTTTAGTAGTAATGCTACCTTGAAATACACTCCCTTACTGTCCGGCATAAAGGAAGATATCGTTCTAACCAAGTACACTGGAGTAAATGAGTATTCATTTACATTGATTACCAATGGCCTTGGAATATACGAGAGTAAAAATGGCTATTTCTTGGCAGAATCAAAGGCTACAAAGGCGATCTTCTATTTAGGGGACATCATTGCTTATGATGCTAATAACGTGCCATATGAGGGCACACTTACTATTAAGACCATTAAGGAAAACCAGGAATATACTTTAACAGTAAGTGTAGATGAAGAATTCTTAACAGATGAAAATACGGTATACCCAGTTACCATTGATCCAACCATTACAATAAGTGAAACTGCAAGTGGTGCCGGAGCTATACAGGATGCACCGATATTCTCAGCCAGGCCCAGTAGCAATCACGGAACCTACGAATATGATAGAGTGGGAACACCATCTGCTGATTTTGGTGTTGGTAGGACTGTAGTAAGGCTTTATGGCCTTATTAATTCCGATGCATATAGTAACGCGAGTATGTTGGATATTGTTAGCGTGAAATTTTATGCAAGAGAAGGGACTGGAAGCGCGACCCAATTTATAAACCTATATCCGCTTGTAAATACGGGATGGACAGAGAGTGGGGTTACGTGGAACAACATAGGAACATATCGTCCTACAAGTAATTATGGAGCCAATATGGCAAGTGGTCAGCTTACAGCCTTTGATATTACTAATTTAGTAATAGCTTGGAAATCATGGACTTACTCTGCAAATGCAGGATTCATAATGATGAGTAGTAATGAATCTGCTAATAAGTGCTTTGTGTCATCTGAACATTCTGATACAAGTAAGCGACCATATGTAGTTATGAAATACAAAACAAATATATTTATGTTGTATTCTGTTCCAGATAATAGCGGAGGACATTATCATTCAGAACAAATTGAAGATATCCGGTATATGGTTGATAATTTCAGCAACTATACACCTGTTGTAAAAAGCACTAATATTTCACCAACACAGTGTAGAGCAGATCTCCAAAATTGTTATGTTTTTGTGAGCAGAAGTCATGGTGGTCGTTCGTTAGAAAACGGAGTGCAAAAACGTACATTTATTAAACTTCATACAAGATGGTTATATAGTCATGAATTAACTGCATATGGAGGAGATGATTATATTAGAGAAGAAGATGATTTTTCTTGTTTGGGATTGGCGGTATTTGTTGCTGAACAAACGGGCGCTGGAGGAGAAGGAGGTAAAAATCTGCCTACAGCAATTGTGGAAGGTGGTGCACAAGCAGCAGTTGGATTTGCAGGTGATATAAATTGCAGCGAAGCCGGAGAGTGGACAAACACCTTTGTAGGATACTTACTAGACGGATATTCTGCAGAATATGCTCTTGAACGTGCAGAGGCTCTATCAGGAATAGATTGCGCTGTTTTGTGTGGAAATAAAGAGTTTGTTTTAGGAGACTAGAGAGGAGAATTTATTTATGAAGAAAAAAATATTATTTATAACGATAGTGATGGTGATAGTTCTGTCTGTGGTTGTTTCATCTTATAGTGGCTCTGATGATGACAAAAATATTAGTTATTTAGCAGGCGTTATGGATTATTCTGATAGCTCCTCATTGCCCGTTGATTTTGCTGCTCTTACCAAGTTGTATGACGAAGGAAAATACAAAGACATAACTCCAGCAGCGGAGATGACAGTCTTAATTGATGGG
>JAFVXO010000017.1 GCA_017501105.1 Clostridia bacterium | reverse complement strand
TGGAGGGTGATAACGAATACACCACCAATGAAGTTGAGAATTCTATCGAGGAAGATACACTTACTAAGGACGTATTCGCAGCTATCGCACCTACCATTAGCATTGATGACAAGACCGTAGCAGAAGGCGACCTGCTGTTATATCAGATCACCTACACCAATACTGATGACTTCGCAGCTGATGTTACCATCAACGATACTATTCCACAGTACACTACCTATGTTGACGGCTCTGCCGACAACAACGGTACATACGCTGATGGCGTGATTACGTGGAATGTGGTACTTGAGGCAGGAGAGAGCATTACTGTTTCATTCCAGGTCAAGGTTGTTGATAACAACGTATCTATTGTTAACCAAGCTTCTGCTCTTGAGGGAGATAACGAACTGATTTCCAACCAGGTAACCAATTCTGTTCCCGAAACCATCGAGATCGAGCAGACAGGTGATGACATGAGACTTGTCCTGTGGACCATCATGATGTTGGCTAGCATCGTATGTATGTTCACAATGTTCATCTTCAAAAAGCGATATGTTCGCTAATCTGAAGAAAGTACAATAGCTTAAGCAACCCCGGAATGCAAATGCGTTCTGGGGTTGCCTCTATATAGACAATTTTCTGTGTTAGTTACATTAAAGACAGAGGGAAAACCCCTGTCTTTTTTCTGCTTTTAGTATAAAATTACATAAAGTATTAAGCACAGTGAACAAATGAGAACTATATTTCAGATGTGGAGTAATCTATGAAGGCTATCGTTATTGGCTGCCCAGGAGCAGGCAAGAGCACATTTTCAATTAAGCTTGGTAAAATTTGTTCAACTCCCGTATACCATCTTGACAACATATGGCATAAGCCTGATAGGACAAATATCAGCAGAGAGGATTTCGACAATCAACTTCGAGACATTTTGTCTACACCCAGCTGGATTATCGATGGAAATTACAGTAGGACGCTTCAGATGAGGATAGACTCCTGCGACATAGTATATTTTCTCGACTATTCCACCGATGTCTGTATTGATGGAGTATTAGCACGCATAGGAAAACCAAGGCCGGATATGCCCTGGATTGAAAATGAGTTCTATCCCGAATTCAGAAAGTGGATTGAGGATTTTCCAAAAAGAGATTTGCCGGAAATCGAGCATTGTCTTGATAACTGCAGTGAGTCTATCAAGATATTCAGATTTAAGAACCGTACCCAAGGAGATAACTATCTGGACAGTCTCATATAATTTTCAACAGTAGCTCTACCAAATAAACCGTAACGCTGGCAGAAATTGCAACCAACACTAAGCTCTTGCTCTTGAAGGACACTGTAATAGCCACTATCAGGGCCATAACTCCGCTGATTATGTGAGCAGTAGAGTAGATTATTGATGGAAAAATCATTACCGCCAGGCATGTAATTGGCACATATGCAAGGAAAGACCTAATAAAACGGTTATTAAGGCGACCACGGAATACTGTTAGTGGCAACATTCTGACTAAATATGTAGTCAAGGCCATAACCAATACATACAAATAAATCATTGTTCGGCCTCCTCTGCATGATTAACAGGAAAGAACCATGCGCATATTGCAGATGCAACAACGGTACACAGCACAATCGACAAGCCTGAGGACAATTTGTTGAGAACAGGCATCCATGTAAAAAGACAGGACAGCACAACAGCGATAACAACAGCATATAACATAGATTTATTTGCTCTGGCCTGAGGTATAACAATAGCCACAAACATCCCGTAGAGAGCCACCCCTAGTGCTGTTGTGATGGCTGCAGGCAACACACTACCTAACATTGAGCCAAGAAGAGTTCCTCCGGTCCATCCAACAAGTGGAAGCACTCCAAGTCCCACCATATACGAGGTAGTCAGAGGTTCATTGCGATTCATGGCCAAGGCAAATATCTCATCAGTATTAAAGAAGGATATAGCCAGTCTGGATTCGATTCCAATCCTTGGTCCCAATCTCTGACCAAGAGACAGACTCATCAGGGCATATCGACTATTGATAACAAGCTGGGTGATAAACATATCGAGCAGAGTACCTGCCTCGCCAATAACAGTTAATCCGGCAAACTGTCCTGCAGATGTTAAATTAGTGAAGGAAATAAGTGTGGCATCCAATGTATTTATACCCAGAGCAGCAGCCAGTGTGCCAAACCCAAAGCTCACGGAAAAATACCCAACAAACACAGGGATACTTGCTAATAAACCAGCTCTAAAGTCACCTTTTCTCAAATCAAAACTCCAAATATAGCGAAATATTACAATTCCTATATTGATAATACTATTGCATTAAAAAGTAAATAGAAAAATAAAAATTCTGGTCAATTAGTTTGATAGTACTATTACCAAAACTGTTGAATGTGAAGTTTCTTCACATTCTGCCATCAAAAGGTGAAAACTATTCAACAAATTGTTGTCCTAAATGATTTACGATTAATTCAAAAACACAGAGGAACAACATGATTAAAATTGTATTGATAATTAACAACAATAGGGAACGCGATTCCATAGCCAGAGCTATTCGCAGAGACGGAAGATTTCAACTGCTTGGAGTTTTAGAATCCTTCGGCACACTGCTTGAATTGTCAGATAAGGTTTCTATTCAGTGCGTAATCTGCGAACCACATGCCAGAGACATGGACTACATAGAGTGCGCCCAGCGCCTGCGATACAAACTAGGCAACTCTGCTCCACGCATAATATTGCTGTGTTCTACAATCTCGTCTTCATCTTTTGAACGGATGCTGTGTCTTGGAGCAACAGATGTTATAAGGTCCACAGGAGATACATCCATGTTGTTAGACAGAATAGCAACTGACAATCAGGAGCCAACTCACCTTATGTTGAGAGAGGCCGCCGCACCATACAACAACCCTGAAAAAGAGATAAAGCGATGGCTGATGAGGTTGGAAATCTCTCCCAAGTTAATTGGTCACAAGTACCTGATGTCAGCTGTCACATTGTGTCTGGCAGATCCTGATATGTTATACAATGTTTCAAAAAACTTGTATGTGGAAATTGCAGATAGCTATGACACTCGTCCTGAAAACGTAGAAAGAGCGATCAGGCATTCAATCAGTGTAATGTGGAAGAACGCCAGTCCCAATCACATAAATGAACTATTTAACAATCCACTGAAATCAAAGGGTAAAAGGCCCACAAACTGTGAAATGATAGCAGCTATATATGAGCGGGCAAACGAAGTCCGCATACTTCAAGAGAGTTTAGAAACTCCCGATGAAGAGGAGCCTCCACAATAGTTGTTTCCCCTGATACAGGGTGTCTGAAGGTAACGCGATGACAATGCAGGGCCTGCCCGCAAATTTCCGGGGAGACATTGCCGTACAGGGTATCTCCATGAATAGGACAGCCAATAGTCATAAAATGTACTCTTAGTTGATGAGTACGGCCAGTAAGTAGACGGGCGGACACCAGGCAGTGATTTCCACACTTGTCCAGCACATTGTATTCAGTAAGTGCAGGCTTGCCTTCAGGAAAGCAACTCATTCTAAATGAATGTACATCGTCCTTGCCTATGGGCAGATCTATGGTGCCCGAATCTCGGTCTGGCATTCCGTCAGTAATCAACAAGTACTCCTTGGAATAATTCTGCTTGAGTTGCAGTTGATGCTGAATGTGAGGGAAACGGGCAAAAAGAATCACTCCTGTTGTATCTCTATCCAGACGAGACAAAGGACGAACAGGAATATCCGACATACCAAGTCTCATCTGCATTGCTAACACTCCGGCAATAATATTTACGTCATCATCTGTATGCATTCTATACATACCAATACCGGCAGGTTTATCAATAGCAAAGATATAATCGTCCATGTAAATAGGGGATAGACCAATTTCCATGGGCATCTCGGACGTGGGCTTGTCTGGCACGTGAACCTGAATAATGTCTCCTGCCTGAACGATATGGCCCATGTGACGTGCAATACCGTTGACGCTGGCTCCGTCACAAACCTTAATACGACGAATCATAGTACTGGAAAAGCCCAGTTCGGCCTTAAGGCATCCAACCAGCTTGTATCCATTATGCTCTTGACGTACCGTATATTTTAAGTCCATAATTACCTCGCTTTGCGTATAATAACACGATTTCTTTTATTCGCAAATTGTGCTATTATTCGCTTATGTTACCTGGAGGTTGAGATGAGCACGGTTACACACAGACGCAGCAAGCATACCGGACTTATTATTTGTATCGCTGTTGTATGCGTTATTATGGCATGTCTGATTGCATACTGGCTCACCAACGACACTCCTGAATGTGAACCCATAGTTAATGGACACATCCAGCATACTACTCCTGTTAAGGCTTGCTTTATTCGCAATGAAGACATACTTTCTGCACCTTCCACAGGATACCTGATCAGTGACCTCACCGAGGGAGAGAAGGCCGGAGCCAATCAAATTCTATTTAGTACTGTTTCTCAGGATTCATATCCTTTAGTAGACTCCATCAAGCAACT
>JAFVXO010000016.1 GCA_017501105.1 Clostridia bacterium | reverse complement strand
GGGCAAGGCTGCTCTGGAGGGATTCAAGGATGCTCCAGGAGTTTCAGTGACAGTATTTTACCCTAACCAGGGCGTCAGTGTGGTTCAGCGCACACAGATGGTTACTCAGCAGGGCAACAACGTACATGTTGCTGCAGTAGAAGGTAACTTTGATGATGCTCAGACAGGTGTCAAGAAGATATTCGGAGACAGAGATTTCGCAGAGGAATTGGCCTCCCGTGGACAGAAACTTAGTTCTGCCAACAGCATTAACTGGGGAAGATTGGCTCCTCAGATTGTATACTATTTCTCGGCCTATGCAGATATGGTCAACTCTGGATCTATACGGGCCGGAGATAAGGTAAACTTCTGCGTGCCCACAGGTAACTTTGGCGACATTTTGGCAGGATGGTATGCAAAGGCAATGGGTCTGCCTGTGAACAAGCTGATCTGCGCTTCAAATGCCAACAAGGTTTTGACGGAATTCTTCGAAACAGGCACATACAACAAGAACAGAGAGTTCTTTAAAACGGGGTCACCCTCTATGGACATTCTGATTTCCAGCAACTTGGAGAGAATGCTGTATCACGTAACAGGTTCTGCAACTACCGTAGCGGAACTAATGGTACAGCTGAATACCGAGGGATCCTACACCCTGGATAATACCTCAATGGAGGCTCTGCGCAGAGATTATGCCGCCGGGTATGCGGATGACGCAACATGCGCAGCCACCATCAAGGAGATATTCGATACATACTCCTATGTCTGCGACACCCACACAGCAGTTGCATATGCTGTATACAGGGACTATGTTGCACAGACAGGAGACGAGACAACTACTGTAGTGCTGTCCACAGCCAGCCCATTCAAGTTTGTTGGCTTTGTGCTCAGCTCACTGACAGGTGCTGACAACAACAATGTCAGCGAATTCCAGTTGCTGAGGGAGCTCAGTGATATGTCCGGGGACAGGATTCCTGCTCCTTTGAGAGACCTGGAGACCCGCCAGGTACTTCACAGCACTCTCTGTGACAAGGAAGATATGAAGAAAACGGTAAACGACTTTTTGGAGAGATAAGAAGACAGAATGGTGGAAAAAAGATCAGAATTCATACTGGTAGACAGGCATATATTGCCTCCCGTCATCTCCAAGGTGTTGGAGGCCAAGATGATTCTGTCTCAAAATCCCCACAAATCTGTGCAGAGTGTGGTGGAGGAACAGGGGATTAGCCGCAGTGCATATTACAAATACCGCGATAATGTCTACCCCTTCTACGACACCTCTTATGGACGCGTACTGACTATAATATTTGTAGTAGAGGATGTTTCCGGAATTCTTTCTACGATTATCAACATTATGGCAAGGGCAAGCCTGAACATCGTTACTATAAACCAGAACATGCCCATCAATGGCCTGGCAGATATTTCCGTATCCGTGGAGACCGACAAACTAGAGGGTCGAATGTCCGATGTGATACGCAGGCTCAAGGAAATAGATGGGGTACGAAAGTGCGAGATTATCGCCAGAGACTAATCACACCATAGGAAAGGTTATCAAAATGGCAAAGAGAATTACTGTAGCAGTTATGGGATATGGAGTTGTAGGCTCCGGTGTCTGCAGCATTCTTGCAGACAGACAGGAAAAAAACACCGCATATGCCGGATGCGACGTTCGTCTTAAGAGAATACTGGATATCAGGGACTACCCAGACAGTCTGTTTATAAATCTGTTCACCAAGAACTTTGACGATATTCTGGAGGACCCGGAGATTAACGTGGTGGCAGAGTGTATTGGCGGCACAGGCGTGGCATACAAGTTTACCAAGGCATTGCTGGAGAAGGGCAAGAGCGTAGTTACGTCCAACAAAGCCATGGTAGCTGCCCATGGTTGTGAGATGCTGGAGATTGCCAAGAGCAACGGCTGCCACTACATTTTCGAGGCTGCCGTAGGCGGTGGTATCCCGATTATACGCACACTGAGAAACAGCTATGCCTGCGAGGATATCAAGGAGATTTTCGGTATTCTGAATGGTACTACCAACTATATGCTTACAAAAATGCGCTCCGAGGGCACCGACTACAGCGAAGCCCTGGAGGATGCACGCAAGAGAGGCTATGCTGAGGCTGACCCTACAGATGACGTGGAGGGCTATGATGCCTGCCGCAAGATTGCCATTCTGGCATCCCTCGCATGGAATCGGTTTGTTGACTACCGCGATATCGCTGTAACAGGCATTTCTAAAGTTACAGCAGCAGACATTGCCATTGCAGGAGCCACTGGAAATGTAATTAAGTTGGTTGGTCGCTGCAGGATGGACAATGGCAAGCTATATGCCATGGTTTCTCCCGTAATGGTCAGGGAAGATAACCCTCTTGCCGGAGTAAGTGAGTCCTATAACTCCATCCTTGTCAACTCCGACAATTTGGACAACTGCATGTTTTATGGACGGGGTGCGGGCAGATTGCCTACGGCCAGTGCCGTGGTTTCCGATATTGTGGACATAGCATCAGGTCTCAGACCCATTTATTACGACTGGAATCAGGACAATGTGGCCAAGGTAGAGGAGGGTGATGAATTCTACTCCGAGTTCTTTATCTACGTAGAGTCTGATGATATTGCCGCCGCGGAGGCATCTGTCAAGGAATTGTTGCGCTCCAAGGTTCAGCAGACCGAGATCAAGGACGCAACTCTCGGAGCAAAGGCAGTGGCATTTACCACCGGCAAGATGCGCTACAGAGACCTTAAGGTTTCTCTGGATCTGTTGGCAGATATGCCTGGAAAAGGCAAGGTCAGACTGTGTATGCCTGCAGTTCTCTAAACAAATACAAAAAGTGAATATACGGTTTTGCCGCAAGACATAAAAATCCGTTCCCACATAATCTAGGGGAACGGATTTTTGCTTTGAAGCTAATTTGATACTAATTGGTGCTAAGTAAGAGGTAAACAGTAAGGAATAACGGGTCGAAAAACCAAAATGGACGTCCACTAGTTCATTTCTTAATATTTATCGATTTTACTTAACAGGGAATATCGGGGTTTACTCGAACTTGCCTTCAGTAATGGTCCGGACAGCCTTTGTAAGATCCAGATATTCGTTGTAAATCTGCTTGCCGTGCTCAAGGCCACTGGGTTCCAGGTGATAGTAAATCCTGGGACGACGGCCGTGATGGATAGTGTAGCATGTTACCATGTTGGCGTCAGTCAGCTTGTACAACACAGGGTACAGTGCGCCTTCCTTAAGAACGTACTTGCCATCTGTGCGGGTGAGAATCTCACGAACCATCTGATATCCGTACATATCTGACTCGGACAGCAGGCTCAAGACAAGTAATTCTACAGTGCCCTTTTTCATGCTATCAAACAGGGTCATTTGGTATTCCTCCTTATACATATTTACGTTACAAACTATTATACATATATGTTACTATTTGTTCAAATTAAGTCAAGTCCTTTGACGACAAAAAGTGACTAAAAAGTGGTGCTTTAGTCCCGAACGTTAATATGATATAATTTTTAACCAAAAAATATACATTCTGGAGGTTAATTCTAGATGCTGGATAAGCTCAAGAATATTGAAGATAGATACGAGGAAATTAACTATAAACTGGCAGAGCCTGACATTACGACTAAGCAGCGGGAGTACCGTATGCTAATGAAGGAATATGCCGATCTTACAGAACTTGTGAACCAAATTGGCGAGTATCGTCGCACTTTGTCCGAGTTGGCAGATGTGGAGGCTATGCTGGAGGAGATTTCCGACGATGCAGATATGGAGCAAATGCTCAGAGATGAGTATTCGGAACTTAAATCAAGGATTCCCGACATGGAGGAGAACATCCGTATCCTCATGACACCCAAGGACCCTGCAGATGACAAAAATGTTATCGTAGAGATTAAGGGAGGCGTAGGCGGTGAGGAGGCAGCTCTGTTTGTAGGAGATCTGTTTAGAATGTACTCCAAATATGCCGAGTCAAAGGGATGGAACATTTCCGTCAGCGATTCCAGCGAAACAGAGCTTGGAGGATTCAAGTCTGTGGAGTTTACCGTAGAGGGGCATGGTGCCTACAGCAGATTCAAATACGAGGGAGGCGGCCACAGAGTCCAGCGTGTTCCAGAGACAGAGTCCCAGGGGCGTATCCATACATCTGCCGTTACGGTCTCAGTCACCCCAGAAATGGACGATTTTGAGTTCGAGATGAATATGAATGACCTCAAGATAGACACATATCGTTCCGGAGGAGCAGGTGGACAGCATGTTAACAAGACTGATTCTGCTATCCGTATTACCCACATTCCTTCAGGCCTGGTGGTTACATGTCAGGACGAACGATCACAGCTAAAAAATAAGGAACGCGCCATCAAGATTATGCGATCCAAGCTGTACTCTATAGAGTTGGAGGAGCGTGAGAACAAGCTCAAGTCCGACAAAAAATCTCAGGTAGGCAGCGGAGACAGAAATAGCCGCATCAGGACATACAACTTCCCTCAGGGCAGAGTCACCGACCACAGAATTGGCCTTACCCTGTATAAATTGACAACATTCCTGAATGGCGACATGGATGAGATGGTCAATGCATTGACCACGGCTGACAGAGCGGACAAGCTTGGTAGCGGAGAGAATGCAGATGATTGACGAGTTCAACCTGGGCGTTCAGAGTGTGCCGGATAGGGACACGGCATACTGCATTCTGGGCGGCGCAGAGGACAATGAGATATTTGAAGAGGCCGGCAAAATATTGCGTGAGGGAGGAGTGGTGGCATTCCCCACTGAGACTGTGTACGGTCTTGGCGCCAGCGTATACTGTGAAGAGGCTATCGACAGAGTATTCCGAGCAAAGGGCAGGCCCAATGACAACCCTCTGATTGCCCATATTGCAGATATGTCAGGATTGGAACAGTTGGTCACGTATATGCCTGACCATGCACTTAGGCTGGCGGAAGCGTACTGGCCAGGCCCCATGACGTTGGTTTTACCCAAGCTACCGTTGGTTCCGGATTCTGTTACAGCAGGACTGGATACCGTCGGCGTAAGGATGCCGTCGGACCCCAATGCCCGCAATTTGCTAAGGGCTGCGGGCGTGCCTGTTGCAGCGCCCAGTGCCAATCGTTCCGGACGTCCCAGCCCCACCAAAGCACAGCACGTATTGCAGGATATGAACGGACGCATCGATATGATTCTGGACGGAGGAGAGAGCGTCTGTGGTTTGGAGAGCACCGTTATTGATTGCTCCGGTCAGGGCATCACAATACTTCGCCCTGGATACGTGACTGCGCAGATGATATATGACGTTACAGGTATTCAGCCGGCTATTGGTTATGGCACCGTGACAGGAGCCACTGTGCCTAAGGCTCCGGGCATGAAGTACCGCCACTACGCGCCCAAGGGCCGTTTGTTTGTGGCTCTGGATGATGATTCAAATGACGATTGCAACAGCCGCATAAGGGATGCATACGATAAGGATTTTGCACAAGGCCGCAAATGTGTTATTCTTGTAACTAAGCAGGATAAGGAGTTTTTCGGTAATCGAAACGCTATTCTCATAGGAGACAGGACAGACCTGTCTACTGTTGCTCACAGGGTGTTTGACGCATTCAGACAGTGCGACAGAGAGGGATACGATGTGATTTATATGCGCGGAGTGCCTGACACAGGAGTGGGTGCCGCCATTATGAATAGAGTAATTAAGGCTTCGGAGGGTCGCATTTGACCCGGGAAAGGAGATATATGAGCAGACCTAGTTGGGATGACTATTTCATGGACATTGTAGAGGTTGTAAAGACCCGTAGCACCTGCATTCGTAGACAGGTTGGTGCAATTATTGTCAAGGATAACCGCATTCTGGCCACCGGCTATAACGGTGCCCCCAGCAAATGCAAGCACTGCGAGGACATTGGATGTCTGAGACAGCAGTTAGGCATTCCTTCCGGACAGCGCCACGAGCTCTGCAGGGCGATTCACGCAGAGCAGAACGCTATCGTTCAGGCAGCTGCCGCAGGCATATGTATCAGCGGTGCTACATTGTACTGTACAACGCAGCCCTGTGTGCTCTGTGCCAAGATGATGATAAATGCGGGCATTAAGCGTATTTTATACAAAGGAGATTACCCCGACGAGTTGGCACTCAGCATGTTGAGCGAGGCCGGCGTTGAGACGGTAAGGGTCGAGTAATGTACCATCAGTATTTGATTGCCTTCGCCGTGGCCTTTCTGCTGGCGTTTGCGCTGGTCCCCATTGCAAGGAAGGCGGCCTGCAGTTTGGGTGTAATAGACGTACCCAGATATAGAGGCATGCATCGCAAGCCTGTCCCCCTAATGGGAGGACTGGCTGTTTTTGGCGCGTTTGTAATCACATTGCTAGGCCTTTCCGCTTTGAGTGTATTTGGAATAGGAGACTTTCAGCCCAGCGCCAAGCTGTGGCAGTTTTTGGCTGGGTGCGTGATTATCGAGGCTATAGGCATTTCCGATGACCTCTACGACCTATCTTACAAAATCAGGATGCCCTTCCAGTTGTTGGCCGCAGTATTCGTGGCTATGGGCAGTCGTATCGAATACATTACCAATCCATTTACTGAACAGGGATTCTCGATTCTTCCCCCCTGGTTGTCATGGACCATAACCATTTTCTGGGTTGTTGGAATGACCAACGCCATGAACCTTATTGACGGGTTAGATGGCCTTTCAGGAGGCATATCAGCCATTACGGCGGTATGTATGTTTACCATAGCCTTAATGAACGGCGATACGCTGGGCGCATTTGTCGCAGTGGTTTTGGCAGGCAGTGTCCTTGGTTTCTTGCCCTACAATTTGTTCCCTGCCAGGATATTTATTGGAGATTCAGGAGCACCTCTGTTAGGATTCATTTTGGCCGCGGTTTCCATTAGCGGCTCCTATAAGATGACAGCTACCATATCTATAACGGTTCCCATTTTTGTAATGGCAGTTCCTCTGTTTGATACAGCATCCTCCATTATCCGCAGAGTGGCCAGAGGCCAGTCTCCTATGCAGGCAGACAGGCAGCACCTGCACCACAAGCTGGTGGATTTGGGATTCAGCCAAAAGGAGGCCGTACTTATACTGTACGCACTGTGTATGGCCTTTGGCGTTTTGGCAATTATTATGACGGGCGTAGGCCCAGTTGCAGCTGTGGGTGTGTTCTTAGTATTGGCCGCAGCCCTTTCCATATTCCTCATTTACAGCTACAGGGCAAATGCCAAGAAGCGTGTGGAGGCTGTTGTTGAGGAGGATCCTGAGGAAACTCTGGAGGGACATAGAGCCCTGTTCGTAACATCTTATAAGCTCATTGACAATATAGCGGCTCAGGCCAAGGCATGCGTCTCTGAGGGAATGAAGGTCAAAGTATGCGTTGTGGGACGAATGGCCCAGCAGGATATAGATGAGAAGGGTCTGACAGAAATTGGCGTTCCTGTTCTCAAGGATATATGGCAGGAGACAATTCCCCAGATAGCCGCAGAATTTGCCCCTGAGATTGTAGTCGTGTCGGGGGAGGACTACGTGGCATATGGTACAGTTAAGTATTTTTCTGAGAATACAGAGGTTATCCTTGCCCACCTGATGCGGCCTAGGAGCAAGATACGTACATATGAGGAAAATTACATTATCGATCAGTCTACAGACACTATCCGTACTGCAGATTTGGGAGAGACTGATGAGGCAGAGATTGGTCGTCATTTCCTGATTTATCTCAAAAACAACATTTTTACCCAGAGTGTTTAACCTGGGCAAAAAGGTAAAAAATATATCCGAAAGTATGATTTAGGAGTATAGATGGCAAAATACGTTTTACAGCAATACAAGGGCAGGTTGAACAGCAGGGTTAAGATATCCGGATGCAAGAACGCTGCACTTCCAATTATGTGCGCTGCGACTCTATCTACAGAGACCAGCACTATCAGTGACATTCCTGACCTGATTGATGTAAATATTATGAAGGATATTCTGGTCCATTTGGGCGCAAATATTCAATATGACAAGGCATCAAAGACAATGACTATTGGCTATGGCGGCAATGGGTCCTTTGAGGCTCCCTACGATATGGTGGACAAACTTAGGGCATCGGTGCTCAGCATGGGTGTGTTGTTGGCTACCAAAGGTATGGCCAAGGTTGCGTCTCCCGGCGGCTGCCCCATAGGAGCTCGCCCCATTGACCTTCATCTCAAGGGATTTGCAGCAATGGGCGCAGAGATTCAGCAGGGCCACGGCTATGTTATGGCAATGGCAAGCAGGGGCCTTCATGGAGCTACCATCTATCTCGATTTCCCCAGTGTAGGTGCCACTGAGAACATAATGCTGGCGGCAGTTACTGCAAGGGGAGAAACCATAATCGACAACGCCGCAAATGAACCGGAGATTGTGGATCTGGCCTCATTTCTGTCCTCGATGGGCGCTGATATTTCCGGAGCCGGAACAGATAAGATCAGAATACAGGGCGTGAACAAACTCCATGCCGCAGACCACACCATCATGCCTGATCGCATTGAGACCGAATCCTTTATGGCAATTGCCGCTATTCTTGGTGGGCGATTGGAAATAGTCAATGCAATTCCAGAGCATGTTAAGCCTGTTACAGCTAAACTCAGAGAGATGGGATGCGTTGTCACAGAGGAGGAGGGGTGCATCGTGGTGGAGACTCCTGAGAATGTAAATCTCAAATCCGTGGACATCAAAACACTGCCCCATCCGGGATTCCCTACGGACATGCAGGCTCCGTTTACATCACTGCTATGCAAGACCGCAGGTACGGGAATTATTACCGAAACAGTATTTGAAAACAGATTCCTCCATGTGCAGGAACTCAAGCGCATGGGTGCAAACATTAAGATTGATGGACGCACCGCATATATAGAGGGCGGTTTGCCTCTCACAGGGACCAAGGTTAAGGCCATGGACCTTAGGGCAGGTATGGCCATGATTTTGGCAGGACTGTTTGCAGATGGACAGACAGAAATCGACAATATTTACCACATCGAGCGCGGTTATGAGGACCTGCCCGAAAAGCTCCGTAGCATGGGTGTGGAGATAGCTCGTATAGATTAATGGACAAGTACTCCAAGCCGGAATTGCTCTGTCCCGCCGGAAGCCCTGAGGCGGCAATAGCTGCCATCGAGATGGGGGCTGACGCGATATACCTTGGATTGCAGAAGTTTAACGCAAGGGCCAACGCCGGCAATTTTACCGAGGAACAGCTGGCCCAATGTGTTACATATGCCCACCTGCGTGGAGTCAAGGTGTTCCTTACCTCCAACACATTGGTATCGGAGCAGGAACTTGATCAGGCAGTGGAGCAGATTGAGAGGGCCTATGGACTGGGCATTGATGCGGTTATAGTCCAGGATCTTGGCCTGGCCCGAGCCATTCACATGCGCATGCCTCAGCTACCACTGCATGCCAGCACACAGATGACAATTTATAACAGAGAGGGAGCCCTGGCCATGAAGGCTATGGGTTTTAGCCGCGTTATTTTAGCCAGAGAGTGTGGCATAGAGGACATTCGGGATATATGCAGCGCCTGCAAGGACGGTCCTGAGGTGGAGGTGTTTGTCCATGGGGCTGTATGTATCAGCTATTCTGGACAGTGTCTCATGAGTGCCTTGCTGGCTGAGCGAAGCGGCAACCGGGGCCGGTGTGCCCAGTTATGCCGACTGTGCTATGATTTGTGCCCGGGAGAAGACTCTCCTGCATATCTCATTAGCCCCAAGGACCTCTGCCTGCTGGATAGATTGGATGAACTGACAGAGGCAGGTGTGTGTTCTCTTAAAATTGAGGGACGCATGAAAACTCCCGAATATGTGGGTGCAGTTACGCAAATATACAGGAGAAGATTGGACGGACAAAAGAACCCCACTGACAAGAGAGACCTGCTACAGGCCTTTAACAGAAACGGATTTACCGAGCTGTATTACGATGGCTCCAGATCTGCAATAAAACCTGGCGCCAGCATGATGTCATGTACTAAGCCCAAGAATTGGGGCATTTCCGCAGGCAAAATACTCAATATTCGCAGGGATTTTGACCGCAGCGCCAACATGAAGTTCCTGATGGTTTCAGTAAGGCTCAATTGCTGCGTTGCCCTGGGTGACGGAGTTGAGGTAATGACCGGAGGCACAGCTGACGACCCCGGTACAGTGGTTACTGAAATAATAGGGCCAGAAGGCAGGCAGAAAGCTGGCAAAAAAGGGGAAACCGTATGGATAGGACGAATCCCCGTAGATTCCCGCATTGATGTCGGAATGGAACTGCGTAAGACTGGAGATGCCCAATCCCGCAAACAAATTGCACAGCAAGTTGCTGCAGGACTGCGCAGGCGCCCCATATCCATGGAGATTCAACTTGATAATGAGGGCTGTGGCACACTTACCGCAGAGGCAGGAGGCGAGAAGGCAACAGCTACTGCCCAGATACTGGTGCCTGCCCAGGATTGCGCAGTAGACAGGGAAAGGTTGGAACAACAGCTCTCCAAGACAGGAAATACCCCATTTACCGTTACAGAAATCAATACCATAGGCCGTCCAGAGGGCAGACTCGTAATATCTGCAGTAAACGCACTGCGGAGGAGCGTCCTGGAGACGCTGGAGGACAAACTGATAGCTGCTGCAATGGGCCACCGCCCTATAATCTCCTGTGACTACAGAGTCCAGATGCAGAATCACGTACCTATGGACGTGCCATTTATTGCCATGTGTGCAGACAGTGCCCAGGAAGCCCTGAGTAACCCCAAGCTGGCAGGTGTCCAGGAATACATATTGCCTGTGGATAGCCTATGGAATGGCGACTACAAGGCTCTGGAGCAACATGGAAAGCACTATCGGTTCAGATTGCCTGCAATTTCCCGGGGGTCTGTAGATGCTGCCTTGCGCAGGGATATTACACTGTTGGAGGAGGCCCTGTCTTCCGATCATTGCACCGGGTTAATACTGGGAAATCCGGGACAGACATGGCTTATTCCTATGGCCCATAGACTGGGGCGATCCGTTACCGCTGACTACACGTTTAACATATGGAACACCAGTGCCGCCCAGGCCTGTATGGACATGGGCTGCGATTATATCTGCCCATGCATAGAGGCAGAGGAGGACCGGCAATTTGTCTTGGACCTGTGCAGAACATTCCCCGGCAGGGTAGAACTCAGGGCAGAGGGCAGCATTGCTATGATGACCTCGGATTTTTGCCCTGTAGGTGCCTATTTGGGAGGTAAGACATCCTGTGACAGAACATGCTCAGCACCCTGCACCAGGGGCAAATACGCCCTCAGGGATGGCAGAGGACGGGCGTTCCCCATTGTTTGCCACCGAAGGGACTGCAGGACGGAGATATTCACATCGAACTCCAAACCCAATCCATCCCTTGCAGAGGGCGTGCCTCAAAAGGCCCGATGCCTGCGCTACGAGCCCGACAGGTCAGAAAACGTTTTCCACATTGAACATATCAGATAATACCTGCCAGGCCGGCCTGTAGAGGAATTGCAAATTCCAATAGCTGACGCCTGCCAAACCGTATTCATTTACCAGATTTAATTTTGCCTGCTGACTGCGTGGATCCTCAAACCAGACCACGTGGGCTTTTCCGTCCTGATCAGTGTAGTTGTAGTAGGGAGTTTGACTGTCCGGGTCAAACTCAATGGAGGCTCCATTGGAAACGGCCTGGTTTAGCGCTGCATTGGGGGACAAGTTTCGCGCAGCAGTGCCTCTTTGGTAGGGCAGGGTCCAATCGTAGCTGTACAGAGGCATGCCCATCAGTATCTTCTCCGGGGGAATTTGGGTGACTGCGTAGTCCAGAACCTTGCGTATCTGATCTACAGGGGCGGTAGCCATGGGAGGACCGTAGAGATATCCCCACTCATAGGTCATCAGTATAACGTAATCTGCGACTTGTCCGTGAAAGGCGTAGTCGTGGGCTTCGTAGAGCAAGCCCTGTTGGTCCGTGGACTGCTTTGGAGCCAGTGCAGTGGCCAGAACATAACCTCCGGGCTGAAGTAGTTCTGATAACTCTGCCAGGAACGAATTGTATGCATCCCGGTCACTGGGATATAGGTATTCAAAATCCACATTTACCCCAAAATAGCTCTTGGCTTCCAGAGTGGTGAGAATGTTGTTTAACAGATTGGCACGTGCCTCTGGATTGTTAAGCACCTCAGAGGCAGTGTCGCTGGAAAACCCTCCTGTTTCTCGGGTGTTCGTCAGGGTCATCAGAGGAGCGGTAGAGGCTGCATATGCACTGCGAATGAGGCGCAGGTCCTCGGGCTCATCAAGACTGCCATCCGGCAAAACTCTGTAGGAGAAGACGGACAAATATGTTAAATAGGGAAGAGCGGCAGATAGAGCCGCATTGCCAATGCCGGGATAGGCGTATCCGTTTACTACGATTGTGGGCTTATTCATGGGCTCCTGGTCAGAGCCTACAGTAGGAATAATCAGAGCTTGACCGGTGATCAGTCGGTTGGGATAGGTTAGCTGATTTATATATGCCAATGATTCTGCGGTGGTGCCTGTTCTGTCGGCAATTGAGTACAGGGTATCTCCTCGCCTGACCTCATATATTTCCATAGGACCTCGACAAATAGGTTGTTCTGATTATTTATATGCAGTGAATCTGTGATATGTCCTCCGTTTTGACAATAAGTTTGTCTGGGTGCTATAATCTGCCGAGTAAATGGGGCATTAGCACAGTTGGTAGCGCGCTACATTCGCATTGTAGAGGTCACCGGTTCGACTCCGGCATGCTCCACCAAAAAATCGACATTCTTCGTTTGAGAACGTCGATTTTTTTAGGTAGGGAGAAAAGAAAGTGAGAAGTGAGAGGTAAGAAGTAAGAGGTGAGAGGAGAGGGATAAGAGGTAAAGAAGGAGTTTTTACGTTATACAATTGCCTAATCCTACGGTATAAGATAAACAAAAGGAGGTGTTCTGCTTGAAGCGGGAGGATGCATATTATTTTAAAATTCTGCTGTCATTTGGTTTTTTTGACGGATACAATCAGTGGCTAGATAGCTTCTTAGAAGTAGAGGACCCCTTAAGTGACATCGTATTAGAATTGGCACTGTGTAGATCCGATGCAAATAAAACGATTTCTTGCCTGCACAACTACTGCGCGGCACAGACTTTTGATGAAAAGGCAGTCTGTGACAAATTACGTATTTTCTTAAGAGATGCGCATTATTCAAATCGATTAAGCAAGGAAGAAACCGCCTCATACATGTACCACTTTGCCCTTTGTCACGGAGCCCCTGCTGATGGTGTCACAGAATTTTGGGGCGATATGTACTACATGGATGACTATTATTCGCTTGCAAAAGATGGAATCATATCATGGAAGAATTTCGATTTGGCCTTTTATAGCTATCTTGACGGGGGAATCCCAGTCGATAGACAAGCGATATGGAATAAAAGAGAAAACAAAATAGAAGTCCTATTTTCAAAGATTAAGAGACTGTTTAGCAATAATTAATGTGCAATGAGAGTGAGTGCCAGGCAATGTATTTGCTCGGCACTCTGTAATTATGTGGGACATGCCCCTGTTGAGCCGCGAAACGAGCAAAATATAAACCACCCGCTATGAAGTGGCCCACTTTCATTAGACAGGTGGTCATGATTCTCTGTTTTATCACTTTTTAAGCTCAAACTCCCCGGCCTTTAGCACCTTGGCCAGTTCCCGGGTGGTGTGCACCCTATGCTCCAGCACCACTCCGTTGGCATCGTCAAAGTTTGTGTCGTGCCAGTCGCTACCGGCTATGGCAATTAGCCCTGTTGGCGAGAGCCGTGTCATGGCCTCCTGGTTTTCTAAAGGTGTATTGCTCCTGTTGTACCCCTCAAAGCCATCTACCAAATCTAACATATCTGGCATAGGCATGGGCCATGGAATGTATGGTTTTGTCCTAAAGGGATGGGCGAATGCAATAAATCCACCTGCACCTCTCACAACCTTGCTCCAGGTGGGTAGGTCTGCGGCTCTGAGTTCTGGATGCTCCAGCAGGAACTCGGGCTCTATACCATACACTAGCGCCTCCTTGCCTCTGGCATAGCCTTGCTCCACGCCAAAGAGCAGGTCAAAGTCTAAATCCTTGGCGGTTTTGAGACCTTCGTAGTAGCAGGCACAGAATTCCTCTACCAGTTGGTCCCAAGGCAGATCCTTGTCCACAGAGGTGTTGCCGCCTGTGAAGTGATTAGTCACCACAGCTCCGGTAAATCCAATCTCTTTGTATCTGCGAATCATGTCGTGAATTGAGGAGTGGGCACATTTGCTGCCCTCCAATGTGTGCATATGCAGTTCGTATAGGTACATAATCGTCTCCTTATCTTATATTTTGTCTGCCAAGTATTTCAAAAGGTCTTTTAGGCTGCCCTGGGGGTAATTTGTGGTGTCCAGCCCCTTGCTGTTGATGAGGCAGTCGGTAACCAGGAAAACTTCCATGCCAAGAGTGGCAGCAATCATATCCTCGGCCACATCGTTGCCCACCATGAGGCACTCCCGCGGGTCCAATCCCATCTTATCCAGTATCTCCACGTAGTACTTAATGTTAGGCTTGCAGAAGTGGCTGTTTTCGTATGTGGTGACCAGTGAGAAATCCTCTCTATCCAATCCAGCCCATTTAATGCGGCTATTGGTAGCAACAGCGGGAAACACAGGGTTAGTGGCCAGGATAAGCGTTATCCCCTTGTCCCTTAGGAACTTTACCACCTGATTTGCCTCTGGATCATTTTCGCACACATTGGAAATCTCCTGAAACTTGTCCTGATAGAACTCCTCAAAAATGGGCATATCCCTTTTTACCTGCTCGCCGCAGATGGAAGTAATGGTCTGCCAGAACTTATCCTCGTTGCTCAAGCTGCCGTCAGCCTTAATCACAGCCATGGTACTGGCCCAAATAGATTTCACCAAAGTTTCCGGTTCGTATCCGTAGGGGGCCATGTGTGCTGCCAACTTGCCCATATACGCATTGAGAAATATTTCTTGGTCCATTGGAAGCAGTGTGCCGTCCAGATCAAACATAACCGCTTTAATGCTCATAAATACTCCTTGTGTTTTACCCAGTTTTCACAATATATCCTAATAGAAATGGTCTACCTTTTTCAACACAAAAATATCTGGCTCAAACATGCAAAAACTTGTTTTGACTTTATAGATTTACTCTAGTATACTCCATTCGGAAATAAAGGATAAGTCATAGTATTTATGTATATTCGTTTGGTGATTCATGAGGAATTTTCTGAGTAAATTCATAGGGGACAGGAACTTCTACCGCAGGGTTATGGTCGTTACCCTTCCCATCATGCTACAAAATGTTATAACCAACTTTGTCAGCTTGCTGGACAACATTATGGTGGGTCAGATCGGTACAGAGCAGATGACCGGTGTTTCCATCGTCAACCAGCTGCTGTTTGTGTTCAATTTGTGTATTTTCGGCGGCGTGGCCGGACCGGGTATTTTCTCCGCTCAGTTCTTTGGCAAGGGTGATACAGACGGTGTTCGCCACAGCTTCAGGGCCAAGATTATCGTAGGTATCGTAGTTTCCGTGGCGTTCATTGGGGCGCTTATTCCCTGGCATGACCAGCTTATTTCCCTGTTTATCCATGAGGGCCAGGAGAATCTGGATATGACGGCCACCCTAAACTACGGCAAGCAGTACATGTGGATTATGCTTGTGGGATTGCCGGCCTTTGCCATATCCAACTGCTATGCCAGTTCCCTCAGGGAATGCGGCGAAACCGTCGTTCCCATGAAGGTGGGAGTGTTGGCAGTGGTGGTCAACTGCGTGTTGAATTACATATTGATTTTCGGAATGCTAGGAGCTCCGGTATTGGGCGTTCAGGGCGCAGCTATAGCTACTGTGGTATCCAGGTATGTGGAGGTGGGAGCCCTTATATGGTGGACACACCGCAACAAGGCCAAGAATCCCTTTATCGTGGGTGCGTACAAAACCCTCAGGATTCCCAAGGCTCTGGCGCTGGACATTCTGCGCAAGGGCGCGCCTCTGCTGATCAACGAAGCCCTGTGGTCTGCAGGTATGACTATGCTGAACCAGAGTTACTCCACCAGAGGTCTTGAGGTTGTTTCCGCAGTTAACATCAGCTCTACAGTGTCCAACCTGTTCTTCTGCGCATTTTTCGCCTTTGGCAATGCAGTTTCCATTATGGTAGGACAGCTGTTGGGAGCGGGTCAGACAGAGCGGGCACGAGACGAGGACCGCAAGCTCATCACCTGCTCAGTTATCACCAGCTCGATCTTTGGCATTGTCCTGTTTTTTACGGCACACCTGATACCTCAGATGTACAACACAACCGATATGGTTAAGGACATTGCAGCGAATTTTTTGATGATAAATGCCATATTTATGCCGGTGAACGGATTTGTACATACGGTTTACTTTACCCTGAGGTGCGGAGGCAAGACAATCATTACATTCCTGTTTGACAGTGCCTTTACCTGGTCCATCTGTGTTCCCTTGGCATTTGTGCTGTCCAGGTTTACAGCGCTGGGCGTAATTCCCATTTTTCTATCGGTTTATAGCTGTGACCTGATTAAGGTTGTAGTTGGGTCAATTTTGTTAAAGAAGGGTAGCTGGATTAACAATCTGGTTGCCGGCAAGTGATTGAGTTATGTTTGAGAAGATTAAGACATTTTTTAACCAGATTTTCACCCAGAGACGAACGGTGGATATGACAGTAGGCAGCCCGCTAAAGCTGATACTGTTCTTCGCCATCCCCATGTTCGTGGGCAACATTTTTCAGCAGATGTACAACATTTTCGACACTATGGTGGCAGGTTATGCCCTGGGCGACGATGTCATTGCAGCTATTAGTTCCACAACACAGTTTTCATTCCTTATTATCGGATTTGCCAACGGAATGAATAGCGGATTTGGTATGATGATCGCCCGAGCCTTTGGCAACAAGGACCCGTATAAGGTCAAGCACACAGTAGCTATGGCTCTGCTGCTGAATATAGTTTCTACTGTCATATTCACCACACTGGCTGTTTCAATGATGAGGAGAATGTTGGTGTTCCTGAAAACGCCTGCAGATATTTTCCAAGATGCCTACGCATACGCCATAATTATCGTGGCAGGACTATGTACTAATCTGTTTTTCAACATGGGTTCGGGCATGATGAATGCAGTGGGCAACAGTACCAAGCCCTTGCTGTTTTTAATTATTTCCTGCTTTATCAACATCAGTCTGGATGTGCTTTTTGTGGTTGTGCTGCCCTTCTTCGGTGTTTCAGGATTGGCCTTGGCTACAGTCATTGCCCAGGGCATATCCGCAGTGATGTGCTTTGTACATGTATGGAAGAAATACCCAGAACTTGTACCTGGCAAGGAACACTTCCGCATTGATTGGAAATACCTGCTGGATATGTTTGGCACAGGAATTTCCATGGGCTTTACCGGATCTATCTACGCCATTGGTTCTGTTGCAATGCAAGGATCCATCAACAGTCTGGGCAAGACCTATATTACAGCCAATGCAGATGCCCGCAAACTGTTGAGCCTGGGCATGCAGCCCCTGTCCACATCTGCCACCGCAACAGCTACATTTGCCAGTCAGAATTACGGTGCAGGCAAATATGACCGTGTAACCAAGGGATTCAGAGACGTTATATTGGTGGGCTTCGCCTGGACCGCGGTGACCACAGTGTTTATTTACCTGTGCGCACCTTTTATGGTCAGAATTATGACAGGAACAGACAACCTGGAGATTATCTCCAATGCTCACTTGTTCCTTAAACTCAACTACCCCTTCTATCTGGCCTTGGGCCCGCTGTTTGTGCTGAGGATGGGACTTCAGGCCATCGGATCCAGAGTAATGCCTGTGATTTCCAGTATGATAGAGCTTTTTGGCAAGTTGGTATCCGCATTCTGGTTTGTGCCAACCTTTGGGTTTGTGGCCGTGTGTCTCACAGAGCCTGTGCTGTGGCTGGCATGTGCCATATGGTTGGCAATTGCATACATGATCTACAGGCGCAGGCTTAAGCTGCGGGTGCAGCAGGCGCAATCAGCTATGTAGGGGTAAGAAATTCTGAATGTTTGAAAAATAAGAGGAGTCTGATTCGGACTCCTCTAATAATTTGTGTCGTTATTTTTTAGCCTTTTGCCTGTTGTCCTCTATAACTTCCTTTGGAGGGGTGTCCAGACATTCAGGATGCTCGATGTAGCGCTTGAGTAACTTGAGGGCAGATGCATAGTAGTGACCGTCGCAAATTCTCTCGTCGCAGACAATCTTCATCTCCATGTAGCGCTTGCGTACCACGCTGCCGTCGGCCTGCAATTCATATTTGGTGTAGGGGAGACCGATGGAAATAAACAGTGGGCAGTTGCCAAAATCGTACAGGTGATGGTATATCGGCGGAATGCCCAGGGACTGCATGCTGGTGATAAACATGCTGGCGTGGAATGGACTAATGATTGTCAGGAATCTGGGCAACAACTTAAAGTAGTCCATGGTCTTGAGCAACCAAACTGTAAACTTGAGCAGTACTCCGGGAATGTAGGCCAGAACCTTGGCGACCTTGTCCATGCCGTTGTCCTCTGAGTCTCCTCGATTTTCCTCGATGAGTTGGTTGATGTCATCGAATATGGTATAGGATGTGGCAGAGGGCTCGGTAATCAGCTTAATGCAGGTCTCAGGGGCCTCCAGTTTCATTTCCTTTTTGATTACCAAACTGTATTGGATGTCGTTGCGGGCATAGACCTTCTGTCCTCGTATGTATCTGTTGATGCCAGGACGCTGGGACAGCATGCGTGTGTATGCGGTCAAAACTACGTGCAACAGGCCAAAGCCCTTGAGGCCCTCAGCCTTTTTGCCTACGATGTAGTCCTCAGTTTCTGTGATGTCAACCTGACAGCTGAATTCGTTAGTTGCACCGTTGCGGTTAGGCATTATGTAATTGCCAATACAATCCATGGGATTGATAAAGGTAACCTTGCGACCTTCCTTTTTGGCGGGCTTAATCATCGATCCTCCGTGTATGTTTCTAATCACATCATTTATATTGCGTTAATATACCACACCACTTGTTTGTCGTCAAAAATTGTCGAAATAGTACATTGTGCTCTAAAAGTGTGGTAATATGTATGCATCTGTATTTTAAGGAGCATTTTACATGGCAAAGAGCAGAAGGACCAAGAAACATGAAAAGACCAGCCGCACCTCAGTAGTGATCTTATCGGTGGTTATCGTGCTGGTTTTCTGGCTCATTTTGTCTGTAGCCTTTGAGCTTCCTTTTCTGGATTTTGTTAAGGATGGTCCGACCAATACCACAGATGGCATGCCTACTGCCAACAACACAGCCACACCTACTGCCACCCCTACGGCTACTCCTTCCGGAGAAGGGGTTACGCCTACGCCTGATGTAGGAGAAATCGCTACTGCTACCCCTACTCCCGGTGCAACCACGGAGGAGGAAAAATATGTCACGTGTTATCTGTTTGCATATAGGGACGGCAGTGTCGCGTATAGCGAGAACTACGACTATTCATATACAGGAACATTGGATAAGCAGGCTTTGGCTAGAGACTGCCTTAACAGGTTGCCTTCCTTGTTGAATTACAACATTCGCTACAATACTATTATTTTGGACGAGAATGGCATTCACATAGATTTGGCCTCCGATGGCGCACCCTTTATCAAGGACAGCTATTACTTTGCCACTGGCGTACATCCTGTAGACTACGGCACCTACGACCAGCAGGTATATGGCATATTGGACAGCATCTGTTATACTGCCAAGGATTGCTTGGGTAGCAATACCGGCGTATACATTACCATGGACGGCAAGGCTATGAGCTTCACCGGACTTACTATGAACACCCAATTCTCTGCTGAGTCACCGTATCTTGGATATACTTATTATCACGAGCATTACGAAACAGATACGGATATCTACACAGAGGCTATGAACAACGGCGTGGCATTGACCTTTGCGGCCAACGTAAAGTATTATTTCCGAGGGACCATTGGGACCAATACAGTGGATGTTACACTGACATCTACACCCTCTGCAGGCATGGTTATCATCAAGATAATGAGCCAAGAGGATACACCAATGTACATTTTTAACATTGACAGCAACAAGGTTTTGGTCAGCGATCCGGAGGACACCACTCTCAAGGTGGTTTTGTATCAGAAGGCAGACAGCAGTCTGGTGGGCGAATGGCACACCATAACCGGTGGCAACACCATAGTAGACAAGGTTCAGCTGACCTATATGGATTACGAAGTATATCAATAATCGGGAGATTTTAGCATAATGGAAGAATTACTTGCATCCAATTTTATCCACGATATTATCGACAGCGATCTGGCAGAGGGTCGTGCAAAGGAGATTCACACCCGTTTCCCTCCTGAGCCAAATGGCTACCTGCACATCGGCAGCGCCAAGGCCATATGGATAAATTACGGCACAGCACAGAAGTATGGCGGTTTGTTTAACCTGCGGTTTGATGATACCAACCCCACCAAAGAGGACGACGAATATGTTCAGGCCATCCAGGAGGATCTGCACTGGTTGGGGTGTGATCCCAATGGCGGCATCTACTACGGCTCCGACTACTTCGACAAGTGTTATGAGTATGCAGTTAAGCTGATTAAGGATGGCAAGGCCTACGTATGCGACCTGGATGCAGAGGCCATGAGAGAGTACCGTGGCACATTGACAGAGCCCGGCAAGCCCAGTCCTTACAGAGACAGATCTGTTGAGGAGAACCTGAATCTGTTCCAGAGAATGAAGGATGGAGAGTTTCCAGACGGATATTGCACATTGAGGGCCAAGATCGACATGGCTTCCCCCAACATGAACCTCCGCGACCCTGCCATCTACAGGATTAACCACTGCAATCATCACAGACAGGGTGACAAGTGGTGCATCTATCCT
This sequence comes from Clostridia bacterium, assembly GCA_017501105.1. Taxonomy (GTDB): domain Bacteria; phylum Bacillota; class Clostridia; order RGIG7378; family RGIG7378; genus RGIG7378. Next base: position 3,629 of record JAFVXO010000016.1, on the reverse strand, counting down.
CTGTACGACTTTGCACATCCTATTCAGGATGCTCTGGAGGGTATTACCCACTCTCTGTGTTCCATCGAGTTTGAGAATCACAGACCCCTGTATGATTGGGTAATCAACAACATAGGCTTTGAGAAGAAACCCCACCAGTGGGAGTTCGCTCGTCTCAACGTAACTAATACTGTTATGAGCAAGCGCTACCTGAGAGAATTGGTAGAGACTGGCATTGTAGATGGATGGGACGACCCCCGTATGCCCACACTATGTGGACTTCGCAGGCGTGGATATACTCCCTCATCTATCATCGAGTTTGTCAAGTTGGCCGGCGTATCCAAGACATACAGCCTGGTAGACATTGCCCTGCTGGAGCACTGCATCCGCGACGAACTGAACCGCACAGCACCCAGGCGCATTGTGGTTACAGATCCTGTAAAGCTCATCGTGGACAACTATCCCGAGGACAAGACCGAGATTTTTGAGGCATCCAACAACCCCAATGACGAGTCCGCAGGCACACGCCAGCTGATATTCAGCAAGGAACTCTGGATTGATAGAGCGGATTTCCTGGAGGAGAAGGTGCCCAAGTACCACCGCCTGTACCCCGGCAACGAGGTCAGACTGATGAGTGCATATATCGTCAAGTGTACAGGCTGTGACAAGGACGAGAATGGCAATATTGTGGCCGTCCACTGCGAGGCAGACCTGGAGACAGGAGGATGCAATCCTGCCGATGGCCGCAAGATCAAAGGAACAATCCACTGGCTGTCAGACAAGAAATCTGTGGACGCAGACATCATGATGTTCGATAGGCTGTTTACTATGGAGGACATGAATAACATGCCCGAGGGAACCTCCTATGGCGACTACCTCAACAGAGATTCTGCAAAGAAACTGGAGAATTGCAAGGTAGAGGCATCTCTCAAGGATGCAGCGCCCGGTGACAGATTCCAGTTCGTGCGCAACGGCTATTTTGCCAAGGACACCAAGTATCCCAACACCTTTAACTATATAGTAGGACTGAAGGATAGCTTCAAGAAGTAAATAGAGTCCAAGAAAAGGCAATAAAAAAGAGTTCCGCGGGAACTCTTTTTTGTTGCGTTATTTTGTGCTGGTCTTACATCTTTTCGGGAACATCTATGCCCAGAATCCACAGTTGCTGCTTCATAATATCGCGGATGAGGCTCAACATGGTGAGCCAGGAACTGCGGCGTGCCTCGTCAGCCTCGTCCAAAATGCGGTTCTCGTAGTAGAACTTGTTAAATACGGATGCGCAATTGAACAAGCTTTCGCAGATGTAGTTGGGAGCCTTTTCCTCAAGGGCAGTCAGCAATATGGTGCTGCACTTGTTGAGCTCTAGCATCAGGTTGCGCTCTGTGTCGCTGGCGGCAGGCAGTATGGGACCATACTTGAGGCCACGCTCCTCAGCCTTGCGGAGAAGCGACTGGATGCGGACAACGGTATACAGCAGGTAGGGACCGGTTTTGCCGTTAAAGGACATGAACTTGTCCAGGTCAAATACGTAGTTCTTGGTACGGTGGTTTACCAGGTCGCCGAACTTAAGGGCAGCGTTGCCAACCAGGCGGGCAATTTCGTCGGACTCGGCATTCATGCCATCCAGGGCCTCGGACTGTTCGGAGTCGGCAGTTGCAGAGCTACGGCACTTGTCAGCAAAAGCATCGTGCATCATCTGAATCAAATCCGACAGGCGCATAACGCCGCCATCTCTGGTCTTGAGGGGCTTGCCGTCCTTGCCGTTCATGGTGCCAAAAGGCAGGTACTCAAACTGCAGTGTCTCCGGAGCGATGCCAGTCTTCTTGGCGCAGCGGAAAACTTGATCAAAGTGCAGGGTCTGCCTGGAGTCGGTCAGGTACCAGATCTTGTCGGGGTTGTAGTCCTTAACCCTTTGAACAATAGTGGCCAGGTCGGTGGTTGCATAGAGCATAGCGCCGTTGGATTTGCGTATAAGACAGGGTGGCATAGGTGCGGAATCTGTCTCCAGGGCGACGTCCACAACAAGGGCGCCCTCGCTCTCGTGGGCAAATCCGCCGGAAATAAAGCCCTCTACCATGTCGTTTACATAGGCGTCGGAATCGCTCTCGCCATACCATGTATCAAAGTCCACGGAAAGCTCGGCATAGCTGGCTTTGAGATCGCGGACAGAAATCTGCATAAAGTTCTTCCACAGGGCATAGTGGCCGGGGTGACGATTCTGCAACATGAGGGTAGCCTCCTGGGCCTCTGCCATGTATACAGGATCCTCTTTGGCGGTCTGGCTGGCTGTGGGATAGATGTTGTACAAATCCTCGGCACTGATGCTGAGGGTTTCGTCCATTCCCTCCGTAAAATCGGGACGGAAATATACCAGATCAGGCCAGCGGCGCTTGATCTCCGTGATAACCAAACCCATCTGCAAACCCCAGTCTCCCAGGTGAACATCGCCAATAACGTTGTTGCCCAGGTAGCGGGCGAGACGCTTCATAGTCTCACCGATAATGGCAGAACGCAGATGTCCTACGTGCAAGGGCTTGGCAACATTGGGTCCGCCATAGTCCACCACGATGGTGCAGGGGTTGTCACAGTGGACAAAGCCCAGATTGTCGTCGCTGCGCATGTGGTTCATGCGCTGTGCCAGATATTCGTCATTGAGTCTCAAGTTTATAAAGCCGGGGCGAGCCACAGAAACACTACGGAATGCGGGGCAATCCTGCAATCTGGCAGAAACTGCTTCAGCCACATCAAAGGGATTGCAGCGCATGGCCTTGGCTACAGCCATAGCGTCGTTGCACTGATAGTCGGCCAGGTCAATTCTATCGGATACCTTGACGGAGCCGTAGCTATCACCATAGCCTGCATCTATAAAAGCCTGCTTAACGTATGTGGATAAGTCTCTGTTGAGAGTATGCATTAAAATAATTTCCTTTCAATAAAATGAATAGAAAAAGCTTACTAATAATATCCTCGGCATAAAAGCCTGTCAAATTATCTTTGTTTGAGGTATTATACACCTTGTCAACTAACACAAAAACCGACAATTCGGCGTATTTCGGAGGTTTCTAATGAATAGAGTATATAATTTCTCTGCCGGTCCGTCCATGCTCCCCGAGAGAGTTTTGAGAGAAGCAGCAGAGCAGATGATGAACTATAACGGTAGCGGAATGTCCGTTATGGAGATGAGCCACAGGTCCAAGGCATACGATGCAATTATCAATGATGCCAAGGCTCGCCTGCGTAGCGTTATGAATATTCCCGATAACTACGAGATTCTTTTCCTGCAGGGCGGAGCATCCAGCCAGTTTGCCATGGTTCCCATGAACCTGATGACAGGCAGCGGCAAGGCCGATTATTGCTTGACAGGTCAGTTCTCTACCAAGGCATACAAGGAGGCACAGAAGTACGGAGATGTTCAGGTTGCTGCTTCTTCCAAAGAGGCCAACTTCACATACATTCCCGCCCAGGAGGAGCTTGTGTTGAGACCCGACGCAGATTACGTTCATATCTGCGAGAATAACACAATCTATGGATCCAAGTGGTACTACACCCCCGACACCGGCAATGTTCCCCTGGTTGCAGATATGTCCAGCTGCATTCTGTCTCAGCCTGTGGACGTTACCAAGTACGGTTTGATTTACGCAGGCGCACAG
>JAFVXO010000126.1 GCA_017501105.1 Clostridia bacterium | reverse complement strand
TTGGTATTGTTCTTTCAGTTCTTGCATTTCTCAAGATTCTCAAGTAATACATCGATACGACACAAGATTAGAGAGACCCTTCACATGGAGGGTCTCTTTTTTGTGAGAGCATGCGGTAAAAACCAGAGATAAAATGTAATTAACGAGGTTGACCTAATTGACACTGTCGGTTAAAATCTGTATTTGGGAACATTTGAGATGAAAAATCTACAGTCTTTTATCTAGTTGGAGGAGAGCAAGGATGATTAAGATGTCCAATGCAATTCGTAAGGAAGTAATTCGCATGCTGATTGCCTTGGCACCTATGTGCCTGATCATGTATGGCATTTTTGCCATAGCAGGATATTGGCAGTTACCAACTATATTGGGAACTCTTGCAGGATATTCCCTGGCATCCCTCTATTATTTTATGTTGGCCTGTGCTCTAGAACAGTCCTTGGCTAAGGAGACTGAGGCCGAGGCCAGACTACACCAGTTCAAGAGTTATTGGCTCCGACTTGGCGTGATAGGTGTTGTTGTGGCTGCAGCCATCTATGTCCCGCAGGTTAATGTCTGGGCTACTATTATTCCATTGGTGTTCCCACGGATTGCCATCTATATTTTACAGGCATGGGATAATATTAAGGAGCGAAAGAACAGAGACTCTAATGAAGATCAGGAGAGTGTAGATGAACGTTAATGTTACCGGACCTAAGATATTATTTGAGATTCCATTCTTAGGCGGCATTGTTATAACAGAGAGTGTAGTTTGCCAGTGGATCTTCATGGTCGTGATCATTGCCCTTTCGTTGTGGTTGGTTAAGGACCTAAAGGTTAAGAATATTTCTCGTAAGCAGGCTCTTGTGGAGAAGATATATGGCATGCTCTGCAATATGGTGGAGGGCAGCATGGGCAAACGTGGTGAGAAATATAGACCCTACATAGGCACACTGTTTGTGTTCTCCTTTATGGGCAGCATCTCCGGAGTCTTGGGCTTTAGACCCTATACAGCTACCATTGCTGTTACGGGAGCCATGGCCCTGGCTACCTTTGTGATGATTCAGGCAGCTACCATTAAGGACAGTGGAGTCAAGGGATGGATCAAGTCCTACACGGAGCCATTTGCCTTTATGCTACCACTTAATATTATTTCGAATGCTGCAACACCTGTTTCTATGGCTGCCAGACATTTCGGAAACATTACCGCAGGTTATGTTATTACTTCTTTAGTATACGGAGCATTGGGATCTGCCAGCGCATTTTTGTTGCAATGGATTCCTAGCTCAATCTTCAATTCATTTCCCTTTTTGCAGGCAGGTGTGCCGGCCGTTCTGTCACTTTACTTTGACTGGTTCGGAGCTTTTATTCAGGCATTCATTTTCTGCATGTTGACTATGGTTTTTGTAGCTAATGCTTGTTCAGCCGAGGAGGCCTAAGGCTTAGCTAAGGAATATTTTTTTTGGAGGATATTATGGAAAGAGCAATTGTTTTAGCAGCATCTGCTATCGGAGCAGGTATCGCACTTATCGCAGGTGTAGGCCCTGGTGTTGGTCAGGGATTCGCAGCAGGTAAGGCCTGTGAAGCAGTAGGTAGACAGCCAGAGGCAGCATCTCAGATCAGAACTATGATGTTGACAGGTTGTGCTCTTGCTGAGTCCACAGGTATTTATTCATTCGTTATTGCACTTATTTTGGTACTTATGAACCCATTGGTTGGATTGCTGTAAGGAGAGAGGATGAACCTTTTATTCTTAAGCGAACAGGCCACACAGGGTTTATTTGAATTAAATGACCTTTGGACACTGCTGTTTACGTGGGCTAATCTGCTGATTTTGTACTTGGTAATGAAGAAGTTCTTCTTTTCCAAGATTCAGGCCGTCCTAGACCAGCGCAAATCAGAGGTGGATGATACATATCGCAGAGCCGATGAGGCCGAGGAAGAAGCCAATGCCCTTAGAGACGAGTATGATGCCAAGATGGCAGAGGCAGAGGCAGAGGCAGAGGAAATTGTCAGCAACGCCGTCAAGGCTGCCAGGTCCAAGGAGAACACTATTGTGTCTGAGGCTAAGGCTAAGGCTGCCGCTGCCATTGCTGGGGCGGAGGCCAAGATTGAGATTGACCGCCAGAAGGCTCTCAATGAGGTCAAGGAGGACATTTCCTCCATGGCTGTTGAGATTGCATCCAAGGTCATAGAGAGAGACATTGCTCCTGAGGACCACGAGAGGCTTATTGACAAACTCATAGATGAGTTGTCCGCAGACAATGATGCACATGACGAGGTAAAGGCATGATTTCTGCATCTAAGTACGGACAGGCATTGTTTTCTCTGGCAACAGAACAGGGCTGCACAGATAGTGTTTTGGACGATCTGCGCGTAGTCAAAGATGTTTTGACCAATGAGCCCCAGGCTATGGACCTGTTGGGATCACCTTCTGTTGCAGCAAATGAAAAGAGAGACTTTGTCCGCCAAGTCTTTGGCCAGTCGGAACAAATTTTGGTAAACACTCTGCTGGTACTGTGCGACTGTGGGGAGATTAATGCCCTGCCTGACATTCTGCAGGCATATTCGGACTGCTACGACAAGGCAAACAACATTTGCCGTATCCACATGACAACCGCAGTTCCCGTATCTGACGAACAGAGCGGCAGGCTGCTCGTACAGCTGGAGAGGACCACAGGCATGTCCGTAGTGCTGGAGAAATCCGTAGACCCAGACCTTATAGGCGGCGTAGTGCTGGACTTCCCGGATCGCAGGATTGATTCAAGCATCAGGACCAGGCTTCGTGCCGTACAGGAAACCTTAACAGAGACTATTAATTAGGGATTGGTATAAATTTATGCAATTAAGAGCAGATGAAATCAGTCGCGTTATAAAAGAGCGCATTGCATCCTATTCCAACCGCATTGAGGAGAAGGAGACAGGATATGTAATGACCGTAGGCGACGGTATAGCCAAGGTCCATGGACTTGAGAACTGCATGTCCAACGAGCTGCTGGAGTTCGATAGTGGCGTATATGGCATGGCCCTCAACCTGGAGGAGAACTACGTCTACTGCGTTATGTTGGGCAGCGACTCCGAGGTGTCGGAGGGGGATATCGTCAAGAGAACAGGCAGAGTTGTGTCTGTTCCTGTAGGTGATGCCCTTATAGGCCGCGTTGTAGATGCACTGGGACAGCCCATTGACGGCAGAGGCCCTGTGGTTTCCGACAAGTACATGCCCATCGAGCGCAAGGCATCGGGTATTATCGAGCGCAAGTCCGTATCCGTTCCTCTGGAGACAGGTATCAAGGCCATCGACGCCATGATTCCCATCGGCTGCGGACAGAGAGAGCTTATTATCGGCGACCGCCAGACAGGCAAGACCGCCATTGCAACAGATACAATTATCAACCAGAAGGGCAAGGATGTTATCTGCATCTACGTTGCCATTGGACAGAAGAGATCCACTGTTGCCCAGCTGGTAGACACATTGACAGCCAACGGAGCCATGGACTACACCATCGTAGTATCGGCCACGGCATCCGAACTGTCTCCCCTGCAGTACATTGCCCCCTATTCCGGATGTACCATGGGTGAGTACTTTATGGAGCAGGGAAAGGATGTACTCATCGTATACGATGATCTGTCCAAGCACGCTGTTGCATACCGTACTATGTCACTGCTGATTCGCAGACCTCCGGGACGTGAGGCCTACCCCGGAGACGTATTCTACCTC
>JAFVXO010000125.1 GCA_017501105.1 Clostridia bacterium | reverse complement strand
TTGGTATTGTTCTTTCAGTTCTTGCATTTCTCAAGATTCTCAAGTAATACATCGATACGACACAAGATTAGAGAGACCCTTCACATGGAGGGTCTCTTTTTTGTGAGAGCATGCGGTAAAAACCAGAGATAAAATGTAATTTACGAGGTTGACCTAATTGACACTGTCGGTTAAAATTATTAGTCGGGAGCATTTGAACAGTATGTTTTCTGACTGTATCGCTTTACCGAATCAAGAGACAAGGACCACTGATTATGTTTTCTGGTAGACACAGAGATTTAATGCGCATGCTTGTGGGGTTGGCCCTGATGTGCATTGTCATGTACGGCGTTTTTGCCTTGCTGGGATATTGGCAGTGGCAGACAGCGTTGGGTTCTCTCCTGGGTTTTGCGATGACCTTTGGCAACTTCTATCTACTGTACCGCTCGGTGGACAAGGTATTGTCCATGGACGACGAGAACGAGGCCAAGGTGCATCAGTTGGGCAACTACTGGGCACGCATCATTATGATTGCTGTTGTAGTGGTGTTTGCCCTCAGGTCAAAGGCCGTCAACGGATACGCCACCATTATTCCGTTGGTGTTTCCTAGATTACTGATTTATGTATTTCAGTTTATAGACGGACGTCGGGAGGCTTTAGAAGTATCCTCCCAGGATACAGAGCACGTCGCAGATAGTATAGAAGAGTTGGACAGGTAGGATTAATGGACATTAACATTCAAGGCCCCAAAATATTATTTACAATTCCCGTTTTGGGAGGCATAGAGATTTCGGAGACCGTTGTATGTCAGTGGATTTTTATGGTGATTATTATTGCCGTGGCACTTTGGTTGGTACGGGATATGAAGCGCAAGTCCATTTCCGGCAAACAGGCAGCAGCTGAGATTATTGTCAATATGCTTAACAAGCTGGTTTTGGATACTATGGGCAAGACTGGACTTAAGTACGCCCCCTACATCGGCACGCTTTTTATCATGTCCTTTATGGGTAGCATTTCCGGTATTTTCGGATTTAGACCATATACCGCCAACATTGCCGTTACTGCGGCTTTCGCCCTAGTAACATTTGTCATGACACAGTATATGTCTATTAAGTCATCGGGTCTTAAGGGATGGGTCAAGTCCTACATGGAGCCTACCCCCCTTCTGTTGCCTCTTAACATTATTTCTAATTTGGCAACACCTGTTTCCATCGCGTTCAGACACTTTGGAAATATCTTCGCAGGTACGGTTGTTACCGCCCTGGTATATGGAGCGCTGGCATCTCTAAGCGCAGTTGTGCTACAGTGGATTCCCAATGCCTTCATCAATTCCATTCCCTTTCTTCAGGTTGGTATTCCTGCTGTTTTGTCCCTGTACTTTGACTGGTTCGGAGCATTCATGCAGGCCTATATCATATGTATGTTGACCATGGTTTTTGTGGCTGATGCCTGTGCCGTAGAAGACGCACAAAATGTGGCATGAGCTTAGAATATAGTTTTTGGAGGATTTTATGGAGAGAGCAATTGTATTGGCAGCATCAGCAATCGGTGCAGGTATCGCACTTATCGCAGGCCTTGGCCCCGGAATCGGACAGGGTTTTGCAGCAGGTAAGGCCTGTGAGGCAGTAGGTAGACAGCCTGAGGCAATGAGCCAGATCAGATCAACCATGTTGTTTGGATGTGCCCTTGCTGAGTCCACAGGTATTTACGCTCTGGTTATTGCTGCAGTTCTGGTATTTGCTAATCCTTTGGTTGGACTGCTGTAAGGAGAGAGGATGAACCTTTTATTCTTAAGTGAAGAGGCAACCCGTGGTGTTGTTGACCTAACCGACGTCTGGAGTCTGGTTTTTACTTGGTGCAACCTGCTGATTCTGTATATCGTGCTCAAGAAGTTCTTCTTCAACAAGATTAACGATATGCTTGAAAAGCGCAAGACCGAGGTGGAGGATACATACCGCAGGGCAGATGAGGCAGAGGCAGAGGCCAATGCCATTAAGGAGCAGTACGACGCCAAGATGGCCGGCGCTCAAGCAGAGGCAGAGGAGATTGTCAGCAACGCGGTCAAGGCCGCCAGGACCAAGGAGAATACTATTGTCTCCGAGGCTAAGGCTAAGGCTGCAGCTACCATTGCAGGAGCAGAGGCCAAGATTGAGATTGACCGCCAGAAGGCCATTAATGAGGTTAAGGAGGATATTTCCTCCATGGCAGTTGAGATTGCATCCAAGGTCATAGAGAGGGATATTGGTCCCGAGGACCACGAGAGGCTTATTGACAAGCTCATAGATGAGTTGTCCGCCGATAATGATGTGCATGGCGAGGTAAAGGCATGATTTCTGCATCTAAGTACGGACAGGCATTGTTTTCTCTGGCATCGGAGCAGGGCTGCGCAGATAGTGTTTTGGACGATCTGCGGGTAGTCAAGGATGTTTTGACCAATGAGTCCCAGGCTATGGACTTGTTGGAATCGCCCTCCGTTACAGCAAATGAGAAGAGAGAATTTGTTCGCCAGGTCTTTGGTCAGTCACAGCAGATTTTGGTAAACACATTGCTGGTGCTGTGTGATTACGGAGAGATTAATTCCCTGCCAGATATTCTGCAGGCATATTCGGACTGCTACGACAAGGCAAACAACATTTGCCGCATTCATATGACAACCGCAGTTCCCGTACCTGACGAACAGAGCGGCAGGCTGCTCGTACAGTTGGAGAGAACCACAGGCATGTCCGTAGTGCTGGAGAAGTCTGTAGATCCAGACCTTATAGGCGGCGCGGTGCTGGACTTCCCGGATCGCAGGATTGACTCCAGCATCAGGACCAGGCTTCGTGCCATACAGGAAACCTTAACAGAGACTATTAATTAGGGATTGGTATAAATTTATGCAATTAAGAGCAGATGAAATCAGTCGCGTTATAAAAGAGCGCATTGCATCCTATTCCAACCGCATCGAGGAGAAGGAAACAGGATACGTAATGACCGTAGGCGACGGTATAGCCAAGGTCCATGGACTTGAAAACTGCATGTCCAACGAGCTGTTGGAATTTGACAGTGGCGTATACGGCATGGCCCTCAACCTGGAGGAAAATTACGTCTACTGCGTTATGTTGGGCAGCGACTCCGAGGTGTCGGAGGGTGATATTGTCAAGAGAACGGGCAGAGTTGTATCTGTTCCCGTAGGTGATGCCCTTATCGGCCGCGTTGTAGATGCACTGGGTCAGCCCATTGACGGCAGAGGCCCTGTGGTTTCAGATAAGTACATGCCCATCGAGCGCAAGGCATCAGGTATTATCGAGCGCAAGTCCGTATCTGTTCCCTTGGAGACAGGTATCAAGGCTATCGATGCCATGATTCCCATCGGCTGTGGACAGAGAGAGCTTATTATCGGCGACCGCCAGACAGGCAAGACCGCCATTGCTACAGATACAATTATCAACCAGAAGGGCAAGGATGTTATCTGCATCTACGTAGCCATTGGACAGAAGAGATCCACTGTTGCTCAGCTGGTAGACACATTGACAGCCAACGGAGCCATGGACTACACCATCGTAGTATCGGCCACGGCATCCGAACTGTCTCCCCTGCAGTATATTGCCCCCTATTCCGGATGTACCATGGGCGAGTACTTTATGGAGCAGGGAAAGGATGTACTCATCGTATACGATGATCTGTCCAAGCACGCTGTTGCATACCGTACTATGTCACTGCTGATTCGCAGACCTCCGGGACGTGAGGCCTACCCCGGAGACGTATTCTACCTC
>JAFVXO010000124.1 GCA_017501105.1 Clostridia bacterium | reverse complement strand
GCTCTTACGTCGGTGAGCATCTCGCCGAACCTCTGGAAGTGCACGATTTCCCTTTCTCTCAGGAAGCGAATGGCGTCTGCCACGTCGGGATCGTCCACCAGACGCAGGATGTTGTCGTAGGTCAGACGAGCCTTCTGCTCTGCTGCCATATCCTCAAAGGTATCTGCAATTGGATCGCCTGTAGACTGCAGTGTTGCCGCAGTGAACGGGTCGCCGGCTGCCGACTGGGGATATACGCCTGTGGTGTGATCCACAAAGTAGACATCAAATCCGCTCTCCTTGATCTGCTCCATGGAGAGGTTTCTGGTCAACTGGTAGATAATTGAACCTATCATCTCCTGGTGATTCAGCTCCTCCGTGCCGATGTCGGTGAGCACAGCAATTCCCTTCTTGTAGGGCATTGCAAATCTCTGATTCAGATAGCGGATGGATGCGCCCAGCTCTCCGTCTGGACCGCCCAGCTGAGTGATAATTACCTTTGCCAAAGCAGGGTTGGGGTTCTTGATGTTAACCGGGTACTGTAATAATTTCTGATAATACCACATATCTTATGCCTGCCTTTCCCACGGCCAAGGACAATCAATCCATTGCCAACTATCCGTGCAGTAGTTGCTTGAGATGGTGAGAGGGCCGTACTTCATTTCATAAGTGTTAATCAGCTGCTTGGCTTCATCCCTGCAGCTGTTGTAGCGTGCCAGAGCGTCTGCGTCCTCGGGGTGTGTGTCCAAAAACATTGCGGACTCTAACATGCTGAAACTGTGTATCTGTATGCCACGAAGGAGTTGTTCTCTTTCTTTCATCTGCAACATCCCCCCTGTCTGCCCACAAAGGGCTTATCCAATACAGCAAATATTGTTCCGCGAGCCAACCCCTCCTCCGGGCAGTAGACGTCGCCCCACACCTGTGTGGGAACATATGCCATAGCGGGAACCATATCGCTGATATATCCTGCCAGCGTTCCCAGGGCATCTCTGGCCACTGTCGCTGCAACAGGAGTTTCCGACTTTGCTACGTAGCGAGGCCCAGATGTTCTGTAATCGCCAGGGCAACTGTAGCCGTAATTTCTGCTTCTATTCTGTACTCTTGTCACTTTTTCTCCTTTGATGAGTCTTTAATACACACTATGCATCTGAGGGCTATATTGTGAGTTGATTCCGCGAAAGACTTTTATATATAAAAATGTAATAGATTTTGCCAAAACGCCTTGTTTTAATAACTTTGCTACCTTGACAACAAGTCCTGAGACTAAGTAAAATGGACCATGTAGGATCGGCTCTTGCCGGGGGTTTACATGCCCTTTTTCATGACGCCGCGGCTACTAATATATCAGGAGGAATCTCAAGATGAAATACGGTTATTTTGATAACAAAAACCGCGAGTATGTTATCGAAAAAGTAGACCTGCCTATGTCCTGGACCAACTACCTTGGTACAGAGGATCTCGTAGGTGTTGTCAACCATACTGCCGGCGGCTATCTTTTCTACAAGTCCGCTGAACATCACAGAATCACTCGTTTCCACGCTAACGCTGTTCCCATGGACAGACCCGGACATTATGTCTATCTGCGCGACGACGAGACAGGAGAGTACTGGACAATTTCCTGGCAGCCTGTTGGCCTTCCTTTGGACAAGGCTAACTACCAGTGCCGTCACGGCCAGTCCTACACAATTTACAGCTGCGAATACAACGGCATTTATGCTGAGCAGAAGCTGTTCATTCCCAGAGGCAACCCTGTTGAGCTGTGGGATGTTAAGATTGTAAACAAGAGCGGACGTCCTCGTAAGATCAGCGTCTTCAGCTATGCTGAGTTCTCCTATCACGACATCCCCGCCGACAACGCCAACTTCCAGGCCACACTGTATTGCGCAGGCGGCAGCTACAAGGATGGCATCATCGAGCAGGATATGTACTATCTTGACGATATTTATGAGTATTTTGCATCCGACTTCGATCCCGACAGCTTTGACTGTGTTCGCGAGGACTTCATCGGCGACTACCGCACAGAGGATAACCCCATCGGCGTAGAGCGTGGCGTTCTCTCCGGCAGCGAGGAGCTTGGCGGCAACCAGGCAGCTTCTCTCCACAAGAGATTCGAGATTGCAGCAGACGCAGAGCAGAGATGCTGCTTCATGCTGGGTCACGGACGCAGAGAGGTTGGTGCTGAGGTTAAGGCCAAGTACCTGACTCCCGAGTCCAGAGACAAGGCTCTCCAGGATCTTAAGGATTTCTGGGAGGAGAAGAGACAGAAGCTCCAGATCAACACTCCCAACGAGGACATGAACACAATGATCAACATCTGGAACCTGTATCAGGCAGAGGTTAACATCATGTTCTCCAGATTCGCTTCCTTCATCGAGGTAGGCGGACGTACAGGTCTGGGTTACAGAGATACAGCACAGGATGCTATGACTGTTCTGCACTCCAACGTTGCAAAGTGTAAGCAGCGTATCGAGGAGTTGCTCCGCGGTCTGACTGCTGAGGGCTACGGACTCCACCTGTTCACTCCCGAGTGGTTGACAGGCGACGAGGGTATGGGCTTCGATGCTTACAACGTAAGCAAAGAGGATCGCACACTGCTCCATGGTCCCGAGTGGGCTTGCTCCGATGACGCTCTGTGGTTGGTAACAACTATCGTTGAGTACATCAAGGAGACAGGCGATATCGACTTCGTAAACAAGGATCTGCGTTATGCTGACTGGGGCAAGGGCTCCGTTTATGAGCATATGACCAAGATTCTGGACTTCTCCGACAAGTATGTTGGTATTCACGGCGTTTGCCAGGGTCTGAGAGCAGACTGGAATGACTGCTTGAACCTGGGCGGCGGTGAGTCCGCAATGGTTAGCTTCCTGCACTACTGGGCATTGGACAACTTCCTTGAGTTGGCCGTTCGCCTGGGCAAGACAGAGGACGTTGAGAAGTACACCGCTATGAAGGCCAAGGTTAAGAAGGTCTGCGACGAGCAGCTTTGGGATGGCGCTTGGTATCTTCGTGGCTTCACCAAGGCCGGTCTTCCCATCGGTACAGATGCTGAGGAAGAGGGCAAGGTACATATGGAGTGTAACACATGGGCTGTTCTGTCCGGTGTTGCTGATTATGACAAGGGTGTCCAGACAATGGATAGCGTTTACAAGTGGCTCCGCACCAAGTACGGTCTGCAGCTGAACGCTCCCGCATATACAAAGTGCAACTACGGCATCGGTTTCGTTACCAGAGTTTACCCCGGTCTCAAGGAGAACGGCGCTATCTTCTCCCATCCCAATCCTTGGGCATGGTGTGCTGAGACAATTCTCGGCCGTGGCGACAGAGCTGAGGAGCTGTACAACGACCTGTGTCCCGCTCGCCAGAACGACATCATCGAGATTCGTCAGGCTGAGCCCTACAGCTACTGCCAGTTCATCTATGGTCCCGACCACAAGTATCACGGCAGAGCTCGTCACCCCTTCATGACAGGTTCCGGCGGATGGTCCTACATCGCTGTTACTCGTTACATGCTGGGTATGCACCCCAACTTCGATTCACTGGATATCAATCCTTGTATTCCTTCCAAGTGGGACGGCTTCACTGCTCGCAGAGAGTGGAGAGGCGCTGTTTACAACATCACTGTTGAGAACCCCAACCACGTTTGCAAGGGCGTCAAGGAGCTGTATGTCAACGGCGAGCCCGCAGAGTGCGTAAAGCAGTTCCCCGCAGGTTCTACTGTTGAAGTTAAGGTAGTTTTGGGATAATCTGATCCCTTCGGAAAGGCCGCAGCACTTAGCCGTGCTGCGGCGGTTTCCTTTAATTGCAACAGAATGTTGCTCATTACTTCGAAAATTCGCCGTTTGGCTTAATTTTATACTTTTGGTTTTTAGGAGGGTATTTTAGTGATTAAATTTGGTACTGGCGGTTGGCGCGCCATCATCGGAGATGACTTCACCAGAGAGAACATTCAGATTCTCGCAGCAGCCATGGCTGCCAAGATTAAGGCCGAGGGAGTTCAGGATACACCTGTCTGCATCGGTTACGACAGACGTTTCCTTTCCAAGGAGACAGTATATTGGGTATGTGAGGTTCTTGCTGCAGAGAATATTCCTGTTCTGTTTGTAAATCGCTCCGTTCCTTCTCCCATGGTTATGTACTATGTTGAGAAGCACGACCTCGCATACGGCATGATGGTTACAGCCAGTCACAACCCCTCTCTCTATAATGGTATCAAGGTATTTACCCGCGGCGGCAGAGATGCTGACGAGGTACAGACCAAGGATATCGAGCGCTACATTGCTCAGGTAAATCCTGCTGAGATTAAGCGCATGGACTATGCTGAAGCCAAGGCTTCCGGCATCGTCAAGGAGTTCTATCCCCTCAATGAGTATGTAGACAACATCATCAACTGCATCAACATGGACGCAATCCGCGAGGCTGGCCTCAAGGTTGTTATGGATCCTATGTATGGCGTTGGCGAGCCTGCTTTGGGTGCAATTCTGCACACAGCACGCTGCGATGTTGACGTTATTCACGGCAATCACGACACTCTGTTCGGCCGCAAGCTGCCCGCCCCCACTGCTGAGGGTCTCAAGGAGCTGGCCGTTACCGTTGTAGACAACAACTGCGATGTAGGTATTGCTATGGACGGCGACGCAGACAGACTTGGCGTTATCGATGAGAAGGGCCGCTACCTGCATCCCAACGAGATCCTGTGTCTGTTGTACTACTATTTGGTTAAGTACAAGGGATGGCAGGGACCTGCAGTTCGCAACCTGGCTACATCTCACAGACTTGATCGCATTGCAGAGAGCTTCGGTCAGGTATGCTACGAGGTTCCCGTAGGCTTCAAGCACATCTCCGCCAAGATTACTGAGGCAGATGCTGTTTTGGGCGGCGAGTCCTCCGGTGGACTTACTGTTCGCGGACACATCAAGGGCAAGGACGGCGTTTACGCTGCATCCCTCATCGTCGAGATGATTGCTGTTATCGGCAAGCCCCTTTCCGAGATTGGCAAGGATCTGGATGAGCTGTATGGCCCCGTTTCCGAGATGGTTGAGTTGGGCTTCAAGTTCAGCCAGGCCAAAAAGGACGAGCTCTATGACCTGCTCTTCGTTCAGAAGCAGCTGCCCAACCTGGATGATTTCAATGTAGATCACGTGAGCTACTTTGATGGCTGCAAGGTTTACTTCAAGAACGGCGGCTGGATTATCGCCAGATTCTCCGGCACAGAGCCTCTGATCCGCGTATTCTGCGAGATGCCTTCCGATGAGGACGCCAAGACAGTATCCGACAGGTTTGTTAAGTTCCTGGGTCTGTAATTAACTAAAGTTTATACGATTTATGAGGCGGTCTGATTGACCGCCTTTTTTTGTGCCCTTCTTAATTGAATCTTAGCCCGCGCTATGTTAAATTTAATATATCTATGTAAACATGGAGGCTTCATGAAACACAATCGTATTATCACACTACTTTTGACTGTGGCTCTGCTGATTTCTGCAGTATGCACACCCATCATTGCCACAGCAGATACTGAAGAAAACTCTCTTGTTCGCAATGTTGTCTACATTTACAACATGTCCGCCCAGGATATTGCCAACATCGACGTAGAGGGTCTTAAGCTGACACACATCAACTACGCCTTTGTTTATGTGGCAGAGAGCGCCTTTGGCGATTTGGGCTACATTACCACCAACAAGGGCCAGTTTGACCTGTTCAACGACCACTACTACATGGGCTATGACGCCAAGGCCAAGCTCCAGGCCCTCACCGCCCTTAAGGACAAGTACCCCTGGCTGTCCATTTGCGTTTCCATCGGTGGAGGCGACATGGAGCAAAAGGCTGCTTTTGCCAAACTGGCTACTGACGAGGCTGCCATGGAGCGTTTCGCCCAGAATGTTCGCCAGCTCCTTGTAGACTATAACCTAAACGGCGTTGACCTCGATTGGGAGGTTCCCGAGACCCGCAAGGAGATGAAGGCCTACATCCAGATGGCCCAACTCCTGCGCGAGCAGCTGGGTCCCGACGCAGTTATTACTGCAGCTGTTCCCTGTGACACTGTATTTACCGAGCTCTTCACCAAGAAGATGACTCAGGACTTTG
>JAFVXO010000123.1 GCA_017501105.1 Clostridia bacterium | reverse complement strand
TCGTCCACTATCACAGCAATGAGGATATGGCCAACACCGTAGTTCAGGAAATACGAGCTATGGGCAGACGAGCTGTCGCCATTCAGGCAGACATTTCCGACCCAGATTCTGTGAGCTCTATGGCTGAGGACATCAAAAGGAAGTTTTGCACAGCAGATATCTTGGTAAATGCAGCGGTGACTCAATACAATTGGACCACCGTGTTAGAGCAGGACCTGGCAGACTACGAGAGCCAGTTCCGCACCTGTGTTATGCAAAATGTTATTATGGCCAAGGCCTTTGTTCCCGGCATGCAAGAGCAGGGCTGGGGGCGTATTATCGCCATCAACACAGAATGTTCTATGCAGACATTCCCTACCCAAAGCGCATATGTGGCCGGCAAAAGGGGCATGGACGGCATGTTGCGAGTTCTGGCCAAGGAGGTGGGACCCTACAATATCACAGTTAATCAAGTGGCTCCTGGATGGACAATAACCGATAACGACCGACGGAACGGTACAGAAAGGAACGCCCCCTACGATAACGGCGTACCCCTGCGTCGCCGGGGAACCGATCTGGAAATCGCTAATGCCGTGTGTTTCCTGGCATCCCCTCTTGCCGACTATATTACCGGCGTATACCTGCCAGTTTGCGGCGGCAACGTAATGCCTACTATATGATATGGAAAAAGAGGCAAGGCCCGACGGCCTTGCCTCATTCGTTTTTTCGTTATTTGCAGGTATATGGACATACCGCTATGCACCTGCCGCATACTGATCCTCTGCCTATGTGTCCGTATGCCTTAGTCATGTAGTTCGAACATGCAGCCGCATCTACCAGATTGTCCCGGGAGATACCAGGTTGCCACAGTCCTCCCTGCAATGCTTTGGCCGGACAACTGTCCACACAAATGGAACAATCGCCGCAGTATTTCTGTGCCAACAGTGCCATGCTTTCGCTGCGGTCTATGGCATCCTCAAAAGGAGCATTGGTCAATACACTCCCCAAACGAACTGCTGACCCATATTGTTCTGTAATCAGCAGGCCGTTCCTTCCTATCCATCCCAAACCGCCGTGAACTGCGCCAGTCTTGTGAGGAAATACGCCTCTATACTCTCCCTCCCTATCCTTCACCGATTGAGAAGCCGGTATGGCAAAGGCGTCGTAGCCGCCTCGCTGAATCTCGATAACCAATCTTGTAGTAATCTGATCTATCAGGGCATTCACTGTCCTGTAGTGCTGGTAGTAGGTATAGGTAGGTGCCTGAGTTATTCCGGAAATCAAATAATCGGACAAATGCACTCCCACTGTGATGCAATTAGGCAGGCTCTGCAGATCCGCATCCTCTCCCTTGCGAACATCGGATATGGCGAACATGTCTGCTCCCATGTCGTAGGCTATGGAGTATAGTTTGTCTCTGAGATTCATTTTACTTCTCGATGCACATATAACCGGGCTTAATCCAGCCGATCTTGCGCAGCAGGCTGTCAATAAGCAGTGTAAGGGCTGCTGGAGCAACAATGTGCATGAGCACAATCTCCAAAACAACAAGCCAGCTGTTCATGCTGCCGCTCATAGCAGCAAATGCGCCAAACTGTCCCACCAGACCGGATGTACCCATACCGGCGCCGGTTGCTGTGTTGGTCATTTTGAGGAGACATGTGGAGATGGGGCCCAAAATTGCACCTGTAAGTGTTGGAGCAATCAAAATCTGGGGATGCTTCATAATGTTACCGATCTGCAACATAGATGTTCCCAGAGCCTGAGACAAGAATCCACCCGCGCTGTTGTCCTTGCGGCTGGCAACTGCAAAGCCAATCATCTGTGCACTGCAACCTACTGCTGCTGCACCTGCAGCAAGCATCATGCCTGTTGTCATATCTACACTGCCCCACAGGGAAATGCAGAGAGCTGCACTGCTGATGGGAGCTGTAAGTGCCAGTCCGACCAGAACAGCCACTGTAATACCCATGATAAATGGATTAAGCTCTGTGGCATTGCCGATAACTGTACCCAGCCAGGTCATGAAACTCTGGAAATAGGGGCCCACAAAGATACCTGTCAAACCACCTGCCACAATGGTGACAAAGGGGGTTACAACAATATCCAACTTAGTTTTACCCGCCACCAGGTTGCCCAGTTCGGCTCCAACAACGCCTGCTATATATGCTCCTAAAGGACCACCGGCTGCGTATCCGATAGCACCGGCAGCGATAGAAGAAAATACTACCAGTGCCTTACATTGGAATCCGTATGCAATCGCAGCACCGATTGCTGCACCAATAATAGGAGAAGAAGCTCCCAGTTGATTTCCAATTGAAGACAAGAAACCGAGGTACGGGATCTTTGCAAGCTGACCAATAATCAATCCGATAATCAGCGAGGCAAACAAACCCTGTGCCATAAAGCTCATCGCTTTAACAAAATATCTGTCGAAAATGCGACCTACAATTCCGGCATTTTCACTGCTTCCCTTTGCTCTAGCCATTTGGGAATACCTCCGTTTTTAATTTTCGACAGTATATCACCCTGTATTTATCAGTTCAAGAAACTTGACAGGGGCAAGCAGTAAGTTCTACGATTGTCACAATATGACCCGCGATAACAGGAGTTTTTATGTACACTGTTCAGTACCTTTTTAGAAGACATCCCCTCTCTCCAAACAGAGTCAGCACCTCTGCATATTTGTTGTTTTCTCTGCTGAACTGTACATTTAGTGCTATCGTCTTCAGTGCGATTAATACTTTCGTAGGTGGAGTTCTGACGGGCCTGGCCCTCCTATGTATATCTGTTCCCTACTGGTTCAGTATGAACATATGGCGCATAGAGGATCGGATGAACATGGCCATAGAGCCATATGGGTTAGAACTATACTCCATGTATTCTCTGGAGTCTGCCGCAGATTGTGACAATGTGTTTATTGACGCTCCTACGTCCTCTGTTTCCTTTAATAACAGTGCCATATTGCTGTCACCTCTTTCCATGGATAGCTTGGAACCTCTCTGTACAGAGTCAGGCATGGGAGAGTTTTTCTGCAATGTGGACAACCCACTGTCACAAAACATCGTCAAACGCAGGGTTGCCAAAGGAAAAACCGTGGCAGTAGCGTATGACATATATCCTACTGCAGGTCCCCTGGAGGATGCCGACTGTGTCCTGATCCCCTTTGGAACGGACACTCTGGGCTCTCCTGCAGCAGTCAGCTATGACCAGGTGCTATACAGTTCAGCCGCTGAGGCATGCAGGACATACGTTCGCCTCTCCAGGCAGCTCATGGGACAAATCAGCATGTTCTACACCCGGTTGGCCCTTACCGCCTGCCTTATTCAATTCATGGCCGCTCAACTGTGTATCCTCTTTGCTGGCTTACTACCCAGTCTTGTGGTCTGTGGGCTGGGCACTGCAATAACCATATGCCTGGGCTTTCTATATGCTAGAGCCATGGAGAAATTAATCGACTGCAAATAAATACCGTATATCCTATATGGATGTATAGTCCCATAGGCACAGATGTTCTGAGGCTGATAGGCTTGCGTGTAACTGCCATCTTGACTCCGTAAACAACGCAAACCGCCAGGCAGGACAAGAGCAATATCCACAGACTACCTCGAACCCCTACATAGAGGCCCAAGGCGCCCATCAGTTTAATATCTCCTCCTCCAATTGGCACGTGCATATAGTAGGCTACCAACAACATTGGCAGAGCAACTATAAATGTGCCGCCTATACCCTGCCACAAGGGCTCCAGTGTCTGGATCAGCCCATTATCGTCCCTGTATATAAATCCCTCAATCTGAGCCACTATTCTGTATAGAAGACCAGCTAAGGCAATAAGCGCCACCTTCTTGTTGCGAATTTTTCTGGTGGTCGCATCTTCCACAGAAATCTTTGCTAGTACCACCGCCACAAAACAGGCTGCGACTGCGTCAATAACCAATGTGATCATCGTCGTACATGCTCCCTTCTATATTAAGTTTTAATTCCGGATTTCCTGTGCCCGTTACCCATACACACAGCATCCCTCCCGGGGTATATACCTCTCCGCACATAGCCTGAATTACATACTCCTTATCATCATCCCACCATACGGGTACATACTGTTTGCGCATGCCGTCAGGGGAGTTGATATTCATGGCAAAATGCCATGCTTCTGCATCTTTTCTCTCCAGATACAGTGGTTTATGGTATGTGTACTGCGGCAAGGCACAATACGCCATCTGACAGTCAGTTATCAGCTTGTCTCTGTTGTAATTTGTGTTAATCGTATATGTAAGTTCTAAAGTGTATCCATATCCGCTGCGAATGTATCCCTGTTCCTTGGTGGTGTAGGATATTTTTGCGTCAACCTTGAGCTCCGCGTAATAGCTATTAATCACTATCTGGCCATTTGTATAGGTCTGCTCTGTCCATTCAACTCTGCTTGTAGATGTCCGGTATGGTACAGAGGGATATGCCTCCCCCTGCTCAGTGGGTGTAACAAAACTCATGTTTCTAACCTGTACTGTAAATTCCAAACTGTTATTGCCGTAGTCAGACTCCGACAGCACCTTGTCATTATTCACAGTAGCAGTCACCTTTAGCTGCTTTGTGCTATCCACCTCTGGTGTGTGCCACGCAAAGGGTATACGTATGGTAGAGTTATCCATGCATACCACCGTGGTCTCATAGAAATATCCTAACTCGGGAATGCGTATTACCGCTTCTACCCCATGGCTGGGCACCAAATCCTCCCCTATCACATTCAAATATATCCATGTAACCACATCCTCGTTCTCCGGATAGGACAAATCCTCCTCCGGAGAAAGTGCAATGTCTATGGCAGTAACCTTTTCAAAGTTAAATAGAGCCGTAACACCATTGAGTCCTGTGTTGCATATGTAGGTGATTTTGACTTTTTTTGCATATTGTTCGACAACTGTCTTCCCATCTGCCCGAATTGTAATAAGTCCCGAGGATATATGGTTATATTTGTCGCCTACGCGGTTATCGTTAATATAAGCCGACACTTGAGCCCATTGGTAGGGATAAAGTGTCACTTTCCCCTCGATTTTTCCCAAAATTTCGTTTCCATTTGTGGTGTCTCGCCACTCAGAACCCATCTTTACTTCCTTGGGAGCCTGGTAAATAACCGTTGCAGAACACATGGTCTGAAAGGCATCTATGGTTGCAGGCACCCATTCGTAGTCGTTCAACAGCCTGTTCCAATCCTCTGATACCACATACCTGCCCACAACCTTGGAGCCGGTGTATACCTCCAGAATCATACTACCCACCAGTGTGTAGGTTGCACCATCGCTGGCAGACACCAGTCTTTCCACCGTGGTCAGGGCTGCAGCATCCAAACCAGTGCCATTTACCAGGCCAACATTGGTGTCCACATTGCGCTTAATCACCTTGTTGTCCTTCTTTATGGAATCAATCATAATGCCAACAGTTCTATATTTGTATGTGGATGTGGCCTGTGCTTTTACCTCGTACTTTACCTGTATGGCTATTTCCCGCTGGGCTCCATTGGCTGATGTAGCTGTAACCACATAGGTTCCCGCCTCGGACACCGAGTTGACTGTAAACTTCTTGGCAGTCTTGGTTGCTCCGGAGGGAGTTGTTATAGTTACCGTTATTTTGTCGCTGACGCCAGGCGTTGCAGTAGTTACGTATATTGTCTGTGGAAAAGTACTATAGGACAGAGTTCCTCCTGTGTATGTTTTTCCTGTGGCGTCATATACGCTGACTTCTATATCATAGACCTTTATTTCCTGGGCATAGGCAAGGGGGCCTGACAGTATCACACATCCAACAGCCAACAAAGCAAAAATCACTATTGTAAATATATGTTTCTTCATAAACCATTCTTCTCCCTGAACCATTTAGCAAAGGCCGACTGTGATCTGCCATTTCCATCGGCAGACAGGTCGTCTATCTGTTCTTGGGTCAATTTTTCCGGAACGTTAGGGTTAAAGTAACCTGCGTCCTTGATTAGGATGTAAAGTCCTGTATTGTTGGCTGCGTACGTGATATGGACCTCCCGGTTGTCGATATACCTTGTTCCAAAAGTGCCACTGGGAGGCATAACCGATGTGTGGTCGGTAAAGGTTTCCCACAATTCCTGTCGAATGGCCAACACTACCAGTTCCATAACCTGCTTGGCGCCTGTAGGATACACTTGCTCCAGTAATTTCTCTATTTGCCGGCGGGTCTCCGCAGTGTAGGAACGGGCAAATATAGTACAATCGTAGGCAGGTGATTCCGATTCCTGATCCACTGCTACACACCAGGAAAACTCAGTATCCAGGACGTCGTCTGATGTTCCTGAAAGCGTATACATAGGAATGTACATACCTCTGTAGGGCGAATGAGGTCTGTCTATATACACGAAGTCACTGCTGTTTTGCACATAGTCTATCAGCCTCCCTGTCAGTTGCTCTACACCAGGTTTTTCAGCAGGTGCAGCAGTAGGCAACACTGTGGGTATAACAGTAGGCGTTTCATCTGGCTTTGATGTGGCGATGGGTGTGCCAGTTGGCTCCTCAGTAACATGTGGCATCTCAGTGGGCTCATCCTCCGATTTGGCTGTTGACTGAGGAGGGACAGGTGTTTCTGTAGATGGTGCCATAGCTGTTGCTGTGAATGTGGCCGTGACTATTGGGTCTTCTTCCCCGCCATCTTCCGGCATCATTACAATCCCCACTCCAACTCCTGCCAATAACATAAAACCTGCTAATGCTACAACTACTACTCTTGTCTTTCTTCCCATGCTATCACCTGTTGTAATTTATGTAGGCGCTGGCTTCCACTTCCATTGCCGTACCGTTCCCCCGCAAGATGGACTTCCCCATCAGTAATGGCCAAACAGTAATCCTCCCTGAAACCCATATTCCGTTGTCTGTACACTGAAAATCCAACTCGTCGTAGCTCCATACATATTCCCCTCCGGGCCCTTGCCTATATCCATCTCTGTTCAAACGCAGGGCCTCTGCCAGCATGCTCCTATAGCTGTCCATGGCGGCTTCCTCGGATATGTACAGTTGCTCATCGCTCCTGTACTCATCTATCGTCCATAGCTCTACTACCGTTTCGAGTGTGCTTTCCATTGTGCCCTGCATATGGACTCTTACCGTCATCAGGTAGCAGAACTCAATTACCAGAGCTAATACAGCCGCCAACACAAAGGCAACTATCAGAGAAATGTAGGTTACTGAGCCTTCCTGATTATTCCTCATTTCAGATACCTCCTGCCCATGGATTGGGTGGTGGAAAACAGGTCTATATCCACAGACCATTCTCTGCCCAGGCTAATGCTGTATGTAGCATGTAGTGTTGTGGTAAACCTGCTCCTCAGCTGAACGCGTTCATCCGATATATCTCCAGAAAATTCAACGGTTCCTTCTATGCCGTAGCTTTCCATGAGCTCCTGGGCAAACTCGGATATGTCCCCTCCCACGGACCCAGCCTCTGCCGCCGCTGTTGCCACCTGACGGCAGACGCTATCCATGTTTTGCTTATAAATAAAAATCGGCGGAATTGTGAGCAGCATCGCAAATACTGAAAACAGCACTATCATGCATACTGCAAACTCTATATACATTCCTCCGTTTTCGTTCATAGATGCTGCTCTCATTTCACACCTCCAGATTAAAATGAAATCTTGGTCTTGATTGCATCCAGCAAGGAATCAAAAATATCTTTAGCGCCATCGTTGAAGCATGTCAGCAGTACGCCGCCCACCACAGTGGTAATCAAAGCAACGATAACAAAACCCAAAATCTCATTTCCTTCTTCATTTCTAATCAAATTGTTCATAATTTTTCCTCCTAAAATATAATGTTCATACTGTTAATAAAGCTGTGTCCTATGACGAACAAATACATCGCCAGAATTCCAATGACTATGGGAACAGACAGTGCCTGTATCTTGTCAGGAATGTCTGCCATTTTTGAGCGTAGTCTCTCCCTCTCCCCCGCGGTAATCTCTTGTGTAATATCCAACAGTACCGTGGTCTGATCTTCTCCCTTGTGGATGCTAATCAGAGCACTGACAAATCTGCTGAGTTGGGGGATGGAAACCGACCGATCAAACTGCCTCAGGGACTCCTCATAATTTCCGCTGTGCATGTTATTTACCAGGGAGACCAAATCGCTTTTGAGCCCTTCTCCTGCTACATCGCAATAGGTTTCCAGCATTCCAAGAATGTCCTTTTCATACTGCATCCCGTAGGCAAAGGTCCGTATGAATCGGGGCAATTCCGCCAAGAGCTTATCGTTTTTGCGGCGTATGGCCGCAGGCAAACGGTCCATGTCGTCATACCAAACCAATATGGCGACTACCAGACCCAAACATCCAAACACCGGTGACAGCAGAGTTATAGCAAGAGCTGCCGCTCCTATCAAAACAACCTTGGTAATAACAGCAGAGCAGTACTCCTCTGCGGTCATCTGCATGTTCAGCCGCTGAAGCTGTAGTTGCATTCGCTCCTTGCCGGCCTCATCCGGCATGAATATGCTAAACAGCCTGCGTCCTACGGCCCTAATCCTGCCCCCATTTAACCTGACTCGATTGGTGTATCGGTCGCGGAAAAACATGGCCAGGAGATATAGCCCCAAAGCGGTCAAAAGCAAAAACAGAAAAATCTGATAGAGTTCCATTTCACACCCCCTCCCTCAAAGAACCTGCCTTCCTGATTACAACTAGTCCGCAGATAGCGCACATCGCAAACACCACTGCCGTAACCAGTTGTCCCACCGTTGTGTCGGTCAGCAATCTGTACCACTCCGGATTCACCTGCCCGATAATTGGCAATTGCATGCAGGCTATTACCAGGATTACAAAGAAGTCCCTCTGGGCTTTCTTGATCATGGTATCTGCCTCAAGAACCGCCCCACGCCTATCCCCCATCTCAGCCACGATAGGAGGGAGCGTAAATCTCAGTTCTCTATCTTCCAGACACTGGATAAGTACGGTGCACCACTGCTTGAAATAGGTATTGGCCGTCTTGTCCCTCATGTCTGCAAGAGCCGTAGCAATTCCTGCATCTGTCAGGGAAACCTCAGTTAAAAAGCCTCTGAACAGCATCTCTGTGTACCCGTTGAACTCCCCTATATTGTCCTGAACAGACCCGATGATATCCTGTCCTCTCAAGTAGCTGTTTGTTACAATGCCCATGGCATGCTCCAACTGATCCTGCAAATTTCTGCTGGTTCTCCTTCCTATCAAGTTCAGAATTATCCAAGGGATAGCTGCCATAATCGGAGCGGCCACTATTGCCAATGGAATATTCCCCAACAGCGTTCCAAAAACTGCTCCTCCAACCACAAGTAACACCGCTGAGCAGCAAATCAGATGAGCCACCTTGACCTTTGACCAAACCCCATTCATCTCCAGTGCCTTGAGTGCCAAAATTTCCTCCGCTCTGGTCAAGTATGGAGTTGTCAAATTCATTTGCCTGCCACCTTTCCTGGGATTCCCCAGACTGGTACCCTTAGCCCTACAGTACAGGATCAACAAAACCAAGCCTGCAGAGGAGAAAAGTACAAATATAGTTGCAATTAAAAAGGTTTTACTCATAGGCCTCCTCCGGCGACCAATCCGGTCCTGTGTATTGCCTTATTTGCTCAGGCAATGCTCCGTTTTCCAACAGTCTTAATGCAAGACGGTTTGAGATATGTCCCATGGACTTATGGTGACCGTCTATCACCGCCTTGCCATCTTCTCTGTAATCCACACTTCGAATTACAAATCTGTATAGCTGGCGGTACTCCAACTTGCCTTCCCTGTAGTCCGTAGCCTCCACCACCTGCATATACCTGCGGGATCCGTCTGCCAACTGTGCCTTGAAGCACATAATTGGGTATGCCCGTACAATGTTCTTCATCAGGGTATCCTCTGTCAGGTCCGTGCCCGACATCTTGCACATTGTCATAATCCGGGTATATGCATCTACTGCATTGTCTGCGTGAAATCCCGTAACTATGGTATGTCCTGTTCTTCCTGCCTCCTGGGCCGTCATTGCCTCGGCACCTCGCATTTCTGCAGGCACCAGTATGTCCGGATGAAATCTGAGAGCAGTCTTTAGCAGCTTGTCCGCAGTGACATCGAATTTGTCACTGCCGGTCTCTCGTGTCTTGGTGTATATCACCTGTCGCTGACCATCCAACATATCCAAATCCAGCTCTCTGGTATCCTCTATGGCAAATATCCTCTTGACAGGATCGACCCTGTTCAGCAGGTAGTTCATATCGGATGTCTTGCCGGAACCAGTACTGCCTGCTATACCCACAGAAACGCCGTGATTTATACACAGGACCAGCAAATCCAGTTCCTCGCCTAATGCCACTCCGCTATCTATCAGGTCTTCTCTCGTCAGTTTGCGGAGGCGTTGGCGTCGGATAGAAAATGCCGCTCCCTTGCTGTCTTCGATCACAGGCGGTGCAATGGCTGATATACGCACACCCTTTTCTATATAGCTATCGCAGATAGGCACCGTACCATCTATAACCTGGCCTCCCTTCCTGACCATACGTCGAGTAATGTCACCGCATTGAATCGGGCTAACAAAGTGTTCTCTGGGACGTTCGACTGAACCATTTCTGACCACATAGATGTTGTCCCAACTATTGCAGTTGATCTCCTCAACGGAATCGTCGGTAATGTACTGTGTAATGCATCCATACCCCGCCATGTCGTTGTATATTTGCTCAGTCAGCCGCTCCACAAAATCCCTGTCGTAGGAGTCCAGTTCCTGCCTCAACAAAAACTTTCGTATCATCGCCTTGAGTGTAGATGACACGTCATCAGGATTTACCTTGTCGGACAACTGTCCCGCTCCAGTACTGTTGATACTCTCTCTGACAGATGCCAAAATGGCTCCGTAATCCGTCATTGTCCCGGCTCCTCCAACAGGACTTCTGCCATAACTCCACGACCCACAAACAAAACATATGGGTTCATTTGCTGAAGCTCTGCCAACAAAACCGCCTGTTCCTCCTTACATATAAGAGTCAAAACCTGTGCCCTGCCGCTGTCCTCTGACTCACCCTGCTCACTCAAGGTAGCCATAGAATCCACCGTAATGCCTTCCGCATCGGACAGACTGTACACCTGCAAGAACCTAAGCCTTTCGTCCACATAGTAACGTCCCGTTTCCTGATCAATTGCCGCCACCGACACAACATCACCTGCCTCAATAATTCCGCTCAGCGATGCTGCCGTCGTCCCCGGAGTAATTGAAACCAATCTCATTCCCTTATGGATAAACTCCTCCATAGGTTCCTGAGCCCCCTTCAACTGCGCTGTAGATAACACCTGGCCAGCCGTCATTGTTATTGCTGCCCTGTAATCTCCTTCCAAGCACTTTTCCACACTGTCAAAGCAACCAACTAATCCCTCTACAAAATCCCGGGGCAAATTGACTACCGCCAGATCGTCCTCCCTCAAAAACTCCCCTGCATTTACATCCCTGGTTAACACCACCACTGCCGACATATCAGTCTGTTCCTGGCCTCCAACAGTTACCAATACAACTGCCAATACCACTGACACACATACGCATATGGCTCCAATCACAATCCTGATTCTCTGCTTAGTCTTCAAATGGCACCTCCAAAGGACCTCTTGATAATTCCGGCTAATGTCTCGCGGCTGTACACCTCAGCGCCAAATTTGGTTCCCAGGCCTCTTAGGGACATGGTCCCGTTACTTCCCTGGCGCACTAACACTCTGGCATTCTTGAACGTATCCGCAACAGTACCCATCCTCAGCAAGGTTCTCAAATTCTCGGTTTCCCAGGGTTCTCCCCCGGACACAAGCAAACACAGGTCGGATCTCAAATACTCCCCCAATAGTTCTCTGGACTCGGTTCCGGCATCCCTCTTGGGCACTCCTTTAAAGAATTCCGCATATCCCCCGTAGTCCACCACTACAAACTCGTACTCTCTGGATGAAATGGCTGATGTTAACTCCCCTGCTGAAAAAAGCGCTACATCCTTGGGTAAATCCGCCTGTGACAAATCCCCCGTCCTGTCGGTGCATACGACTGCCAATTTTCCGAAACCCATCTCCTTGATGGCAACTACCAGATCCCGTACTGCCGTTGTTGCGCCGGCTCCAGCTCTGACTCCCATAACCCCCACGGTTTTGGTCAACTTAGTCAATTGCTCCGTCTCGGCAACTCTCAACACAGGGTTATGGGCAGGCTCAGTAGAATACTTGACATTGGTAGACATCTTGCATAGCTCTTCTGCCAAAACACTGATAGTGACTTTGCCATTTTCGAATACTCTCTCGATGCCAAACTGTCTGCAAAACTGAACGAACTCCTCCCCGGCGTCGTCGTGAATCAAAATAATTTCGCCTGTGGTATTAGAAACAAGACTTCGGACAAAGGCCTCAGTAGACAGGTTGCCATTTACACCTGAATACACCATGACCACATCCACTGCGGGAACGGTATAGGCCGCGGTAATAATCTCGCCCTGCCATCCGAAGTCCTGCTCGGGAAATGTCACGTCCCTCCTGGACAGCTCTGCCCTGAGGTTGTCCTGAATCTGTTGGTTTCCAAAAGCTGTCAATACACTTAACACTGTAGTTCTCCTTTCAAAAGCTAATCGATCGATGCTGGTGAAATTGTAAGCCCAGGCAAAACCCGAAATTTTCCGCAATCTGCCAAAAGCCTTGATTCGTCTATCTCCTAAGAATATTTCGACAAATTCAAACAATTCAAAACCACGTCGGTATTTGCCGACTCCTTTCGAAATTTTGTGGGTAATCCAGTCTATGTTTTACCCACCGACCGTGATATAGTTAGTGATATTGGAGGAAGGTATTTATGGAAGAAAACGCACCCAAGACCCCTGTTAATATGTGGAGAAGAATATGGCACTTTACTCTCAGGGTCATCAAGATACTGGCCCTTTGCCTGCTGTTTTTTGGACTTACTCTATGTGCGATTAATATATATATGTGTGTGCGGGAGTCTTTTCATATTCTCACCCCCGAGGAAGCCATGGAAATGGATGCAGATTGTATTATCGTTTTAGGCGCAGCAGTTTGGAATGGAGATACGCCCAGCCCCATGTTACAGGACAGGCTCGACTGCGGCATCTCTCTGTATAAGGGCGGCGCAGCCCCCAGGCTCCTTATGAGCGGCGACCACGGAACTCTGTATTACAACGAGGTTGGGACCATGCTACAGTATGCAGTGGACAATGGCATTCCTGCAGAGGATATTTTTCTGGATCACGCTGGCTTTTCCACCTACGAATCCCTGTACAGGGCCAAGTACATCTATGGTGCCGAGAAGGTTATTATCTGCACTCAGACCTATCATCTATATAGAGCCATGTACGTGGGAGACATGCTGGGCATGGAAGTGTATGGCGTACCCTCAGAGACCAGGGAGTACGCAGGACAGATGTATTACAACGCAAGGGAGTTTGCCGCCCGCATCAAGGACTTTGGATACTGCATTTTCTGGCCTGAACCCACACACCTTGGGGACCCCATTGACCTGAACGACAGCGGTGTTATCACCCACTAATCGGAGCTACAGGGTTTTCGCTATACCCTTTTAGCAATATAATTGTAGAAATATATGTTTTAGGAGGAACTTATGGCAGGCGAAGTTTTAAAGCGCTGTGAAATTGACGACAAGTACAAATGGCATCTGGAGGATCTCTACGCCACCGACGAATTGGCCGAGGCAGATATTGCCAAGATTCCTGAAATGGCCGCTGAGGTTGCCAGCTACAAGGGCCACCTGGCAGACAGTGCAGAGTCTCTGTACAAGTGCACTATGCTGATGGAGGACCTTTCACAGATTATCGACAAGGTATTCTGCTATGCTCGTATGCACAGAGACGAGGACGGAACAGTCACCAAGTACCAGGCCATGAGTGCCAAGTGCATGGCTGCCATGAGCGACGCAATGTCCAAATTGGCATTCTTCACCCCCGAGGTTATTGCAATTCCCGATGACACACTGGCTGAATACATGCAGTACGAGCCTCTCAAGATGTTCGAAAAGTACATGGAGTACATCCTGCGCACCAAAGCTCACGTTCTCTCAAAGGAGCAGGAGACTGTTCTTGCTGCCATGGCAGAGGCTACAGACGCCCCCTCCGAGATATTCACCGTTTTCACCAACACAAACATGCCCTTCCCCACCGTTACAAATGAGGAAGGACAGGAGGTTCAGCTTTCTCAGGGCAGATATATTTCCTTCATGGAGAGCGACAGCCGCAAGGTTCGCGAGGAGACATTCAACAAGATGTACGACACCTACGGACAGTACATAGACACATTTGCCACCACCTTTGGTTACGAGTGCAAGAACCACGTAAACGACGCACGAGTTCACAACTTTGGCAGCGCCCTGGAGGCAGCTCTGTACGGAGATAATATCTCTACAGACGTTTACAACAATCTGATCGAAACCATTCACCAGAATCTTCCCACTTTCCACCGTTACATTGCCCTGCGCAAGAAATTGCTGGGAGTGGAGGAGCTGCACATGTACGATTTGTACACTCCTCTGGTTGAGTGCGATATCAAGAATATTCCCTATGAGAAGGCTCAGCAGATGGTTCTGGATGGACTGGCTGTTCTGGGCGAGGACTATGGCAACCTGCTCAAGGAGTCCTACAACAACGGATGGATTGACGTATACGAGAATGTTGGCAAGCGTTCCGGCGCATATTCCTGGGGAGCCTACGACACGCATCCCTATGTATGTCTCAACTACCAGGGTTCCATCAATGACGTTTGCACCATAGCCCACGAGCTGGGTCACTCTATGCATACCTACAAGACAAATAACACCCAGCCCTATATTTACTCCAACTACACCCTCTTTGTAGCCGAGGTTGCTTCCACTGTTAACGAGGTACTGTTGCTCACAGATATGATTAACAAGTCCACCGACAAGAGGGAGAAGGCCTTCCTCATCAACCACTTCCTGGAGGAGTGCAGAGGTACTCTCTTCCGCCAGACCATGTTTGCAGAGTTCGAGCGCAACGCACATCAGATGGTTGAAAATGGTCAGCCCCTGACTGCCGAGGCGCTTAACAAGATGTACTACGACCTGAACAAGCTGTACTTTGGTGACGGCATGGTGGTAGACGAGAAGATCAAGTACGAGTGGTCCAGAATTCCCCACTTCTACCGCAACTTCTATGTATACAAGTATGCCACCGGTTTCTCTGCAGCCAACGCATTGGCCAGCGGAATTCTGGCAGAGGGTCAACCTGCTCTGGACAAGTACTTTGGCTTCCTGAGCGCCGGATGCTCCGACTACCCCCTGAATATCCTCAAGGCAGCTGGTGTAGACATGGCTTCTCCTGCTCCTGTTCAGGCAACCTGCGACAAATTCGCTCAGATGCTTGATTTGTTGGAAGAGCTGACTGCCGACCTGTAATGTGACGTAAAAATCAAAAGAGGATTCCCAAGTAAGGGAATCCTCTTTTTCTTATCAAAAAACCTTTATCTAACCTTGTCTATGGCCTCGGTTCTGCACAACTCCTCCAGTTCTGAGAGAATCTGCCTTCCCTAGACAATTCCACCATTTACGCCAATGACCTGCCCTGTTACAAAGGACGCTTCCTGGGAGGCCAGGAACAGGCACACATTGGCCACCTCTTCTGGCCTGCCAATCCTACACAATGGAGTTTCATCTGCAATCTGTGCCACATCCTCTGAACTTAGACAATGATTCATCTCTGTGTCGATCATGCCCGGAGCAACGCAATTCACCCTAATTCCGGAGGGGCCCAGTTCCTTTGCCAAGGCCTTTGTCAATCCAATAATTCCTGCCTTGGTTGCGGAATATGCCGCCTCGCAGGAAGCCCCCTCCTGCCCCCACATGGAGGACACTGTAACAATGCTGCCACTCTGCCTGCGCACCATATGAGGTATGGCCTGTCTGCATGCGTAGAAAACCCCGCCCAAATTAGTCCCTACTATCTTATTCCACTGTTCGTCGGTCATGTCGGACAATAGCCCCATATGGGCAATGCCTGCGTTGCAAACTAATGTGTCTATGTGTCCGTGTTCTGCCACGAATGCCTGGATCATATTTGCAACCTGGGACGAGTCGGAAACGTCACATCTATATGTGTTGGCCCTGACTCCGTATTGTGTGCACAGTCTGTCTGCCAACTCCTGTGCCCTCTGCTGACTATTTACGTAGTTAATGCCCACATCATAGCCTGCCTGAGCAAAAGCCTCCGCTATTGCAGCGCCTATCCCACGGGCCCCGCCTGTAATTAATACTGTCTTACCTGCCATCTTTCTCACCCCCGCAGCATTTCGTCTATGGCCAACATTATGCCCAGCTTGCCGTACTCGTAGGTCAGACCGCCCTGCATGTATGCTGTATAGGGAGGGCAAATAGGGCCGTCGCAGGACAACTCGGAGGTTGCGCCTGTAACGAATGTGCCGCTGGCCATTACCTCGTCGTGAGGATATCCGGGCATAGGACCTGCCTCTGGTGTAACATATGAGTCCACGGGAGATGCGTGCTGTATACCACAACAGAATTTGACCAGGTTTTCCGCTGTTTCCAGGTCCATGGTCTGTACTATATCTGTTCTCTTCTCGTCATATTTGGGACTGACTCCACTAAATCCTGCCAACTCCAGCATTCTGGCGGCAAATATCTGTGTCTTGAGAGATGCACACACTGTAGATGGGGCCAGGAATATGCCCTTGTAGAAGCTGGCCAGCTGGTTCAGGTTGGCTCCCAGATCCTTGCCTACGCAGGGGGCTGTCAACCTCTCCGCAATGTCGTTAATCACGTCACTGTTGCCTACACAGTATGCTCCGGTAACAGCAATGCCTGCGCCCAGATTCTTCATCATGGAACCAACAATTACGTCTGCTCCAACGTGAGTGGGCTCTCTGTCCTCGGTAAAATCACCGTAGCAATTGTCCACCAGTACGATTGCGTTGGGATCTGCCTCTTTGACAACCTTAATGGCCTCGGCAATCTGGTCAATGGTTAAACTCTTGCGCTGGGAGTATCCCCTGCTGCGCTGTATTGCCACTACTTTAACATCGCCCTTGGCAACTCGTTCTGCAATTGCAGGCAAGTCAAACCGGCTGTCAACCAGGTCAATCTCCTCGTATTTGACTCCACAAGCCATCAGGGAGTTGCGACTGCTTCCGGAAAGGCCGATAATACTGCACATTGTGTCGTATGGGCGGCCCGAAATGCTGAGCATTATGTCGCCATATTTTAAAAGTCCTCCAAAAGCGACAGCTAATGCGTGGGTGCCTGACATAAGCTGCACTCTGACCAGGGCGTCCTCGCCTCCAAAGACCTGGGCATACAGCCTCTCCAATTTTTCCCTGCCCGGATCGGAAAATCCGTAGCCTGTTATCTCTAAAAAGTCCGTGGTAGATACTCTCTGGTCCTGAAATGCCTTGAGCACACGGGCGCTGATAACCATGGCATTGTCCTCTGCCTCTTTGAAAATAGGGGCACAATCCCTTTCGGCCTGAAGTGCCAGCTGCTGTACTCTCTCACTAATGTCAAATCCGTAATACATGTCTACTCCAATTGTTGTTTCTTGTCTATCGTGTCATAAATTTTATTATGCCTGGTTCTCTCTGGAGACAACGAGAGCCTGTTCAATGCCGTAGCGGCGGTAAATGTCCAGAACTTCCCTTGTCAAAACCTCGCCTGAAACGGAAATAGGGATGGCAGGGGGGCAGGACACCAAGGGAGATGCACATATTCTACCCTCGCACTTGGCAATAGGTAATTTTTCCTGAGGTGCAAAAACGGCCTGACGTATGGACATAACCTGCTGACCTATTACTACAGGGTGGCCTTTTTTCTCTCTTCGAGGCGCAATATTGTATCCTAGGGCATCTAAAACTCTATCCATGTCCCTGTTTGTATTGTTAACCGTGGGCATTAGCACCAGATATTCCTCATCTGCATATTCGCACTCTACTCTGTTTTCCCTCAGCAAATCTGCAAGCCCTATGCCCGTAATTCCCTGAGGAGCACGAATTGTCACACGAAGCGGGTCTGTCTGTTCTACATCCCAACCCCTGATACTCAAAATAGAGCGAAATAGTCCTATGCGCTTCACAAAATCATTGAGCGTCCCAGGATATTCCTCTGACAGGTAGTTGTTGCACAGATCCAGAGACGCAAGAGTCAAATAAGATGGGCTTGTTGAGCCAAATAGGGCCATAGCACTAATGGCTCCCTGCGCCAGGCAGGCGGGGGCTGTACGGGATATATGAAGATAAGCGCCTCCTGTAAGCACAGGCAGTGTCTTGTGGGCAGAATCACAACAGATGTCAGCTCCCAGGTCCAATGGATGCAGCGACTGGGGCAGGAATTTGAGGTACGCTCCGTGGGCGTTGTCCACTGCAAGAATCGTACCATGTCTGTGACATACCTTAGCTATGGCCGAAATATCAGCCATGCCTCCCATATAGTCTGGGCTAGTCAAATACACTGCTGCCGGGGGCATTTCCAACCCAGCAAGTGTACTCTCCACCTGTTCTGCGGTTATAGGACAGGAACATATAGAATTTACCCCCTGTTGGGGATATAGCCACACCACATCAAAGTCCAGCAATGCTGCAGCATAGACAAACGCCTTGTGTACATTGCGTGCAGCTACCACAACAGGTCTTCCCCGGTGTCTTCTGTTGGTTATCGCCAAATACAGCATGGCTCGAATGCACTGACTCGATCCCTCGGTGGAGTACAGAGTTGTGGCAGATCCAAACAGTGTAGATGCGTTTTCACAGCTCTGTCTGATAATTCCATCTGCCTCGTACAGGGCATCCGCACCTTCGATCTCCGTAATATCCCATTGTTCGCAGCCCAATGTGCCCTTACCCTTGTGGCCGGGCATATGTAGACGACTAATATCCGAGTCTATGTATTTTCTGATAAAGTCCGCTATAGGTGTCTGCATGTTTACTCCAGATTCTGATCCTCAGCCTCTGATGCCTTAATCATAATCGCGCACTCTATTCTCTTTCTGAACAGCTCGCAACCGGGTTCATATATGCCGCGAATTGTTCCGGCTGCATGATATGCATTGGCTGCACAGCCGCCGGAGCAATAGAGCTTGGCCCAGCAATCCTTGCAG
This sequence comes from Clostridia bacterium, assembly GCA_017501105.1. GTDB lineage: Bacteria > Bacillota > Clostridia > RGIG7378 > RGIG7378 > RGIG7378. The sequence continues at coordinate 4,651 of JAFVXO010000123.1, read as the reverse complement.
TCAGGACGGGCATAGGCATTACAGGAGCGGAATTCCTCTCTCAAGGCCTCGTTGGTAACTCCATCCCAGATATTGCCCAGCTTGTACTCCTCCTCACCTACAAACTGATGACAAGGGTACAGGTCTCCCCAAGGGGTAACTGCCATGTATTCAGTACCGGAGCCACAACCTGAAATTCTTTTGTATACGCAGGGTCCGCCGTCTAAATCGATCATATAGTGGTAGAAGGTAATAGGCTTGCCCTCTCGCCTGCGACGAATCATGTCCTTGGCCAGTATCTCGTACTGCTCCTTGACTATCTCTATGTCCTCAGGAGTCAATGCTGCCGGATCTCCAGGTGCGCAAACCACAGGTTCCATGCTGAGTTCAGTAAATCCCAGGTCTGCCATATGGAATACATCCTCTGTAAAGTCGGGATTAGCGTGGGTAAACGTACCTCTCATATAGTAATCCCTGTTGCCACGGGCCTCCACCATACTGCGGAACTTGGGCACAATACGGTCATAGCTTCCCCTACCTGCATAGTCTACTCGAGTGGCATCGTGTATCTCTCTGCGACCGTCCAGGCTAAGTACTACATTGCTCATCTCCCTGTTAGCAAAATCGATAACCTCCTGGTCTATAAGAACTCCGTTTGTTGTCAATGTAAAGCGGAAGTTCTTGCCCTTTTCCTTCTCAATACTGCGGGCATATTCCACCAACTGCTTGACCACGTCCCAGTTCATCAGGGGTTCACCGCCAAAAAAGTCTACTTCCAGATTGGTTCTGGACCCGGAATTTTCCACGAGGAAGTCCAGCGCGCGCTTACCCACCTCGTAGCTCATAATAGCTCGATCTCCGTGGTACTTACCCTGGCTGGCAAAGCAATAGGAACAGTTGAGATTGCAGGTGTGAGCCACGTGGAGGCACAGTGCCTTGACCACATTGCCGGATCGCTCCTTAAACCTGCCCGCCATATCCTCAAAATTGTCCTCCGTATACAGCTGACCTGTCTGAACCAGGCTATCCACATCCTCTATGCACAGTCTGAGTTCCTCTGCTGTTACATCCGGACGATCTGCATACTTGGTAAGCAGATCTGCAATAATCTCGTCAGAGGTTCTGTCCTTGAACATGGCAATAACGTCATATGCCACCTCATCCACCACATGAACAGCTCCGGAACATGTATCCAGAACGATGTTGTATCCGTTGAGCTTGTATTGATGTACCATTGGGTATTTCCTTCCGAAAAATAAAGTTAGACCGAAAAAAAGCCGCCATATGCGGCGGCTGTTTTCAGTGTGAAATTCTTACTTGTTGGTGTTCTCGCACTTCTGATTTGCAACGCCGCAGCTGGTCTTGCAAGCAGACTGGCAAGATGTCTGGCACTCGCCGCATCCGCCGTTCTTGGCGCTCTCGCAAAGGTTACGTGTCTTAAGAGTCTTGATTCTCTCCATGGTAATGTCTCCTATCGATAAATTTCCGAATCCGGGGCAATCCCCGGAGATACCGTACAAAGTCTATGAAATAGTATCATGGAGCCATAGCAAAGTCAATGCTGTAGCCTTTCTGTAGATACAAAAAAGGCCCGAGCATTGCGCTCAGGCCTCTGAAATCGTATTAATTCTACTATCAATTAGTGTAGTTGTCGAAGTATCCCTGAACCAGAACAACAGGTGTGCCCTTGTCTCCGGAGCCACTGGTCAGATCGCAAAGTGAACCAATGAGATCCGTCAGCTGACGGGGTGTGGTTCCCTGGGCTGCCATGTTGCCCACCAGGCTGCCGTCCTTAGCCTTGATGCTCTCGGAAATGGCTGCTCTGAGAGCCTCACCAGACAGGTCCTTAAAGTCGTTGTCTGCCAGATACTTGAGCTTGAGTTCGTTGGGTGTACCAATCAAGCCATCTGTAAATGCAGGTGATACAACCGGATCTGCCAGCTCCCAAATCTTGCCCTGAGGATCCTTGAAGGCACCGTCACCATAGACCATGACCTCCACGTGCTTGCCTGTTGCAGCGAGAATCTGAGACTGAATATCCAGCACCAGAGGCTTGCAGTCTCTGGGGAACAACTTAACCTTGTCCTCGGTTGCCTTGTTAGAGCCCAGCAGTCCGTACTTGTCGTTGTAGCCACTGCCGTTAACAGGTGCATCCAGAATCTGGTCCAGATTGAGAACTGCCTTGGCTCCCTTCTCCATCAAGATGCGCTTGGTGCGAACTCTGGTGTGAATAGAGCAATTGATAACCTTATCTGTATACTGAAGGATAGCCTGGGGCTGATTGGCGAATACGATCTCCACCTCAGCGCCTGCCTCGCGAACCAGGTTGCTGTAGTACTCTACGTAGTCAACTCCGGTGAACTCGTGCTTGTTAACGCCAAACAGCTCGCGATAGCGCTCCTCTGTCAAAACATCGGAATAGGGGTTGACGCCTGCAGCGTCCAACTTGTCAAGGCTGACCAACTCATTGCCCACCTCATCGGAGGGGTAGTTGAGCATGAGGACTACCTTGTCAGCACCCATTGCAATGCCACGAAGGCAAATTGCAAAACGGTTACGGGATAGAATGGGGAAAATAACACCGATAGTGCCGCCTCCAAGCTTAGCCTTAACGTCCTGCGCAATATCATTTACCGAAGCATAGTTGCCCTGTGCACGAGCAACGATAGACTCTGTAACAGAAATAACGTCTCGGTCTCTGAGCTCAAATCCCTCAGATGCAGCAGCCTGCAATACACTATCTGTAACGATTGTTGCCAGATTGTCTCCCTCACGAATAATAGGGCAACGGATACCTCTGGACACCGTGCCGACTCTTCTTTCATTGTTTCCCATAATGAGTGCTTCCTTTTTCAAAATAATGTCGTATAAAATACCACAACATCTCAAAATACATTGTTCTACTTTTTCGTCAATAATTCAATAGTCTACAGTAAAAAAATAGCGACAAAATTCAAAAAACAGAAATTTTATTTTTATAAAAAATATCCAAAACTGCAGCCGAAGCCCTACATTTCCCACTTGAAGACAGTCTTAAATGCAGTATAGAGGTCACTCTCCATAACACGATGTATGTCGCTGATGGAACGCACCGGCGCATCCTCGTGAATGATTACCTTGAGTCTGTTCTGGAACACAGGGTCAGCCATAATCTCTACAGCCGTCTCGAAGTCCTTGCGTCCGGAGCGAGAACATCCCACCAAAGTCATGCCCTTCTCCAAAACCATACGTGTATTGATAGCTACGTCATTTTCAGTAACGCCCATCAGCATAAGTGTGCCCTGGGGGTTTATAAAGCGAATGATATCCTGAATAGCATAGTAGCTACCCTCTCCTCCGCAGCACTCAAATGCGTGGTCCACAGCAAAGTCCTGGGGCTCCTGGCCGGAAATATACGTCTCATGGGCAAAGGAAAATTGCGCCAACTTGCGCTCCTGCCTGCCCACCACGATTATCTTGCTATTTGGATATTTGACCCGCATAACGTTGGCTACAACATAGGCCAAGCTACCGTCTCCCCAGATGCCTATGCGGTGGCGAATCTCATGGGCAGCTTTGTCAAATCTGTCAGCAGCATGTGCCACAACACTGACAAACTCTGTAATAGCAGCAATCTGAGGGGGCACATCCTGACATGCAACCACTCTGTGACTGTCCAGAGCTACCAGTTCGCGCATAAATCCGTCGTGTCCACTGGACAGGAAGTAGGAACCCTTGGCGTAATTCTCGTAGATAGGGCCACTTTCCTCAGGCGGAGTATTGGGAATCATAACCACTCGCTGGCCCGGCTGGAAGTTGCCGGAGGGATCGTATATCACTCTGCCGCAGCTCTCGTGAATCAGAGCCATAGGCAGCTTCTTGTGCAAAGTCTGCAGGTCTCTCTGGCCCAAATAATATCTCTGATCCGCATGGCAAATGGCCATGTATTCAGGTCTGATTATAACCTTGTCCTCAAAGGCCAGATCCTCGTACTTGACGGAAAATACCTTGGGAGAGACCAGTTGATAAATCTGGTTAATCACTTATCTTTCCTCCAACCATTGCCTGGGCAATCTTGTAGTCACCGGGGGTAGTGATCTTGAGATTGGTTGCAGCTCCCATTACCAGATGAACGGGATAATCCCTGACCACACAAATCTTGCACGCATCTGTCAGAATCATCTTCTCCTCCTCGCTAAGGGACTGGTACAGTTCCTTGAGCAAGTTGATCTTAAAGCTCTGGGGTGTCTGACCCTGATACATATGATTGCGATCGGGAATTTCCGAAATAATCTGTCCATTGTTGGAAACCACTATAGTGTCAACCGCAGGAACTACGGTATCAACAGCACCGTATTCCTGAGCCGCATCGATATTCTCCTCGATCATGCGGATAGACAGGAAGGGACGAACGGAGTCGTGGGTCACGATAATGTGGTCGTCACTCTGTCCGTACTGACTCTCAATGGCGCTGACAATATTAAAAATAGTGTCGTTGCGGTTGTTGCCGCCTGTGACTACACAAATGCGGTCTCTCTGGGACGGAACATGGCGCTCGATAAGGTCATTGGTATAGCTGACCCAATCCGCGTGGACACCGATATATATCCTGTCCAATCGAGTGCAGGTAAGAAACTTCTCCAGTGTATGGACAATAATAGGCTTGTCCCCCAGGGGCAAGAACTGCTTAGGC
>JAFVXO010000122.1 GCA_017501105.1 Clostridia bacterium | reverse complement strand
GTGATTCCCTCATATGTGCCGGAAATCAGCGCAGACACATTGGCATCGTCGTATTCGCCGTAGGGCAATGCCAGTGAATTAAACTTGTACCCAGGCACATAAGATTCCATAACCTGCTGGTTCTTGCCTAGCTGATAGGAAATATCTGCTGCTGACAGACCTCTGAGGGACCTATGACCATATGTGTGGTTGCCTATCTCCCATCCCAAATCGATCAGATAGTTGAGCCTCTGGCCAATGGTGCCTGCTCCCTCAAATACTCCTGATGTCGAGTGAAGATATACATAGATAATGCCTGTAAATCCAAAGTCAGGATGCACATTGGCGAACTGCTGCATTACGTACACTGCGCACTTGGGATTAAGCTCCAACTGTCCGTTCTTCTCAATCAGGCTGAACTGGGAGCTAACGCCGTCATCAAACGCAAAAACTATAGGTTTGCATCCTGCAGGCACTGTTATGTTGTTGTTAAGGTAGTCGGACATGGACAACAACCTGAAACCTGCGTTATACAGTCTCTCGCATAGGTCGTACAGATAGTCAAAGCTGTTCATATACTGTCTGGTACCTGTCGAATATTCGGGGCTGTCTGCATCTGAGAACTGATGCCACATGACTACAGGAATATCTCCTGCCTCGTTTACATGGAGGGCCGCCAGCTCTGCTTCAGTGAGTACGTCGCCAATCTGTCCCGGCGTGGGAGTAGGAGCTGATGTAGGAGTAGCTGTAGGGTCGCCTGTAGGTGTTGTATCGGGGGTAGCAGTAGGATCTCCTGTAGGTGTTACATCAGGGGTAGGTGTAGGTTCAGCCGTAGCAATTATAGGCGTAGGAGTAGGTCTGTCCTCTGTGTTCTGGCCCGAACCCTTAATCAAAAATGCCAAGATAATAACTACGCATACCAGAATCATCGCGCAGAGCAAGAGATTTAATACCCCGTATTTGTTAGTCTTCTTACCGTTGTCCATCTAATCCACCCTATTAATCCATTTCGTCTAATGTAAGTCCGTAAGCCTGGAGAAAATTATCCGCAAAATAATTAACCTCCGGAAGATCCATGGCTCTGATTGAATCCATAATGGACTCTGCGGCCTTGGAAAACTCCTTGTTGCCCACCTTGTTCTCCTCCACACACTTGATGTATGCGGATAATCTGTCAGCAGCCTTAACTAATCGTCTCACTGACTGGTCTGTCTCCTTGAGCAATGGCTCATATGTGGGTTGCATCTCCTGAGGAAGCATGGACAGTAACCTGTCGTTTGCCACCTCCTCTACTCTCTTGTAGGCGTCCTTGATCTCCGGATTATAGTACTTAACTGGCGTGGGCATATCCCCAGTAATAATCTCGCTGCAATCGTGAAACAGGCCAGCAACTGCCACTGCATTAGCGTCGTAGTTGCCGCAATAATATGTATTGCCGATAACAGCCAGAGCATGGGCAATAACTGCCACCCGATAGCTGTGTTCCTCCAGGTTTTCCATATCGGTGTTGCGCATCAGGGCCCACCTGTTGATATACTTCATCCTGGCCAAATATGCGTAGAATATATTGTCCCTCATATTTCCTCCAAAATCACAGCAGATAAACCGACTCGAATGCCTTGATTGCGTAGGCGTCAGTCATGCCGGACAGGAAATCCGCAACCTTGTGCTCGTTAGTTTCGTCCCGGCCGTACTCATGAACCTTGATAAATGAACCAAACTGGCGATAAAGCTCCAAGTCTCCATTAACCATCTCGTCCTCTGTCATTGTGTTCACCGCATTATACAGTGATTCGAACAGTCCCTCAAGCATATTTTCGGTGGTGTTTTCGTACCTGCGAATCTTGTCAGCGCTATAAATCTTGGCATAATTCTCGTCAATAAGTTGTCGCAGGGCCTCCCCCTTCTCGTCGCTAAGGCGGATAACGTCCTCTCCGTAGCTATTTTCAATAACATCCATAACCAGGGTGTTGATGATTTCGCCGTTGTTCTTGCCCAGAACCTGTCTGCAGGAGCTGTTTATATCGTCGTCTGAGATAAGGCCTACTCTGACCGCATCCTCAATATCTCTGCCTACATAGGCGATCTTGTCCACCAATCTGACAAGACAACCCTCCAGCGTATATGGTCTCTGCTCAGCAATGTGGGGATCCTTGAGAGAGTCCATTGACTTGGATGTATCTCTGTGCAGAATGTATTCGTTCCTGATTTCTCCGCAGTGACATACGATACCGTCCCTGACCTCGTAGGAAAGGTTCAAGCCGTGTCTGCTCTTGCCGTCCTTGGTAGTGTATGTAACCAGTCTCTCCACTACTCTGAGGCTCTGCTCCTCATGTCTGAACTTAAATGGGTGCTGGCAGGACGCCAGGCATTTGTTGATAACCCTCTCCCCTGTGTGGCCAAAGGGAGCGTGGCCGATGTCGTGACCCAGGGCAATGGCTCTGGTGAGCTCAGGATTGAGGCCCAGAGTCTTGGCAATAGTCTCTGAAATGGCCGACACATTTAGCACGTGCTCTAATCTGGTGCAGACGTGGTCGTTTTTGGTGTTAAAGAATACCTGTGTCTTATGTCGGAGGCGCCTGAACTGCGACGAATACTGTATCCTGTTGGCATCTCGCTCATATATGGTGCGGATGGGACAGGGATCCTCGTAGAGATCACGACCTCGAGATTTACTGCTAAAGGAGGCATAAGGTTTTAAAACTAAGCCTTCCTGATCCTCTTTGATACGGGTCCATTCCATATAAATCGAGCTCCTTTCGAGAAACAAAATACCAACATAATTATAACATATATCCACCGATTGTGATGGATTTTTCCTTTTGGGAATACAAAAATACCCAACCTCAATGGGAAGTTGGGTAGTATTTGCATAACTTGCCGAGTCTATCAGTAGAGGGAACTCTCATACCTCATGCATCTATCATCTTCTACCTCAGAGCGTCTCTTACGCTGCATGAGTGTGGCCAGCTCCTCTCTGGGGTCTGCTCCATGATTAATTACTGCGTCTACCGCAGAGATAATAGGCAGAGCAACCTGGTACTTGGCGGACAACTTAACTGCCGCATCCAATGCATTGATACCCTCTACCACCATGCCGATTTGAGCAACCGCATCTGCCACGGGGACGCCACGTCCGATGAGTTGGCCAGCTCTGAAGTTGCGGCTGTTGGTGCTGGTAGCAGTAACAATCATATCTCCCACACAGGCTAATCCAGAGAAGGTCTGAGGGTTTGCTCCCATGGCACAGCCTAGATTTCGAATCTCCCCGATACCTCTGGTAATAAGAGCAGCTCTGGTATTGTCTCCATAGCCCATACCGTCAACAATGCCGGATGCCAGGGCAACAATATTCTTGAGGGCACCGCACAGCTCAACTCCCAAAATGTCGGTGTTGGTGTATGTGCGCATACATCCGTTGGAGAAAACATCCTGGACAACCATGGCTACCTCCATATCGGTACAGGCAGAAACAATAGCTGTAGGTATATCTCTGGCAACCTCCTCCGCGTGGGTAGGACCAGACAGTGCCACCAGCTTGACGTTGTGGTGGTTGTCGTCCTTGTTGAGCTCATCCTTAATAACCTCAGTCATAGTAAGCAGTGTGTCGGGCTCCAGTCCCTTGGCTACGTCAACAATAATCTGTCCATCGGGTATGTATGCCATAGCTCTGGCTGCTGTGCTTCTGACAAATGGAGAAGGTACTGCAAATACAATAATCTCCTTGTCCTGGCATGCAACGGCAATATCGTCTGTAAAGAATACACTGTCAGGAATCACCATCCCGGGAAGGTTCTTGTGGATTCTGTTGGCAGACAAATCCACAACCTCCTGTGTGAAGGCTGACCAAACTGTAATATTGTAATTGTCCAATGCCAACATCCTGGCCAGGGCAAGCCCCCAGGTGCCGGCACCTAAAATGCTAATCTGCATAAAAGTGGTTGAGCCGTAGCTCATCTCCCTAAATAATTATGGGCATGATTATATCCTAATAAGGAGAAAAAGCAAGAAAGAAGGATTAAGCAAGATGTAAAAAGGCAAAAAGTATGAAGTGTGTAATAAGCAAAAACGACAAGTTTCTCTCGAAACTTGTCGTTTTGGAGCCTCCAATCAGAGTCGAACTGATGACCTCATCCTTACCATGGATGCGCTCTGCCTACTGAGCTATGGAGGCAATATGTTGGCAAGCGCCTCTCTGCCGTTTTGGCGCGAGGTTGATTATACTACATGGATTTGCTTTTGTAAACGACTAATTGTTCACCAAAAAGTAACAGAGTCCGCCCTGTTGGAAACGAACTCTGAATCCCTGCGAGTCGATATATCAACTATCTCCCCACACCTATTACCTCTTACCTATTACTTCTTCCCTCTTCTTTCATTCCACAAACTTAACCGCAGTTCCGTATGCAATAACCTCAGCGGCCCCCTGCATAACTGCTGCAGATGCATAGCGAATGTTAACAATCGCATCAGCTCCCATTGCCTCTGCTTCCTCCACCATACGCTTGGTAGCAATGGCGCGGGCCTCGTTCATCATCTCGTTATATGACTTGAGCTCGCCACCCACCAGGGTCTTGAAACTCTGGGCAATGTCCTTGCCAAGGTGCTTGCTCTGGATGGTGCTGCCGCGCACCAAACCCAGCATCTCCAATGTCTTACCTGTAATGTAGTCAGTATTTACTAATATCATCCTCTTCTCCGCTCCTTATCTCCTTGATTCGTTCAACACAGACACCAATGGACACCGCTGCCAGCAGCACTGGTACGACAGCAAACAGTATTTTCCATATGCCTGGCACCAACGCCACGATAAACCCAAAATAGGCTACAAGATAAATTACCAGAATAGCAGCAACTACAATGGGGGCTATCATCTTCTTGCCATGTTCACTCATGTCTGTCTCCTTCAAATATTGTTAATGAAAGTATATCATACTCTGAGCTGTGCGAGTATATGCAGAATACTACGAGATTT
>JAFVXO010000121.1 GCA_017501105.1 Clostridia bacterium | reverse complement strand
GCCGAAGCAGAAACACCTATAACTACAGCCACAATAATCAGAGTAGAATTATCCACCTGTGCAGCGTCCGCTTGCTCATCCTCCGTATCGGTAGGTGCTGTAGCCTCTGGCGTCATGGTAGCAACAGTCTGGTCATCTGTAGGCTCATCTGTGGGAACTGGAGTGGCTGTATTATCTGCTGCAGGGTTTTGCGTGGGATTGTCCGTTGCCTCTGGTGTAGCAGTTGCCGCAGGTGTAGCTGTCTCCTCGGGTGAAGTCATTGCTCCTGGTGTCGCCGTCGGTGTAGACACAGGCGTGGCTGTAGCTGTCGTACCAGGTTCAGCCGTGGGAGTGGCTATTGCTCCTGGTGTCGCTGTTGGTGTAGATACAGGCGTAGCCGTGGCTGTCGTCCCAGGTTTAGCCGCGGGAGTAGCTGTAGGCGTAGAGGTGGGGGTTGCCGTTGGCTTGGCTGTTGGTGTGGCAGTAGGCTTAACTGTTGGCGCAGGAGTAGGAGTGGCAACAGTCAGCTTGCTCAGATCCACTTGTTCTGTACTGTATGTTCCCGTACCCGGCTTATCATCAATATATAATGTCATATATTTAGAACCAGGCAGTATCTTGGCGCCATATATTTGATTGGTGCCCGTATAGCTATAAACCTGTTGCATCTCTCCAGATACAAAATTGTATACAAAAACACCTTTAGGACCACTTACGTACAGCTTGTTGTTATATACGCCAATTCCCGCGTAGGTGCCGTTTGGATAATAGGAGTGAGGATTGTCTGCCGGTCTCCAGTACTCCGAGAAAATTGACAGTTTTCTGATGGTCCCAGAAGACACAGAGCACTCCACCAGGGCCTTGTCTCCCTTTACGTTTCTATCTACGTAATACCACTTGCCACCCAAATAGGACATGTACCCTGTGGCATCCTCCCAAAATGCGTTATCGTACTTGGTAGATGTGCATTTGATACTGCGGCCATAGCAGGCCGCGTCACTGCGCATGTTGTTGCCATCTCTGGCTATGAGGGCTGCGTCACTTACCAACAGGAAACTATGTTTTCCCTCAAGGTACGTATATTTGCCGGAATTGTCATTGGCAATGTATGACGGATCATCCCAGGTGGGATCCACATTGTACATGTTGCCATCCAGATTGACTACAACCCAGGCGTGATTTGCCGCGGTACTATAGCGGTACCAGCACTCAATATCCTGGCTCTGCAACAGTGCCATTAGAGTCAGTGCATACGATTCGCATACGCCTACCTTGTTTTTCATAAGGGAATAGGCGTCATAATTAGAATATGAATAGTCATAGGAGTAGGCTGTCAGCACGTATTCGTGGAACCAAACAACCTTGTCAACTTTGGACATTCCCGATGGCATACTGCCAATAATATCTGCAAGCATACCTCTATACTCAATCATAGCCGCATCTTTCTGGGCCTTGTTCATGGTATAACTCGGCGTAACAGTAATAACTGTACTATTAGAAACCGTGGCCCTATAGGCATTCGTACAGAAAAAAAGGTCCGGGTGAGAATAGTATACCGATCGGTATATGTCTCCGAACTGATCAGTAGGAATATTATAGGAAGAAACGTCGATTGTTTCGCTGTGGGCAATCAACTGGTTGTATATGTAGTCCTCTACAGGAGTGGCCGCATCTGCCTCCTGAGAAAATGCCACAAAAAACAGACATGAAAAAAGTAGCACAACCACAGACAGCGGCATGAACAACCTCTTCATAGCTAATTGTCCTTTCTATTAATTCTTATTGAAAAATATTAACTTTTAGTCAAAAAACCTGATGCCCTTGCCGGAATACATGATCTTGCCGGACATCATCCACTCCTTGATATTCTTCTGCAGGTTAGTGGTCTCTGGCAATGTGCTCAGGTCCACATCAGGTCCTGCCTTGAACAGGAAGTTGAGGGTATCCTCATTTCCTCCGCTGCGGGGCACATTATGATATTCACTGGCAAAGTGCAATATGTTAGAGGTATGCTTGAGGAATCTGGGCAACTCACGACCAAGAAGCCAGGAATCGCAGATGAATGCCTTGGGCTCAAATTCAGGATATACCTTCTTAAAATAGCCTCTGGCATTTGCATAGGACTCTGCTGCTGCCTCGGGATCCAACTTGCCATTGGGGCTGATATGTACGCCAAATACCGGATCGCCATCCTCCAACACCAATTCCCATTGGGACTTATCCAATGTCATAACAATGCGGCAAACCTGTCCAGACTTGGTAACCATGTTGCCACGGACAATCTTGTCATCCTCGTAGATATCTGCTACAACTACATCCTCTTCGGACTCTCCGTCAGGCATCCAGCCATCGTTGCCGTAGCTACCAGGTTCGGCGATAACGATATACTTGCCCGTTTCCTTGTTTCTGTAGGCCCTGACACCGTAGTAGAATGTCTGCAGTTCAAATGTGAGACGGCCCACATCCATAATCAACGCCTTGACATACAGGGTATTCCATCCCATGAGGCCCATGTTAACCCACTTGGGCTCGCCTGTCTCAGGGTTTCTGGAAACAGTCCAGCTCAGCTGACCCTTCTCCATCTTAATCTGCTCTGCGGGCAATCTCTGCCATGCCTTCTCGGAATAGTGGAGACCGGACAACAGTGCAACTGTGCCAAATCCAACACAGGGAGTACCGTCTGCATACTTGGGAACTCCCATACCCCAGCTCTCAAACTGGTAGTTAGGAGAAAGGTACATACAATAGTGAACCACCCAGAAGAACTGTCTCATGGCGGGACACTCAGAAATCAACCTCTGCTGCTCCTGGAAAACCTCCAGCATATCCGCAGGTATACCATAGAACTCAAATGCCTTAGCTGCATATTCGGGAGTAAGTTGCTCGATCTGGCCCTCGGGGGCAACTGCCATAGCGTCCTCAAACTCCTCCTTAAGGCGAGATGTACTCCATGTAGGTTTGATGGACAAAGCCTTAAGCAAATCAGCGAAAGTAGTATATGTTTTGTTCATGATGTTCCTCCTATATGCGACTTATATGCATGTTGCACACATTCTAATAAAGTATATCACAGCAATATGTAAAATTAAACTGTAATCTCCACATTCGCAGACCGCAAAATCACAAAAAAAGACGACATCTCTTGAACAGGATGTCGTCTTAATATCAGTGTCGTCTGTGTGCCTATACCAGGTGCCAAATGTCCCTATTATATTCTGCAATAGTTCTGTCGCTGGAGAACTTGCCGGAGCAGGCAATATTCATAACAGACATACGAGACCATGCAGCCTTATCACCATAGGCCTTGTCTAATTTGGCCTGGGCGTCGCAATAGGAGTCGAAGTCCTTGAGCACAAAGTACTCATCTCCTCCATATACCAGTGCGTTGAACAGTTCTCTGAACATTTCAGTGTCACCGTTTGAGAATGTTCCATCTATAAGGCTATCCAGTACCTTGTGCAATTTGGGATTGTTGTTATATACGTCCACAGGGCGATAGCTGTTCTCAG
>JAFVXO010000120.1 GCA_017501105.1 Clostridia bacterium | reverse complement strand
TAGCACCAGGTGCGTCGTTGGTATGCAATGTGCTGAACACAATATGTCCGGTGATGGCCGATCTAACGGCAATCTCAGCAGTCTCTTCGTCTCTAATCTCTCCGATCATTATTATATCGGGATCCTGTCGCAGAATTGACCGGAGTGCTGTAGCAAACGTCATGTTAGCCTTTGCATTAACCTGGGTCTGGTTAATGCCCGCCATAGTGAACTCTACCGGATCTTCTACTGTCACGATATTTACCTTGGGGTCATTTACCTCCTTCAGGAACGAGTACAAGGTAGTGGATTTGCCACATCCTGTCGGGCCTGTTAATAGGATAATTCCATGGGGTCTTGCCAACATCTTATCTACTATCAAATCCTCTTCTGGCGTAAATCCCAAGTCTGCTCTGGTAAAATGGAATGATGTCTTGTCCAAAATTCGGATAACAAACTTTTCTCCAAACACAGTAGGCAATGTGGATACACGGAAATCAAATTCCTTGCCTCCAATAACCATGTTGATACGTCCATCCTGAGGGACTCTTCGCTCTGCAATGTTAAGCCCCGCCATAATTTTAAGTCGTGCACAAATGGCAGAGTATGCATCTATGGGGAATTCTGCCCTATCCTGCAAGTCTCCATCAATTCTGTAACGCACCCTAACAATCTTCTCAAATGGCTCGATATGGATATCGCTAGCTCTGTAAGGAATAGCCTCCTTAATAACAGAGTCTACGAGACGCACCGCAGGGTTGTTAATAACATCATTCTCAACCGTTGCTCCCTGATTGGCCTTTTGCAGTGCGCTGACCTGCTGCTCCGTTTTTTCTGTGTTAAGATCGCTGAGCGCTGCAGTTGTAGAGATAACAGCAGATACGGAGTCAACATATCTGTCTATTTGTACTGGCGGAACTAATATGCAGTCATAACTACATGGCAATTGAGATGCAATAGCAGATCTTGCATGTATATTGAGGGGCTTACCCGTGGCAATTATTAACACGCCATTAGCATCATAACCAACTGGAATGACCTTATGTTTCTTCATAAAATCAAAGGAGAACAGGTCAAACAGGTCCTTGTCGATATCTAACATGTCTATCTCGACACAAGGCATAGAATAATATTCAGCCAAGGCTTCTAACTCTGTTGTCTCTGTTGTAATTTCCTTTAAGAGCAGATAATCTCTAACGCTAACACCCAGCCTCCTACTTTCCTGTAGGATTTCAGAAGCCTCCTTACGCTTAATCAGCTTTTTATAAACATAAAACTGTAATAATTCGTAATTAATATTCATTCTCTACTCCTTAGTATCCAACCTCAAGGCCTGTCATAATGGAAATCATTGGTGAATAAACTGCCAAGAACAATATTCCTACAACCGCTCCCATTATCAGTAACATAACGGGCTGAATTTTGTTGGTTATAGACGCCATAGTCGTCTCAACCTGCGCGTCAAAAAAGGTGCATGACCTCATCAAAACGTCATCCAAAGAGTTGGTCTTTTCTCCGATGGTAATCATCTGAATCATCATGGGTGGGAAAAGCTTGTAACTCTCAAAGGCATTAGTCAAAGACATACCGCCTCTAACTGCCTCAGTAGCCTCCTGGTATTTCTTAATCAAATATTTGTTGCCTATAACAATTTCTGCAGCATACATGGCCTCATTCAGATCCATTCCGCTAGTCAACAGCAAGGAAAATGCCCTGGCAAATCTGGCGGTAATCATATTAAGCTGAATTTGTTTTACGATAGGCAACGTAAGCTTAATGACGTCGATGGCATATCCGCCAAACTCAGTTCTGCTAAGCGCAAAAAGAGAAAAAGCAATCAGAATTAACACCGCAATGATTATCTGCCACCACTCAAAAACAAAGTCAGACACATCATAAACAATGGCCGTTAATCCAGAAACCTCCACATCCATCTGACTTAATGTATCTCTAAACGTAGGTACGACTACTGTGAGCATCAAAATAGTAATGCCTAATGTCATTGCTGCCAACATAGATGGGTAGGCCAAGGCACTCTTTACCTTGCGCCTAAGCTCTGCGTCTTTTTCGTAATAATCTGCCAAAGAGGTTAAGACAATCTCCAGTTTTCCGCTTAATTCACCCACAGTAATCATACTGCGGAAGAAATTGGGGAAAACCTTGGCGTGCTTGCTAAGCGCTTCAGACAAAAGCAGTCCGGTCTGCACATCCTCATAAATAACTTCCAAAATCTTCCTAAAATAAGATGAATATGGCTGCACCTTGAGGATATCCAAGCAATCCAGAATTGGAATATGTGTATTGAGCATAATAGCAAACTGTCTACAAAAGGATGTTAACTCGCCATGCGACACCTTGCCTGTGCCCAACGTAAAAAAGGCGGATGGTGTGCCTCCAGAATATGATTTTGCTGAGACCAAAAAAAGACTCTGTTTAGCTAATTCCTTAGCTAAATCTTCCTCATCCCTTGCGATAAAAATACCTTTTATCTTTTTCTTCTGCATATTTACTGCTGTATACTTAAACTTTTGCATAAAGGACTTATCCTTTCTCCTAAATCAACTGTGAAAACAAAAAGCCAATATACCAATCAATCACAACATCTCCAGCAAACAAGGCAACCAGTGTGCCTAAAGCCAAAAAAGGTCCGAATGGATGCTCCGTCCGCTTGTCTGCCTTTTGGACTCTGTTGCTAACAATCATGACTACTGCTGCTAAAACAGAAGCTACCAACATTGCAAGAATAAATCTCTGCCAGCCCAGGGCCAGTCCTGCTGCAGCTGCGTATTTCACATCACCTAAACCCATTCCCTCCTGATGCAATACTGCTATGGAGCCATAATAGAGTGCCATGAATACAACCAATCCTGCTACCATTCCTATTATATGGTCATACCACACTGTTGTGTTATCCACCAACATAACAGCAACACCTGCCACCGCTACTGTAATGGAAAAACGGTTTAGGATGATCATATGCTCTAAATCCACAAAGAACAAACAGATTAGAACGGATGAAATAATAGCTGCTGCCAAGGCATATATCGGGCTCTGCTGCCAGAACACCCATACAGACAGCACCCAAAGGAGACAATTGGCTATTTCAACCAGCATATATCTGGATGAGATCTTCCCCCTACAAATTCTACACCTGCCACCCAGCAGTATATATGCCAAGACTGGTATGAGATCGTACCATTTGATGGTATAACCACAGGTGGGGCAATGAGACCCTGGGCGAAATAAGCTCATTCCTCTTGGGAGCCTATATATAACTACATTCAGGAAACTACCTACACATAGCCCCAAAATGGCTGCCATGGTATATATACAAATGGTGATAAATGTTTCTACTCCCATGGTTCACCTAAAAGTTATTAATCTTGTTGTACTGCTTGACAAAGTTTGCGCCATACAAATCCAACTCTCTTGAATATCCAATTCCAGAAGCGGGGATAGCAAGAGGCATAAATTTTATGCCTGTCTCTTGCTCCCGCAGAGCCTCTTCGTTTGCCTTGTCTATCAAAAAATGCACCTGTTTAGGCAAGTTAACATACACGACATTCACATTCTCTATGGCCATTATCTCAGGATTGTTTGCTCTGAGTTCCCAAGCCCACTTAGTCATCAATCGGAAGTTCTCATACATTATGTCCTCTGATTTCTCTGGCATGGGTCTCGTCATATACTTGGGCATCTTGCGGCCACCGCCAGAGGGCTCAGATGCAGATTCCAGGTTGGACTCCTCCGCGGCATCCACCAGAACCTCCTCCCCCATAATAGTAAGTTTTTTGGCCTTTGCTCTCTCTTTTGAGTTAAGAACCATGAGTTCCGCTCCAGCATGATCAAACAATTTGTGCTCATATACCATATCCTTGCCGCTTAACATTGAATATCCAAATGGGAGTTGGTAACCTCCAATTGTCCTTCCCTTGTTAACAATAGCAAATCTTGTTATTTTCTCCTTCACGTCCATGAGCATAAAGGTATCGTTCTTAATCTTTTGACTAAGGAACATGGCGCCGTTTACAGTAGCATTAGTAACAGACGTAATATTAACTACATTTGCTCCACCCCTGGCAAGTGCATTGGTTATCCTGCTTAAAACATCCTTGCGAATAGCCACCAAGCCATATTTTGCAATTTCCTTGTTCTGTAGCATTGGGAATGTATGTATTTCCAGTTGGTCTTTATTCTTGTAAATCGTGCCAATTGCCAGGTTAACCGACGTCTCTATGGCCCTCTTTCCAAGAGCTGGCACGTTAACCGTATCTATTACGAACATATAATCTGGCAAAACAAGAGATGTTTTTGCCAAGGATACCGCTGGATCCTTTCGAGAATATGCAGTTATTATCTTCTCTAGTTTTTCAAAGAACTCCTCATTAAAGGCTGGGCCAGAATAAGTAGCCACCATATGTCCTGCCACCTTGTTTCCTGTATCTGCATAAAAATGTATGGTATGTGTTTCTGTTTCGATATAAATTACAGCAGAAATTGATGAATCAAACATTTTTCTCACCTCTCATTCCTTAGTCCACTTAATTACTGTGCATGCGTTGTTAGATACCTGGACTGCTATGCTTAATAGCACATCTTCTGGGTTATCCTTAGAAGTTACAGTCATGGTCCTAATTCCTTGACCCTCGAAGGAAATACTATAATCTGGGAATGTGCTCTCCCAGGATATATCCCCAACCACCGCGGTTTGGCAAAAGTTCTCTCCTATTTGTTCCAACTGTGCCTCTCTATCCATCTGTCTCTCCATGGAAATTCGCTTTCCATATTGTATAACCGAAGTGCTGACAATCATAAGACATACTGCGAATATGGTTACTAGAGCAAAAATAGCCAACTCGATGGCTATTCCTTTGCGTCCTCTGAATCGACCACCTGTAGCGCTAATCATGTGCTGCACCTCCTGGCCCATTGGCTATTCCCTTGGTGAATGAAAAACTATCTATGAGCTGGCCTCCATGAGATGCTGCCTCAAATGTCATGGTATCACCATCTACCACAACAGAAATAACACATTGGTCGGCGTCCCATGTATAAACACCATGTTCTGCCTCATTGTACTCTCCAACTCGCTGCAAGAGTTCCAGAAAGCCCTCTGGCGTTTCTGCGAACCTAAAACACTCCCTGGCATTTTGACCTGCAATGGACACCTCCATGGTCATACATGCTCTGGTATCTACCATAAGAGAAGAGGAAACGATGGAAATAGCAGCGGAAGTAACCATAAAAATAACCACCATGGCCACAACTGTTTCCATAATGGAGACGCCCCTGCGACCGTTCTTAATCATGGGACACCTCCCCATATACCTCTCCAATATGGGGGTTAACCACTAATACTAACTCAAAGGGTATATCCTCTCCGTATGTCCTGTGCAATAGGTAATAGACCATACAAAAGTAAATAGTGTCTCCATCTGGCTTTGTTTCCATGTGGATCTCCATACAATCCATGGTTCCAAGGTCATATCTCAAATTTTTCTCAGGAGTATTGAGCACTAAGAGACCATCTTGTATGAAAATGGCACACGTTTCCTCATT
This sequence comes from Clostridia bacterium, assembly GCA_017501105.1. Lineage (GTDB taxonomy): Bacteria > Bacillota > Clostridia > RGIG7378 > RGIG7378 > RGIG7378. The sequence continues at coordinate 824 of JAFVXO010000120.1, read as the reverse complement.
AATGGTGGCAACTAACCCCCCCTCAGAAGCAAGTACAGGAACTTCTTTCTCTTCCATATAGCCCAACCAATAGTTCAGGGCTGAGGTGACAATGTTACTGTCCTCCATCATTTGAAGCTTACAATTAGAAATCATGCTGCGATTAGTAATCAAAAGAGTAAACGACACAACGAGAGATGCCACGATGGTAACCACCGCCAGCACTATGGTCAACTCGGCTATTGTGCTACCTCTCCTATTTGTCCTTTCGCGTCTTTGCTCCATGCCTGTTTCCCTCTTTCTCTATACATGTATTTTAATGCACTAGTGAAATATGTACAAGTAAAATACAATTTATATCAGTTTATTGAATCATTTCACTCGCCTCGAGGCTCAACAGAGTCATTCCCCTCATAAGAAAAAGGATGCCTCCTGTATTTTTCAGGGAAACATCCATGTGTTTACCGATAAATTCTACGGCAAATGCTAATCCAGCGTCCTTCCATCAGTGGATATTGTGGTCACCTGCAACAATCCCATCCACAAACTGCTTGGCTGCTCTGGCGGACCTGCCCCCTCTGCCCAAAGCAAAGCGTTCTGCCAGCAAGTCCAGTTCATCCATGTCCATGGTGATGCCGCGCTCCTTTGCCAGATGGTGCACAATGTCCAAATAGGTCTGCTTGTCCGGCTTTGAGAATGTAATCTGTATACCGAACCTCTCTGACAGAGAAATAATCTCCTGGATGGTATCGTTTCTGTGAATATCGTCTCCGTCCCTGTCGGAAAATGTCTCTTTGACCAGATGGCGACGGTTACTGGTTGCATAGATAACCACATTTTGGGAT
>JAFVXO010000119.1 GCA_017501105.1 Clostridia bacterium | reverse complement strand
TATACCACAGGATCCTCCATTATGCCCCAGAAGAAGAACCCCGATATGGCGGAGCTGGTTCGCGGCAAGACAGGACGCGTATACGGCGACCTGATAGCCCTTCTTACGACCCTCAAGGGTTTGCCCTTGGCATATAACAAGGACATGCAGGAGGACAAGGAGAGCATCTTTGACGCATGTGATACAGTCAAGATGTGCCTCAGGGTATTTGTAGGCATGATCGAAACCCTCAGGGCCATTCCCGAGAACATGCTCAAGGCCGCACAGAAGGGCTTTATTAACGCCACAGATTTGGCAGATTATCTGGTTAAGAAGGGGTTGCCATTTAGAGCAGCATACAAGATTTCTGGCTCAATAGTGGCATATTGCATTGCTGAGGACAAGGACCTGGAGAGCGTAACACTGGACAAGTACCAGGAGTTCTCTCCCATGTTCCAGGAGGACGTCTACGACGAAATTTCCCTGGAGGCCTGCGTCAGCAAGCGAATTTCCACAGGAGGAACTTCTGTAGCCTCGGTGGAAGCACAGATTAACTATGTTAAAGAGGTACTTGGAAAATGACCAAGGTATTTATAGACGGCAGTGCCGGCACCACAGGCCTGCGCATAGAGGAGAGGCTCAGCAGCCGCAGCGACATCAGTTTGATTAAACTCTCCGATGAGGTTCGCAAGGATCTGGAAGCAAGGCGTCAGGCTATACATGAGGCAGAGATAGTGTTTTTGTGCCTGCCTGATCCTGCAGCCATAGAGGCAGTAGAGCTGGCACAGGGTTCCAAGGCACGCATTATCGATACATCCACTGCTCATCGTACAGCCCAGGGTTGGACCTACGGCATGGCCGAACTGGCAGGACAGAGACAGAGGATAGCAGAGGCTGACAGAGTGGCCAATCCCGGATGTCATGCCAGTGGATTCATCGCACTGGTGGCACCGCTGGTAGAGGCAGGCTTGTTGTCCAGAGACGCAGCACTCAGTTGTTTCTCCCTGACGGGATATTCCGGAGGCGGCAAGAAGATGATCGCCGAGTATGAGGATGCTCACAGAAATCCCCTGCTGGAGGGCCCAAGACAGTATGCCCTCACCCAGCAGCACAAGCACCTCAAGGAGATGTCCAAGCTCAGTGGATTGGAGCTGGCCCCTGTGTTCTGCCCCATAGTTGCTGACTTTTACAGCGGTATGGAGGTTACAGTGCCCCTGTTTGCTAAGGACATCAAGGGCTCTGCGGAGGATATCCGCAGCCTGTACCGCAGCTATTATGCAGATGGCTTGATTCGCCCGACGGACGATACGGACCCGGATGGAATGCTGAGCAGCGCTGCCTACAGCGGCAGGGACGACATGCAGGTTGGAGTTTATGGCAACGACGACAGGATTCTGCTGGTGAGCAGATTCGACAACCTGGGCAAGGGAGCTTCAGGAGCTGCAATACAGAACATGAATATTATGCTGGGCGTTGATGAGACAACCGGCCTGAACGTATAAAAAACAAGGAGATTATCCATGAATTTGATTCCCGGCGGCGTATGTGCCGCAACAGGATTTAAGGCAAACGGAATACACTGCGGTATTCGCAGAAACCAGACCAAAAAGGACCTGGCCCTCATTGTCAGCGATGTGCCTGCAACAGCAGCTGCAGTATATACAACCAACCTGGTTAAGGGCGCACCTCTCAAGGTTACACGCTGCAATATTTCTGATGGCAAAGCCCAGGCTGTTATATGTAACAGTGGCAATGCCAACACATGCAATGCAGGAGGAGAGCAGATTGCCCTGGATATGTGCCAGCTGGTTTCCGATGCAGTAGGAGTTGCAGCCAACGACGTTGTGGTTGCATCCACAGGCGTTATCGGACAGCCCCTGGACATTACACCTATTGCCAATGGTATGGAGCAGCTTGTTGCAGGACTGTCCTATGATGGCGGCAATGCAGCAGCTCAGGCTATTATGACCACCGATACCTGCTCCAAGGAAATTGCAGTGGAGTTTGAAATCGGCGGAAAAACATGCCACATGGGCGGCATCGCCAAGGGCAGCGGCATGATCCATCCCAACATGGCCACCATGCTGGTGTTTATTACATCTGACGTTTCTATCTCAGCAGAGATGCTGCAACAGGCACTGTCAAATGACATTACCAAGACATTCAACATGCTCAGCGTAGACGGAGACACATCCACCAACGATATGGTTACGGTATTGGCAAACGGCATGGCCGGCAACGATACAATCTCCACCGAGGGACCTGATTTCACCACATTCATGGAGGCACTCAATACTATTACAGTTGGCCTGTGCCGCATGATTGCCGGCGACGGAGAGGGTGCAACCAAGCTGTTGGAGTGTATTGCCACAGGAGCCAACGAGGAGGAAACAGCCAAGATCTGTGCCAAGAGCGTTATTTGCTCCAGCCTGCTCAAGGCTGCTATGTTTGGCGCAGATGCCAATTGGGGCCGTGTGCTGTGCGCTATTGGATACAGTGGAGCCAAGGTTGACGTGGACAAGATCGATGTTTCCTTCAAATCTGCCAAGGGAGAGGTTCTGGTATGCAAGGACGGCGCAGGCGTTCCCTTCTCTGAGGAAATTGCCAAAGAAATCCTCCTGGAAAAGGAAATTGAGATATTGGTTTCTCTGGGTGATGGCCCCTATGGAGCATCTGCCTGGGGTTGCGACCTGACCTACGATTACGTAAAGATTAACGGAGATTACCGTACATAAAGGAGCAGACTAATGCAAGGTAGCTTTTCTAATGCAGATAGGGCAGAGGTACTTACAGCCGCCCTGCCATATATTCGCCGTTACAGCGGCAAGCTTGTTGTAATTAAATACGGCGGCAATGCCATGATTAACGAGCAACTCAAGATGCAGGTTATGGAGGATATTGTCCTCCTGTGGCTGGTAGGCATCAAGGTTGTTCTCGTTCACGGCGGCGGCCCTGAGATCAGCGACACCATGGCACAGCTGGGCAAGCAACCCAAGTTCCTGGATGGACTGAGAGTAACCGACAAGGAAACAGTGGATATTGTCCAGATGGTACTGGCAGGCAAGGTTAACAAGAATCTGGTAAACCTGCTGGAGATGAAGGGCGGCAAGGCCATGGGTATTTCCGGTATTGACGGCCGTATGATTGAGGCTGACTTCAAGAACGAGAAGCTGGGATACGTAGGCGAGATTACAAAAATCAACATTCAGCCTGTGCTTGATCTGCTTGAGAAGGGCTATATTCCTGTGTTATCCACAGTTGCCTGTGACAAGAAGGGCAACGTATATAATATCAATGGAGACACCGCGGCAGCCCGTATTTCCGGCGCTCTGGGAGCGGAGAGACTGATCATGATGACAGATATTGCTGGCATCCTGCGAGACAAGGACGATCCCTCCACATTGATTCCCAGGGTCACCATGGAGGAGGCCAAGGGATTGTTCGACCAGGGAGTGGTTTCCGGCGGCATGATCCCCAAGGTGCAGTGCTGTATCGATGCTCTGAACCATGGCGTAGACAACGTAACTATTATGGATGGCCGTATCTCCCACTCAATTCTCATGGAGCTGCTCACAGATGAGGGCGCAGGTACCATGGTTACCAAGGAGTAACAGATGACAAGCATTACTTCACTTGACAAACAATATGTGGCAGGCACCTATGGCAGATTCCCTGTAGAACTGGTATCCGGCAGCGGCAGTATAGCCAGGGACTCCAGCGGCAAGGAGTATATCGACATGGGCACCGGCATAGGTGTTACATGTATGGGATATTCTGACCCTGAGTGGGTTAAGGCCGTCACAGATCAGCTCAGCAAACTGCAGCACACATCTAACCTGTACTATACCGAGCCCTGTGCAGCGCTGGCAAAGGTGATGTGCGAGAGGACAGGTATGGCAAAGGTGTTCTTTTCCAACTCGGGAGCAGAGGCCAACGAATGTGCCATCAAGGTGGCCAGGAAGTATTCCGCTGAGACCAAAGGCGCAGACTGCTACACCATTGTAACTCTGCGCAACAGCTTTCACGGCAGGACACTGACCACATTGGCAGCCACAGGCCAGGACCATTTTCATCAGCTGTTCACCCCCCTGACACCGGGTTTTGTCCACGTGTCCGCAGAGGACATGGAGGAGTTAAGCCGCGTGGTAGAGGAGACCAAGGTGGCAGGCATTATGCTGGAGTGCGTACAGGGAGAGGGTGGCGTAATTGCCCTCAGTCCTGAGTATATTAAGGCAGTGGCTCAGTTAGCCAAGGACAAGGACATCCCACTGATAATCGACGAGGTACAGACGGGCAACGGCCGAACAGGCGCTCTGTATGCCTTTATGAACTACGGCATTCATCCGGACATTGTCTCTACAGCCAAGGGGTTGGGCGGAGGATTGCCCATCGGCGCCACCATGATGAGCGCCAAGGTGCAGAATGTTCTGGGCCCAGGCGACCAGGGTTCTACCTACGGCGGCAATCCCGTAAGCTGTTCAGGGGCACTCAATGTGCTGAACCGACTGGACCAGGATTTCCTGGAGGGAGTCAGACAGCGCAGCCAGTATGTATTTGAGGCGCTGCAGGGAGCCAAGGGCATCAAGTCCGTAACAGGTATGGGCCTGATGATCGGTATCGAGACAGAAAAGGCCGCCAAAGACGTGGTAAACGCCTGCATGGAGCGTGGCGTACTGTGCCTGACAGCTAAGACCAAGGTCCGTCTGCTGCCTGCTCTCAATATCCCTATGGAACTGTTGGCAAAGGCTGTGGACGTAATTAAAGCCGTATGTGCGGAGGAGGACTAATCAATGCTTAACATGAAGAACAGGAGCTTTCTCAAGCTGCTCGACTATACACCCGACGAAATCAGTGGCCTGATTAACCTGGCCGCAGAGCTCAAGGCCCAGAAAAAGGCTGGCATTCCCCACAGAATGTGTCAGGGCAAGAACATCGCCTTGATTTTCGAGAAGACATCCACCAGAACCAGGTGCGCTTTTGAGGTGGCAGCTGCAGATCTGGGCATGCACCCTGTATATCTGGATCCCTCTGGCTCTCAGATCGGCAAGAAGGAAAGCATTGCGGACACAGCACGAGTACTGGGACGCATGTTCGACGGCATCGAGTACAGAGGCTTTGGTCAGGAATTGGTAGAGGCTCTGGCAAACCACGCAGGTGTGCCTGTATGGAACGGCCTGACAAACGAATTTCACCCCACACAGATATTGGCTGACTTCCTGACTATTCAGGAGCACTTTGGCAAACTTAAGGGAATCAAGCTGGTATACATGGGCGATGCCAGATACAACATGGGAAACTCCCTGATGGTTGGTTGTGCCAAGATGGGCATGCATTTTGTGGCATGTGCCCCCAAGAAGTACTTCCCCAACAGCCAGCTGGTAGATGAGTGTCTGGCAATTGCCAAGGGGACAGGCGCAGTGCTGGAGTTCTGCGAGAACCCTGAGGAGGCGGTTTTAGGCGCAGATGTTATCTATACCGACGTATGGGTATCCATGGGAGAGCCCGACCAGGTATGGCAGGAGCGCATCGAGGACCTGTTGCCCTATCAGGTAAATGGCAAGGTTATGGCTATTGCCGGTAGCCAGTGCAGATTTATGCATTGCCTGCCTGCATTCCACGACCTCAACACCACAATCGGCAGACAGGTATACGACAAGTTTGGCCTGGACGCCCTGGAGGTAACAGATGAGGTGTTTGAGGGTCCTCAGTCCATCGTATTCGACGAGGCAGAGAACAGGATGCACACCATCAAGGCCGTTATGGCAGCAACACTTTGCGACTAACGCGATTGACATAAATCCATGACAAACTTTGACTTTCTAAAGAAAATCCCGGAATTCCAGGTGTTTGCAGATGCTGCAGTGTCTGCAGAGTTGATGCTGCACATAGATGTGGATGCCTGCGTCATCAGCTGCCGCAGGGCCATGGAATTCGCCATCAAGTGGATGTTTTCTATAGACAAGGACCTGAAGATGCCCCACAACGACTCTCTTGTCTGTCTGTTGGAGGACGAGGATTTTGCCGCAATTGTGGGAAAGGATATGCTGAGGCGTTTGGAGTACATCCGCAAGATAGGAAACAAGGCCGCCCACGGCGAGGACAAGGTGGTAAAGCAGCAGGCTGAACTGTGTCTGGAGAACCTGTTCGAATTCCTGGACTTTGTGGCATATTGCTATCACAAGAACTACAAGGAGCGGGAGTTTGACAGAAAACTGCTGGAGCTTACTCTGGAAGAGGTGCTGGATTTCGTTACAGAGGACGTAGATTTACAGACCTTGAGGGAGCAGAACGAGTCCAACCGAGAGGAGTTCACCGCCAGAAGAAACCGGCATTGCAGCACGTATGTGGCCAGGCCCTATAGCGATGAGTTTTAGCAGTATTATGCTGCAGTTAATAAGATGAAGAGATACTAGGTTGGGAGGCCAATCGCTACACAAAATAGTTCTAAGAGAAAACACTGACCGGGGAGCCCGATCAGTGTTTTTAGTTGTTGCTTTAAAGCCGGCGGATTTTATTTTATAAAAGGGTTTTTTCTAAAGAACCAGAAGGCACCGGCACCACCGGCCGCTACTGCGGCAGTAGAGGTACCGACAACTACCCATACTGTACTTGGGTTCTTGGGCTCTTCTGCACCACAGGATGTGCAGATGCCCTTTTTGAAAGAGGCATTGACAAATGGGTACAATTACTGCAAAATATTGTTACGAGTATAATTATGATGTGTATAATATCTAAAAAATAACAAGGGGTACCCCTTGTTTTATCGGTTATTGCATAACCGATAATGATATCTTTAAGTATTCGTTCCGCTTTTGCGGTTAGAATAAAAACAAAACAAAAAGGAGAATTCTTATGAAACTCACTAAGATTCTTGCTCTCCTTCTTGCTCTTTGCTTGGTTGCTTCCATTTTTGTCGCTTGCGACGGAAATGAGCCTACCACGGATAATCAGGGCGGGAAGGTCACAGCAACCGATCCCTATGCAGGTAAGACTCACCAGGAGGTTTCTGAGGCTATCTACAACGAAGTTCTCGGCAGCTTCTATGAGTACTATGCAAAGGCAACCGCAGCAGAGACTGTTTCTGAGAGATTTGCCCTTATGGCAATCGCAGAAGCCAAGCTTCTTGAAAGCGGTATCCTTCTTCCTTCCTCCGCAAACGGTGGAACCTTCGCTATCTCCAGAGTAGCATACGGCACTGTATGCCCCACACTTTGGGGAACCGATTCCGACAGATTCCACAATGCTCTTATCATTAAGGGCAACCCCTTCACCAAGGCTGAAAGGGAAGAGATGAAGGCTAAGTATAACGAGCTCAAGGGCACAGGCACTTATGAGGCTTGGGCAAAGCAGTACATTGCTGACAAGGGCTACGAGCTCAACGACGAGTACGCTCTCGGCTACACCTCCGACCCCAACACCTGGGATGTTTTCGCTACCTATCAGTCTGCTGACTTCGAAGCCCTCGTCAACACTTACGACGGTCTTTTCGAGTACGATATGGAAGGCGTTCAGAGGCCCGCTCTCGCTACAGAGATGACCGTATCCGACGACGGACTTACCTACACCTTCAAGATTCGTGAAGGCGTTAACTGGGTTGACTCTCAGGGTAAGGTTATCGAACCCCTTACAGCACACAGCTTCGTTGCAGGTATGCGCCATATGATGGACGCTCAGGGCGGCCTTGAGTACCTCGTTGCAGGCGTTATCAAGAACGCGACGGAATACATGAGCGAAGAGATCACAGACTTTACACAGGTTGGTGTAAAGGCTACAGACGACTACACTCTCGTTTACACACTTGAGCACCCCGTTACCTACTTCACCACTATGCTCTCTTATGCGGTATTTGCTCCTATAAGCGATACATACTTCCTGGCCAAGGGCGGTGCTTACGGCATTCAGGAATATGCAACAGCAGCAGAAGGCGAAGCTTACACATACGGAAAAACTCCCGACGATATCGCATACTGCGGACCTTATCTCGTAGACTCTGCAGTTGCTACCAACTCCATCGTATTCAAGGCTAACCCCGAATACTGGAATAAGGACAATATCAACATCAAGAAGATCTCCTGGAGATTTATTGACGGTCAGGATCCCACCGAATCCTACACCCTTATGAAGGACGGCACCTTTGCAGGCGCAGGTCTCAACACCAACGCTCTTGCTAAGGCTAAGGAAGACAATATGTTCGACACTTACGCATACGTAACCTCTACAGATGCAACTTCCTTCCCCGTATTCTTCAATCTCTACAGAACTCAGTACGGCAACTATAACGATCCTACAGTCGCAGTTTCCACGATGACCGATGAGCAGAAGATCGCAGCTAACCTCGCTATGCAGAATCAGGACTTCAGACTTGCACTTGCAATGTCTCTTGACAGAGGTACCTACAATGCAACGACAGTTGGCGACGAGGTTAAGCTCCTCTCTGTTGTTAACTCTTACACACCCGGTAACTTCGTATACCTTGAAGAGGACGTAACGGTTGCAATCAACGGCACCGATACAACCTTCGAGAAGGGAACCTACTACGGCGCTATTATGCAGGCTCAGATTACGGCTGACGGTCTTCCCATCAAGGTTTGGGATCCCACTCTTGAAGCAGGCGCAGGCTCTTCCGCTGGCTTTGACGGCTGGTACAACCCTGAGAAGGCTGCAGAATACCTTGCAAAGGCAGTTGAGACTCTTAAGGCTAAGGGCGTTGAAATAACTAAGGAATCTCCCCTCGTTCTTGAATTCCCTTACTTTGACATCAACGAAACATATGCTAACAGAGCTAACACCATGAAGCAGTCAATGGAGCAGTCTTTAGGTGGTCTTGTTGAGATCCGTCTTGTTAAGACCGGAGGATCCAATGCTCTTAACTGGTACAATGCAGGATACTATCCCGAGACAGGCGACCTTATGAACTACAACTTCACTGACGTTTGTGGCTGGGGCCCCGACTACGGTGATCCCGCAACATACCTTGACACGATGCTTCCTCAGGGCGGCGGAATGGCAAAGAACGTAGGTCTTTATTAATTTAAATATTTTTTGCGGTTTCCGTTATTGGAAACCTTGAATCCCGACAATAAGAGGTGGAATCAAAAATTCCGCCTCTTATTGGGCGTAAATGAGAGATGTGAAATGACTAAATATTTGCTTAAACGTATACTTCACGGTCTTTTATCTGTCGTAGCTATCGTTGCAATCGTAATGCTCTTGATATACTCTTTGATGAGCCGTGAGCTTATTTTTGCAAGAGACGGCACGTACACAAAGAGAAGTGATAACGACAGGATTGTCTACAGATATACCCAATGGGAAAAGTACGGGTATCTTGATTATGTGACTTATAATGAATTTTTAAATTCGCTCGTTGAAGACGGTGAACTTGATGAAGAGACCCGTGCACAGGCGGGCGCTTTAGGTAAAAAGCCCGAAAACGACAATGATGTCGTTAAAGAATATGTCGAAAAGTTTGCGGAGCATTACGAAGCACAGGGTTACACCGTTGAACGTCTTGATGCGGTTATGCTCGGTAAAAAGACGTCTGCCGGCGGGCGCCAGCAGCTTTTTGCGTATAAGGACAAGCCACTTTTAGGCCGTATGTGGAAATATTTTAC
>JAFVXO010000118.1 GCA_017501105.1 Clostridia bacterium | reverse complement strand
TGTCTCCAGGCAATGGGGTAATGCGGTCCTTGCGCAGGCTGCCTCTTGGCTTGCATTCCAGAACCTCTGGACTAATGTTGACCTGGTAGATACCGCCGACGCCCTTTTCAATTATACCTGTAATTTCACCTGAACTCATATGCCTTACTGTACACTCTCTGCTCCGCTCTCCTGGGCATCTTCCGTAACATCCGGAGCGGGGGAAGGTGTGCCCTCAGGAGCAGGTGTGGACTCCGGAGTGGGTGTTGTCTCTGCAGGAGGAGTTACCTCTGGTGTAGGGGTAGGTGTGGGCTCCTCAGGAGTGTATGTAACAACAACCGTATTATACAAAGCATCGTTGTAGTAGATGTTTAGTGTAGTGTTGCCGCCTGACACGGGAACATCCAGTGCAACCGTATAGTTCATAGCATATGCCATCTTCTTGGCGCTGTGAATCTCTTGGGAAATAGTTCCATCTGCAGTTACTGCGCTGATAGTAATGGAAATAGTTTCTGTGGTGAGAGATCCTGCAGGCTGCTCAATATATATTTCGGAAACAACAGTTTGTACTGTTGTAGCGTTAAACACAAGGTTAATCGGAGTACCGGAAGCGACTCCTGTTGAGGCCAGAGGTGACTGAGATGTCACGCTTGTGTAGAACGCTCCATCATTGGCTTTGGAAACGGTGCCAAGAGAAAGGCCGGCATCCTTGATTGCCTTGACTGCCTGATCATATGTCATTCCAAACAGGTCGGGCACAGTAATCTGCTTGCCCAAGCTTACTGTCAGTGTAATAACGTCTCCCTGTTTGATAGTTGTATTGACTCCGGGGTTAACTGCAATAACCGTATCTACACCATAGGTGTCGTGGTAGTCGTACAGATACGCCACTGTGGCGCCCATCCTCTCCAGAAGAGCCACGGTGTCTGTAACTGAAGCGCCAATACAGTTTGGAACAACCTTGTTGTATGTCTCGCTGTAGTCATTGTAATACTCTCCATCTACATAGATGGTTACCAGAGTCTCTCCCTCCAGAACAAACGGCAAATCAACAGTAATATTTACAGGGAACTCGCTGTATCTGAAGTTCTGCTCATACACTGTGTATTCACTGGCGTCACCCGCCACAACAGCCATTACCTTAACAGGTACGCCTGATGCGCTGACATATGCGGCAGAATACTTGATTGAATATGTTCTGCTCTGCTTGAAATATACAGAATAGTCAGGGGTAAGAGCATCTGTAGTCTCCTCGCCTCCTTGAGTTACATCCTCTGTGGGTTGCTTCACTTCTTCGTTCTTGATCAGCTTGAGGTAAATGTCTACCGATGTGCCCGCATCAACTACTTCACCTGCTCTGGGAGTTGTATAGTCAACTACAGCGGTGTAATCCACATAGTCACTGATATCAGGTCCTACGGTACCCACCTTAAGGCCTGCCTTAACTAACTCTGTATAGGCTGCTCGCTGGGTGTATCCCGTAACATCGGGAACCACTACTGTGGTGGTAGCGGGGCCCATGCTGACATATACGGTGACCGTAGTACCATAGATTGCGTTTGTGCCCATCTCTGGATATGTGCCGGAAACGTAGCCAATTGCAACTGTTGAGGAATATGCATCCTCAAACACCACCGACAGCCCCATGCCGTTGAGTATATTCTCTACCTCCCGCTTGTCCTTGTTTTCCAAATTGTCAGGAATGGTCACATACTGTGGTCCTCGGCTGACTACAAGCTTAACCCTGACCAAGTTGCTGTTCTTAGTTATCGTCTCTCCCACCGGAGTCTCCTGTCGGATGATAAAGCCCTCCGCAACCTGTGTGCTGTATTCGTAGGTAGGTTCTGTGAAGATTCCGATATTGTTGAGCTGCTCCACTACTTCTGCATAATTCTTGCCAACAAAATCATCCACTACGTAGTAGCCCTTACTGGAAGAGCTAATGCTAGGTATGAGCACCTCTGCAATGACGTAGTACATTGATCCACCAATTGCAAGGAGTATGGTCAATACGATAAGTATTTTTGTAATAGTGCTGATAATTGCGCCCTTGTCGTTGGATTCGCCGTCATCCTCTATGTTATCGGCCTTGTTATTGGAGGATTTCCCCTTGGATGTGGCTCCTGCTTCCCCTGCAACAGTAGCAGGTATGAATGCAATGTCATATGCCGGGTCATCCATAATAGCTCGGATATCGTCCAGGAGGAATCCCACAGACTGATAGCGGTTGTTGGGATTCTTCTCGATACACTTCATTACGATATCGTTGAGGCCCTGAGGGATCTCATCGTTGAGCTCCTTGGGCGCCACCGGAGCCTCCTTGATGTGCTTGAGGGCAATGGATACAGGATTTTCGCCGTCAAAGGGCAGCCTGCCTGTCAGGGTCTCGTACATGGAAATACCCATGGAGTAGATGTCGGATCTCTCATCTACAGGACGGCCCTGGGCCTGCTCAGGCGAAAAATAGTGAACTGAGCCCATGTTGGTGGTACTCAAATTAATGGTGGATGAATTCATGGCGATGGCAATACCAAAGTCAGTAACCTTGATCTTGCCTTCTCTTGTGAGCAAAACGTTCTTGGGCTTAATGTCCCTGTGAATAAGGTTGTGCTGATGGGCGCTCTCGATAGCAAGTCCCACCTGCAGGAATATATCCACCGCATACTGCCATGCAATGGGTCCATTCTTATCAATAAGCTCCTGAACATCAATACCGTCAATGTATTCCATAACGATATAGTGGATACCATTCTCCTCACCTACATCGTATACTGAAACCACGTTGGGATGGTTCAAACTGGCGGCTGACTTGGCCTCGTGCTTAAAATTTTCTACGAATTCCTCGTCCCCGTTAAACTCCTGTTTAAGTATCTTGACTGTAACAGCACGATTTAGCAGCATGTCGTTGCCCTTATAAACCTGGGCCATTCCTCCAACTCCAAGAGGTTCCTCCAGCTGGTATCTATCTGCTATCAATTGTCCTATCATTACTTTTTACCTCTAACCAGTATTAAGCTAATATTATCTAGACCACCGTTTTTGTTGGCATCCTTAACCAAAGCATCGCATATGACCTTGAGGTTAAACTCCTCGTTCTCAAACCCACCTTGACGGAGTTTGTCTTCAATTTTCTCGTCTGTCAGCATGTTGGTCAATCCATCGCTGCACAGTAAATAACCATCGTAATCCTCAGTAATCTCCATAACAGTTGACGTAATAGAACTCTCGGTACCAATCGCTCGTGTTATTACGTTTTTCTTAGGATGCAGCCTGGCCTCTTCTGGAGTAATTCTTCCCAAATCCACCAACATTTGTACATAGGAGTCATCTTTTGATATTTGTTCCAAGGATGTTCCCTTGATTCCATATATCCTGCTGTCCCCTACCCAGGCGGCAAAAACCTTGCGTCCAATGTGTATAACCGCAATGAACGTAGTGCCCATTCCCGAACACGTGGGATTGACCACAGAATAAGTAAAGACTCCCATGTTAACGTCCCTGATCATCTTGGAAATCAGTTCCTTGGTCTGCTGACTGCCCGGGTTAGATCTCCTGACCTCCCAGTCCTCCATAATTTCCAGGGCGACTCGGACGGCTATCTTGCTGGCTATGTTGCCTGCGTTATGGCCACCCAT
>JAFVXO010000117.1 GCA_017501105.1 Clostridia bacterium | reverse complement strand
GTGGATGTACAAGATGATTTGAACGCAGAGGTAGTCATTACATTAAGTGATGTGACGTCTGAGCATTTTTCCTGCAGGACAGAGGTTGGAGAAGAAACAATCACAATAATAATAGACAGAGTAGGGCAACAGTTGCAATTTGCCACAGAAATGTCCATACATATTGAATGGTATACTCTGGAGGGAACAGTTGTGTTTAATGCCCTGCCCTATGGGGATGTAGCAGGAGAAGGAGGACAAGTGGTAGATAGGCTTGTTGTTCCTAATCTCAATCTGGTTAGTTATAACGATGCGGTAGACTCCAGAGATCTGATCATTTGTCTAAAACTCAATCTGGACACCTATTCGGATTTCGCTTTTTCGTTTTTGTTTGAAGGAAAAGCTATAGAGCGTGTCAAATGGAGTTTGGATGGGGTTCATTATACCCTGTTGTACGACCAGGGATCACTGGATATTAAGTGCCCATATGCTGAAAACTGGGATGGTACTATTTTCTTTGACTTTTCAGATAGTTTGGAGTCAGGGCAAAGACCTACAGTTGTGCTTGAAGCCACAGGTTACGACAGGAGAGAAATTTGTCCAACCCTCTCATCCAGGCCGGAATTGCCGGATATGGTTGTGAGGCTGGACTCGATGCCTTACGATATTAAGATTAATCCCAGGTGGGGGCAGGCTCAGCTGGAGATTGTTGAGATTCAGAGGCTCATTCTTGACGAACAGGGGCACATTAGCTTCATAGCAGACGAATCTTTGACTGCGGATGTTCAGACAGATGGAGTTCATTTGGGAATAGATTCATCAGAGACTGTGGAACCGGGGACATATCGCATTTTGTACAGTTGGGTATGGAACGAAACGGTGGTTTCAGGAGGTGTAATGAACATATTTGTTAACTCAAATTAAAAACATCCGTATTTCTTTAATTATTATCAAAAAAGAGCGTTTTCGACATTGATTTGTTGGTATTTTGAGTTATAATAAACTATGGTTAAATTTAATAAGAATCCGTATTATTTTAGAAGGAGAAATTATATGCGTATTGGTAAGTGTTTAAGGAAGTGCAGCGCACTGCTTTTGGCTCTTGCGATGGTGTTTAATGTCATGAGTCCGACCTTGGCAGCTATCACTACACCAGAGCTCGATGAGGCAGGCTATCTGGCACTGGGTGACGCCATGTCCCTAGGCACTGGATTGGAGTATCCAGAGCAGGAGGCATACTATGTGCTGGTCGCCCAGGCATTGGCAACTGCTGGTCTTATCGATGGAGAAGATGACTATCGTATTAAGGCAGATAAGCGCTACAGAGTTGAGGAGATTCGCTACCTGATGGATGACAGCTATAATGGTGACGGATACACTAGAAGCGTAGTAGGTGAAATGGAGCGTAACACCGCAACCGTCAGGAGATGGATTGCCGGTGCAGAGGTCATCACAATTAATGCCGGTGTTAACAACTTCTCCACGTACATTGTGGAGCAGATGATGCATTATTTGGAGAATGACGGAGAGGTCAAGTACAGCTACAGCTTCGATGCATTCTTTGAGGAGGATGTTCAGTCCGCCCTTGAGAAGGTTAAGGCTACTATCAAGAACCTTATGTTAAGCGCAGCAAACGATGATGTTGATGTGGCTATCGAGCTTATTGACTTTATCGCAGAGGTTTCCACATATGCAGTGCTTAGCTATGTTACCAGCTTTAACGCAATGGTTTCTACAATCTACGAGCTGAACCCTGATGTGGAGTTGTACATTGTTGGAATTTACAACCCTGCTGAGGGTGAGGTTCTTACCTACGATAAGCTTTCCAAGGGTGGCAGGCCCATAGAGTTGCCTGTTGGCGACTTCTTTGGAGGCTTGGTAGAGATTGCCAATGCATATGTTCAGGTTCTTGCTCCCAGAGCATATAACTATACTTATGTTGATCCGGGAGCTCCGGAGCTCCTTATCGATCAGATGGGCAACACAAAGCTTACTGATAATGAGCGTATTCCCGAGGGACTTATCATGGAACTCGTTAACCTTTCCGGCGATGCGGCTGTTAATGAGGTAATTGACATTTTTGCAGAATATGGTATTTCCAAGACTCAGATTGAGGCTCTTGGTTTCCTTGAGGAACTCATTGAGGCCAAGGAAAATGGCACAGAGAAGGAGTTCATCAAGAGCGAGTTGCAGGGTTACGTTATAGCAGAGATCGAGGATCAGTTCCAAAGAGAACTTCTCGAGTACCTTGGACAGTTTGCTGATGAGGAGAACGAGGTAATTGATCCAGAGGACATTTCTGACCTGTTGGCCGATCTTGAGGCCGCTGCAGATGAGGCAGCTCGTCAGCAGGTAGCTGAGGATTTTGTTGACTCCCTTATTGAGGATGAAACCCTGCAGAATCAGGCTGCAGCTAAGGTTATCTACGGATATATCGAGGATTACGAACTGTCAGGATACGTAACAGTAGAAAATGTAGAACAGTTGATTGAGGACCTGAGAGCATGTGGCACTGAGGCAGAGAGAGAGGACGTTGCTAACAAGTGGGTTCGTGAACTTGCCGCAGACAAGATTGTTGAAAAGGTCGAGAGTATCGTTGGAGAGGGTACATATTCAAAAGACAAGGCAATTGCTATGCTTCTTGCTATGGAGGCTTCCAACAATCCTGGGGCTGTTGCAAGAGAGTACCTCATCAATGATATTTTCCACGACTATATTGTCTCAAAGGTAGAGGAGTCTTATAACTCAAATGGGCTTAATATAGCCACATATAGTTCTGTTGATGCGTTTGTTACAGCTATAGAGACAGCACCTAATGGCGAAGCGGCAGAGGATATTGTACGAAATGAGATTCGCGCAGCTGCTGCAGCTAAGGCAAAGACATATCAGATGATTATAGATATCTTTGGAAATAAAATTTCTTCAGAAGACATCTATGGTTTATTCCTATCTATGGATAATGCAGTAGATAAGGACACAGCCCTTAAGACATGGCTTGATAGTGTTTTGATTGCGAATGACTGGGATAACTTGATTGGAGTACCAGCAGTTTATGATGTGCTTGTTACAGAATTTAATGAAGCATATGAGATTTATTCTGATGCAGCCGAATCTTCTATTGATGCGGTTAAGTTATATCTGGAGAGTGTAGATACAGCAGCAGAAGCTTGTGCAGACTTTGTTGAGATTAAGGAAACAACAGTTGCAGAGATTCTCAAGGTTTACAATGAGAACTGCGACGCAGATGGCAAGCTTAATGTAGGAAACTTTGGTAACTTTGATGAGCTTCGCGAGACAGCAATTTCCAAGATACTTGAGGGATATGACAAGTATGTTGAGGCCATTGATCTTGCAATGAGCAGTGCAGATACAATCAATGAGTACCTGGATCCTGTTTACGAAATGCTTAAGGATCTGGCAGAGATTGAAGTTATCAGCCTTAATGACATTATCTCCGTTGGAAAGAAGGTTGTTGCCGGAGGTCAGTCCTATATCCTTGATATGGTAGACAATCTGCTTGTTAACCAGACTCTTGAAGATGATGAGATGACAGTTGCATATCTGGCACTTAGATACTATTTGGCAGATGGTATGATGATAATGCCTAGCGCAAATGGTCATCAGTACATTGCAAATCGTATTGTTGCCGCTATTAACGGTGAGGATATGGAGTCCACAGCTGGTAGCCTTGCAAACAGCCTTATTGATAAGGTTGTAAATGGTGCCAAGGACATCTATCACATTACTAAGAAGTACCTGTCCTTGCCCACAACAGGTTCTGGTCAGGCCGCTACAATTATTAATCCCGAGGCATTTGTAGCTCTTGGTGACAATGTTACCAGCGGCACAGCACTCAATAGTGGAGACAAGACATATGTAGATATGTTGGCAGATGCTCTTGCTATGGAGTACAAGGATATCGCCAACTACGATAATGACAAGATTAACAACCTTGCTATTAATGGCATGAGAACAGAGGAGTTGTTGGCTATCGTATCTAACAACTACTCCGGCGATGCATATACAGATGCTAAGTTTAATATTGCCGGCATTAAGGCTCAGTATCAGGCAGCTATTGTTGACGCTGAGCTGATAACACTGGAGGTTGGTATCAACAATCTCGTGACATACCCCATGACTCAGGCACTGCTTGCCTACAACGGAGAGGATATCTACGAGATGGATTGGACTCAGTACTTCTCCACCAGAAATGTAGCAAGATTTGAAAAGGGTAAAGATGTTGCTATGGATATGCTCCTCTATCTGGTAGACAACGCAGATAGTCGTCTCGAGGACGAAACCGGCATTTCTGCATATGATGAGTGCAAGAGAGCTTTGGAGACATTCTTTGTAGCTGTTGAGTCCTTTGCATATGGATGTATTGGCTATGTGGCCAACCTTGATGCTGCAGTAGAGACTATTGCTGAAATGAATAAGGACGCTACAATCGTTCTTGTTGGATTCTACAATCCTCTCGAGGACACATATGTTAAGGTGAACAAAGTAGTTGAGGTTAAGGGGCATACAGTTGATCTTTCCAAGTTTGTCATTAACACATCTGCTATTACAGAGTTGGTTGTTAAGGAGTCAAATCGCTTCCTTACAAACTTTGTAGGCGACTATGCTGGCAATGATACTGCTGCAGACAGTGGTAGCCGCATTGTAACGGTTGCCATTCCCGACACAGAACTGTGCATTTCTGACACAGATGCAAACAAGAATCTTGTGGATCTTACAGATTGGAAGACAGTTTCTGTACACGGTAAACCCATTACAATCAAGGTTCCTGAGTACTTGTACGAAACCTTAGCAACAGGCGGCTCTGCACTGCATCCGAATGCAACAGGTCATGCATATATTTCACAGCAGATTCTTAAGGCTCTGGATTATGAGATTCATGCCGATGTAATTGTTGATGACGACTGGAAGTACTATGGCGACGCAGATCCGGAGTTCACTTACACAATGGATGACGAGTCCAGCTTGTATGACATCCTTGTGGAGATCCAGAGAGTGCAGGGAGAAAATGTCGGTAAGTACACTATCTTCGCAGATGTAACTGAGAATTCCGGTTACTACGAGGTAGATGTAGAGACAGGTGTATTCGAGATTGTAGCTCGTCCGGTAAATATTAAGGTTATTGTTGAAAATGGCGTGATTAAGGACGTTGAGTTCGATGATGATGTTCTTGCCAGAGAGGGCGTTGATGTACTTAACCTTCAGTATGCTGACGGAGAGGTTACATACGACAACGATAACTACGATGTAACTATTGTTGTAGACGAGACCAATGGTACCATCGTATACAACGGTTCTACATTGTCTCTGGAGGCAGAGGTATTCATTAACTCTTACTTTAAGGTCACAGGCTTTGATGGAGTAGATATGTCCACCAACAGTGGTATGCTTGTCTGGTACAGTGAGCCTAACCTGGAGGATGCAGTTATTACCAATACAGACGCAATTAACAAGGTAGGCCTGGTATTATCAGAAAATGCAAACTGGGGCTGGGGCGGTCAGACAGATGGCTTTGATGCGGCTGAGTTTGCAGACGAGATCTACATCAGAGGCTACGTTAAGGTAGGAGATAACTACTACTACAGCGAACTCAAGGAGTTCAGTGTTCAGGATTACTGCGAGTCTGTAATTGCAAGGAACAATAATCCTGCTCTTGTAGACACATGTATTGCATTGCTGCACTATGGTACAGCGGCACAGATTAATTTCAACCACAATACTGATGACCTTGCAAATGCAAGTATTGTAGCTCAGTATCCACCTGAGGAATGGAATGCAGATTTGTTGACAGATCTTGTCGCTGCAGACACAAACATCACAGGTGATGCAGAGGTAGTACATATTGGTAAGACATTGTCTCTGGATGCAGCAACTGAGATTAACTACTATTTCACATTCAGTGGCGAGGCTACAGTGCATGAGCTGTTGGTTTGGGATGGAGTAAGTGGACAACTTACTACAGGTAATGTATCATATACCGTAGATATGGATCTTGAGGACAATGGACGCTATAAGGGTAAGTCTGACATTTATCCCGCCGCTCTCTACTCTAAGACAATATATGCTTGTGCATACTTTGAGGATGCTGAAGGCAATGAGTATTACAGTGATGTAATTGCATTCAGCCCTGAAGAGTATACAAGAGTTGTTATTGACAGAAATAGTGGTGGCGACTTGGCAGAGGCATGTAGAAGGATGGTAATCTACGGCGAATATGCTAGAATCTACTTTGGTAAATAATTTTTTAGGAGGTATTTATACATGAAGAATTATGAGAATCCTGAGATTGAGGTAATCTCTCTGGAGACAGAGGAAGTTATGGTTAATGATCCTTGGGAGACCAGCGAGCTCGTCTAACTTGAATTAGATTATCCCCCCAGTCTTCACTGGGGGGAATAGTTCTATTAGAGGATTATTTTACTTTTGCGTAAGTAACTTATGGGAATTTACAAGATTGCTGGGTTATATGTTGAGATGGACAGCTATGGTAGGACTCTGGAACAAAGCATACCATACCAGATAGATAGTTGTCCTGGCATAGATATTAAGGTTCATTCTGATATCCAATATGTAAAGAATTTGTTTCCCCGCTTGTCTGATGACGATTGTGAGTATTTATCTACAGGCAAATCCTTTTATACCCAGCTCTTTAATTTTGATGGCTTTATGCTTCACTCTTCCGCTGTGGTGGTGGACAATAAGGCATATCTATTTACAGCAAACAGTGGTACGGGCAAATCCACCCATACTAGTCTATGGCTACAACATTTTGGCCAGAGAGCCTATATTATCAATGACGATAAGCCGGCTCTTCGATTAGAGGATGGCATCTGGTACGTATATGGTACACCATGGAGTGGTAAGCACGATATTAGTGTAAACAAGAGAGTTCCTCTGGCAGGCATTGCCTGTCTGGAGAGAGGTGAGACTAACACTATAGAGCCTTTTGGTGGAGTGCAGGCCATAGGAGCTATACTTAAACAGTCAACTAAGTCGACTGAAGTGGAGCACCGTATTAAGATACTGGAGTTATTGGACCAACTGTTGACTAAGGTGCCTGTATGGAAACTCAAATGTAATATGGAACCGGAGGCAGTTCGTCTATCCTACGAGGCCATGTCTGGTCGTAAGTTGGAGGATTCAAATGAAGATTAAAGATGGTTATATTGTAAGAGAGGTCGCAGGAACAACTGTTGTCCTGCCAACCGGTGACGATCTGGATCTTACCAAGATGATTAAACTAAACGACACAGGAAAATTTCTGTGGCAGGAATTGCAGCAGGATACAGATGAGGACAGATTGGTTGCTGCATTACTTAGAGAATATAGCGTAGACGAGGCGACTGCCAGGGCAGGTGTCCAGCGCTTTGTAAATAAGCTAAAAGACAATGGATTGCTCATTTGAGAACGAGATACATCTCGAGCAACTGATGCCGTTGATAGAGGAATATTTAGCTCAAGGCAAACCTGTCAAATTCTCCCCACGGGGTATCAGTATGTTACCCATGTTGCGTCAAGGGGTAGACAGTGTAATTTTAGAATCGTATAAGGGCGTACCTAGAAAATATGATATTCCTCTGTACAGGAGAGACGATGGCTGTTTTGTTCTACACAGAGTGGTTAAAGTAGGGAAGACATATACTTGCATTGGCGATAATCAGTTCAATCTGGAGCATGGCATCCGACATGACCAGATTATTGCCATAGTCACAGGTTTTTATCGTGGTACAAAGTATTATTCTGTAAATAATATGGGATATCTACTATACAGCCGGATCTGGCATTGTTCACGAGGCATTCGCCATTTTTGTGGCAGGTGCCTTGCCGGGATCAGGAGACGGCTGAGATAGAGAGGGACAGTACAAATGACAGATACCAAAAAGAATATATTAGAATTAAGGAAAGCACTTCCGGGGCTTAAGGAACGAATTGCAGCAGTGGCATTTATGTTAGTGCTTTCTTTGGTCATGATTTCTGCAACCAGTTACGCCTGGTACACGATGGCTTCTGCTCCAGAGGTTTCTAATGTTTCAACTACTGTTTCTGCAAACGGCAACCTGGAAATTGCCCTGTCCGATTTGGATGGTTTGGCTCCAGACAGTACTAAGATTGGCGATTCTAAAAAGGGAGTTATGGAATCCAATCTTGCCTGGAGCAACTTGCTTAACCTAAGCGGCAACTATGGTATCGAGAACTTGATACTGCGTCCTGCCACATTTACAACTAGCTCTAAGTACTTTTTGTCCAGTGTTTCCTATACTGACGGCGGCAGAGTAGAGGGAGAAACAACTAATTTTGGTTTCACCCAGTGGACTGTTGTTGACGCCCAGTTGGGGTACTATGACTTTGTTGTGCCCAGCACCACAACATATGGAGTCAGGGCTATTTCCTCTGTAGCCTATGCAAATACAGGTTTGACTATTCTTCAGGATAAATTAGAGGTTGCAAAGGATAAGGCAAAAATTGCAACAGATGGATATCAGGCCGTAATGAACAATAAGGGATACGTGGATACAATTCGTGACGTGGTTCAGATTTATTTGCACTATAATATATACGATGTTGTAGCCAATCATCCGACATATGGTGGTTTAGCTGGATTAATTCTTCCATCCCTTGGAATATCTAAAGATAGTACGTTATCCAAGGCTCAAATCACACAACTGTACAATATGTTTTTTGAGTTGTACAACAATGCCATATATCCATTTGGCGACGCATTGGCATACCTTGCAAACATCCAGCAGTCTCTTAAGGGAACAGAGTATACTGAATATACTCGTCAGTCATTAATGAATGCCAGTGAAGCATCCCTTAAGGCCAACGGTGTCGAACTTGGTACGGTTCTAAAAACATATAAGGACTTAGAAGCTCATTTCTTTGCTGATTTAGGTACAATGGAGACATATCTTCAAAGGGTCAATAATGGCGATACCATTGAGCTGAGAGATGAGACTGAACTTTTGCTTATTGTAAATACCCTCCTGGATATCGATACAGTAACTATTAATAATGGTGTGCAAACCCAGTCGGTTGCTGCCTTGATGAGTGGTGGTGTAGATGTTGCTCTTAGTTTCTTAGGAGACATCACAAAGGACGATCAAGTACTAGAGGTAGTGGCGACCAATGGTTCTCTTAAGCAGTTTGAGGACATGACTGGCGTACGTATGGATGTAAGTTTGTATCCACTTAATCTTAAGGTTGAGATTCTTGGTATTGGCGGAGGCGGAAAAAAGCTGACAGGACATTTGACGACCAATTCTAATACAAACGAATTCCTGGGCCTAGTTCAAAAAACAATGGAAATGGATGCTAACTTTGCATCCAGTATGGTGGCTCAGGATACGTATGGCATGGTGCTCGACCTGTGGTTCCGCACAAACGCTGAGGATTCCGTGCTCACATTAGATGGTCTTGTTTCTACAGAGACAATTTCTGAGCAGAGAAAAGTTGTATTGAGTGGTGAGTCTGTATCTCGAGAAGTATTTGTTTATAATAGAATTACTGGCGAAGTAGTTGGCGGGATAGAAGCCACCGAAGAAGTTTTGGTTTATCTTGCAGAGGATGGTCAATATTATACTATTTCTGATAGGACATTAGTAAAAAGGGCTGTTGTTAAGGAATATACTAAAGATCAAAATGGAAATCCAATTCTAGATGAAAATGGAAATCCAACTACAATAAAGGTAGTAGAGGAAACTGATCCAATTACCTCTGAGGATGTTACACCAAAGATGGACTCCAAAGTAATAGTTACTGGATTTAATGGATCTAATCGTGTATATGATGACCTTTACGTAGAGTCTGGTGAGACAAGTGCCACACAGGGATCCGGCAGTTGCTTTATTTTCTACGCAGATACACCGGAGAGCGCAGCTGCTTCACTTGAGATGCTAAAAAATCTCAAGATTGCCTTCGTTTGCGCAGAGGGAGAACTGTTAGCCGAGGCCGAATTCGACGTGGATATGGTATTTGCTGACAGCGGTAAGTACATTGTTCCTATTTATGTTTCAAGTTTGGGATGTGAATATACTGATGCTAACGGAAATATTAGCAACGGTATCGTTAAGCTTGAGAAGAATGTTGCTACCAGGATTAGCGTAGTACTGTACCTGGAGGGTACTGATTTAGACAATAGCATGGCTATGTCTAACGGTAGCATTCAGGGCAATTTGAACTTCCAATTTGGCTCATCTGCAGATTTGACTGCTCTCAAAAATACCGATTTGTCCATGCAGACAATGAGCTTTTCAGCAGAGATTAGTGACAATAAGTTCACATACGATGGAGTTGCCAAGAATCCTGTTTTAACCGCCTATATTGAAGGACTCTCTATCGGAGAAGGAACCCTGGTTCAGGCAATATTCCAGAGACAGATTAACTCCAGTCAGGGAATGCGTACCAATCCAATTACTCTTACCAATACTTCCGGTACTGTTTGGTCAGGAGAATGTAACTTTACAATGCCCGGAACCTATGTATTAAAGAGTTTATGGGTAGGAGGCGTTGAGTATGCGCTGCCACAGCAGTATTGGATTACAGTTGAGGTGTCTGGATTTGCAGTAGAAGCTGTAAATTTCTGTAATCTCGTTGGCGAAGAGATAGCGTTGACCGCTGAGAACTATGTAACCCGATCTGTTGCGGTTAAGTTTGATTCTAACCTGATGCCAACTAGAGTTTCTGCAAGAATTGTTTCTGCAGAGGGTACATATATTACCTGCGACCTTGCCTATGATGCATTGACAAGGCAGTGGACAGGCAATGCAGGCTTTACAACCAGTGGTACTTATACTATTCAGTACCTGGTAATTGGTGTTGGAGAGGGGGCTACATACGAGGAGGCTTATTACGAGCTGGATGAGGCATTCCAGTCTACATTTACTGCATACTTGGGATTACAGGCTCGTGTTTACTTAGACAATGGTAGTTCGGATATTTCATTCGATTACCAGGGGGCAAGGACCATTGGCGTTAGTGTACAGATATTGACTAATACAGGCAATGCGTTGAATTCTTTGCCATACGATATAACCTTGTATTATGGCAAGAGGGGATCAACTGTATCTGCTAATGGACTTCAGACAACCTTAACATGGAGTGAAGGTAGCTACGAAGGCACATTTAACATTGATAAAGTTGGTGTATTTAACTTCACTAAGTTGGTGGTAGGTACTAATACCATTACGATTGCTACAGGGGCTCCAGGCATTGCCGCAAGATCCATTGATCCACCAGAATATTTAGGAACAACCTCCCAGAACAGCTATTTTGTGCAGACAAGTGCATCGGTTGATTTTGCCGCAAATATTACTAATGCAGATGGTGCAGCCTCTGTTAAGGCAGTATTTGTAAATAGTCCAACAGGCAAAACATATGAGGTGTCCGTAGATAAGGTGGAGGATGGAAATTACTACTTCCCCGTGCCTAAAGAAGATGGCAGCAGACACGGAATATGGACTGTAAGGGAGATCCTGATTGATGGCGTATACGATCCGCAGGGCAATTACTATGGTACAGATGATGAAAATGCTATCGCCCAGTACTATAAGTTGAATGTGGGCCACCAGATGAGCATTTTTGAAGGATTCACCATGGATATTAATCCTATAACTTTCAGTGGAATCGACTTTATGACTGAGGTTGATCTTGGCAAGTATACAGATAATTCAGATGGTTCCAAGAACGGTCTGTGGATTAACATCAGAGAAAAGATTGGTTTCACCATGGCAGAGGCTGGAGTAACTATTCAGAGCGTAACTCTTACGTTAACTCATAGCGGAGACAGCCTAGAGAAGGGTGGATATACCATTTCTGGTACATCCAGATACCAGTCTTTGAGCTATACATGGCAAAATGCAACTACAGGTCATATGTATATTCCTGAGAGTGGAATGACGACTGGTTTGGCTGGCTCATATAATGGAACAATTAAGGTAACATTGTCTAATGGCACAAGCTATGAGTATAGGGAAAATAATGTTTTGACTGTTGCATCCAAAATACCTACAGTGAAAATTACGTCCGCTTCGTATGCCTCAGAAAGCTCTCAAGGTTCCGCAACCATAACGGATACAAACACAACTATATATTTCCACAAGTATACCGAATCAAATGGATGTAGTGAGACCACAAAGTATCACCATCCCTCTGTTACTATGAACCTTGCTGGTATGGGATCAGCTACAGGGGCTAAGATTAAGTTTGAGACTGACAATGCAGCTGGAGTATATATGTATGCAGATGGTGTACAGACTGATTCATTTGAATGGAAATCAGATGGTGATGTCATGAGAAATATTGGTAGACTGTATTCAAACGATCAGTCTAAGGAAGCAGCTCTTATATTGACAGGTTCTTATCTTGAGTTGACAGATTCTGCAAATTGCACCTATATTTTTGATATTGCAGACATTGTAATTAATAATCCATCCTAATAGCTTGTATGGAACGTTTAGGTGCAATTCTTTTATACGTTCTCATAGGTGCAGTAAGCATGCTGCTTCCTATGGGAATAGTTGCTAAAAGCTATAGGCTAAGGATATATAAGTTGCCTCTTATAGTTTTTTTGTCGTCAGTTATAGGATTGCTTAGCGCATCTTTTTGGCATTTTATTGAAAATGGTAGATTCGATGGGATATCATTTTTTGGTTGTGTATTTATAATGCCATTAGCAGCAATAGCTGAATCTTTTGTTGTTAGAGAAAAGATGAGTGATTTGCTAGATGAGTTTTCCGTTTGCATTTGCGTAATGTTAGCGGCTATGAAGATTAATTGTTGTATGTCAGGTTGCTGTGGTGGAAGAGATATATCCTTGTTTGGAATAAATTATAACTTCCCAAGTCAGCAGGCAGAATTTATAAACGCGGTAATTCTTATGGCAATTTTGTTGACATTAGCAATATCAAGAAAGCATAGAGGGAAATTGTATCCTTTGTTTATGGTGCTTTATGGAGTGACAAGGTTTTTCCTGAATTTCTTCAGGCAAGAATATGACCTATACAAAGGTGGATTCCCTCCCTGGGGAACTGTGTGGTCCATTGTTTCAATAATTATTGGAATTGTTTGGCTGAGCACTATTAAGAAGAATTCCTCAAAGGTACAGGAATTAACCTAATCTAACAGAAAGGACAAGCATATGACTGTTCGTACTCACAAGTTAATATCATTGATTATGGCATTGGCTATACTTACGAGCTTTGTCTTGTCTTTTTCTGTGGTTGGTCTGGCAGAAGAAGCCTCTGGTTCCTGCGGCGACAATGTAACATGGTCCTATGATTGCGGTGTCCTTACTGTCTCAGGAACAGGAGATATGGCAGATTATTCCGAGGTATATCCGGCGCCATGGTTCAGTTTCGCCTCTGATATTCAGAGAGTAGTTGTATCAGATGGTGTTAGGTCCATTGGCAACATGGCTTTTTACCAGTGCGTTAATCTTACCACTGTTAAAATGGATAGCAGCGTAGTTTCATTGGGCAACCTGGCCTTTTCGGACTGCTATAGCTTAGTTCAGATATATATGCCGGCAGTGAAGGAGATAGGTTGGGCCTGTTTTTATGACTGCAAGGCTCTGGTAAACCTTAATCTTCCATCCACACTGGAGGTTATTGGAGACAAAGCCTTCTACAGCTGCAAGAGTCTTGCTGGCATTACCATCCCTGAGAGCGTAACGTATTTGGGAAATAGTGCTTTTTCATATTGCAGCAACCTGGTATATGCCAGGGTTTTAGGTAGGTTAGATGTGCTTCCTTACTGGACCTTCTATGGCTGTAGGGCTCTTTGGGAATTATATCTTCCGGAGACTATTGAGACTGTTGAGTATAACGCTGTATCCGAATGTCCCAACCTGTATTTTGTAGATTATGGCGGAACACAAGAGGTTAAGCAGGAGTTGCAAAAACAGCTTGACGAGGAATGTGTCCTTAGAGACGACGAGACCTTTAGGAATGATATTACATATTCGGAGACAGATGGCGCAATCATAACCACAGTCAATAAGCTGCCTATAAGAGAAAATGAATATCTGCCAGAGCAGGAGTATGGAACAACCATTAGTGCTAATATTAAGGACTCATCAGGATGGGATGATCTTATTGATGAGATAATAGATGTTCTGTCTTCAGGAGAGAAGCCTAATGTAATGGTCCAGATTCAGGACTATGATGTAATAGAGCAGGGCGTGCTTGATGAGCTTTCTGAATTAGACATTACAGTAACAATTCATACGTCAGACAACGTTTATTGGGATGTTGTGTTTAAGGATCAGACGTCAAGCTCCATTAGCGGGCAGCAGAACTTGAGTGTTGCCATTGTGCGCAACGAGGCCGGATCCTTTGCAAATCTACTGGGAGACGTTGTTACGTATACTGCTGTTTTAGGCAGCAATACCTACAATACAACAGTAAGATTCCCCTTGGGGTTAGATGCTGCAAGACAAGTGGCTACTCTATACAGCATAAACGGTAAAAAGTTAACGGAGCTTTCCAGCGTCATTGTGGATGATGAGGGAATGGCCGCATATAATGTGGCAGGCACTGTATCTGGACAGTACTTGATTGCCCTTAATGTCTCGGGCATTGAGGATGACAAAGTTAACATTCCTAAGACACTGGCCAAGGAGTATGGCATAGATTATGATGGGTCCACTCTGACGGACGAGGATGGTGTGCAGTACATTATTACCGGCACCACCAATGGACTAGGAATTGGACTTGGTACACTGACACTGATTATTGTTTCTGCGCTTGTTGGATCTATCCTGCTTGTCGGCGGAGTTATGGTTATTTGGAACAGGCGACAGAAGAAATTAAGAGCCGGACACAAGTAACAACATAGATCAGAGGTATTCAGCCATATAGGATCTAAATAATGTTAGAGAAACACGGGAGTTTGGCAAAACCGCCAAACTCCTTTCTAGTGCAAAAATGACACCCTCAAAATCTGAAGGTGTCATCGAATAACGGCTTATTGTATTGGTGGGGTTAAAATCAGGGTCTCAGCACATCGCAACCCATCCACTTGCGGAGAACCTCAGGAATCACTACGCTGCCGTCTGCCTGCTGATGCTGTTCCAGTAGAGCAGGGATAACGCGGGATGTAGCCAGACCTGAACCGTTGAGGGAGTGGATGAACTCGTTCTTGCCGGTGGCCTTGCGCTTAAAACGGATGTTGCCGCGGCGGGCCTGATAATCGCCGGCGTTGGAGCAGGAGGAAACCTCCTTGTAAATGCCCATACTGGGAATCCAGACCTCGATGTCGTATGTCTTCATCATGGAAGCACTGCAGTCCTCGGCGGCCAGTTTGGACAGCTGGTAGTGCAGGCCCAATCCCTGAAGCAGGGCCTCTGCCTTGGATACAAGCTCCTGGAGAGCATCCTCGGAGGTCTCAGGTGTGGTGTACTGGAACATCTCAACCTTGTCGAACTGGTGTCCGCGAATCATACCGCGCTCGTCGGAACGGTAGCTGCCGGCCTCCTTGCGGAAGCAGGGGGTATATGCAAATAACTTCTGGGGAAGCTGTGCCTCCTCCAAAACCTCGTCGCGATACATATTGATAAGTGCTGTCTCAGCTGTGGGCAGCATAAACTTGTCGGAATCGTCACCTGTGCGCTCTCCAATGTAGTAAACCTCGTCGGCAAACTTGGGGAACTGGCCTGCTGTAAATCCGCAGCGTGCGCCCAGCATGTGGGGAGGCAGGATGAACTCGTAACCATCATTGATGTGTGTCTCAATGAAGTAGTTGAGCAGAGCCCACTCAAGCTTGGCACCGTTGCCGCGGTACATCCAGAAACCGTTGCCGCTAAGCTTGGCTCCGCGCTCGTAGTCTATGAGGCCCAGATCCTTGGCCAACTCTACATGGTCCTTGAGAGGGAAGTCAAAGCTGGGCTTGGAACCCCACTCGTGAACCAGCTGGTTGTTCTCCTTGCCACCTGCAACAACGTCGTCAGCAGGCAGGTTGGGAAGGTAGGAAACAAAGTCGAAAATGCGCTGATCCACAACCTTGACCTGGTCGTCCATCTCCTTAATCTTGTCGGAGGTGGCCTTCATCTCGTCAAGTACTGCGGAAACATCCTGGCCGGCCTTCTTAAGGGCGGGAATTTCGGATGAAACCTTGTTGCGGCGGGCCTTGAGAGCCTCAACCTCCTGCAGCAACTGTCTGCGCTCGGCATCCAATTTGAGGAAATCGGAGAAATCCACATTACAGCCCTTCTTGGCGAGCTTGGCCTGAATGGCTTCGGGTTTTGATCTGATGGCATTAATATCTAACATGAAAGAACCTCCAATTGTTCGTCTTATATCCCCGAAGTATAACACTTTGGTATATCCTTTACAAGAAAAACAGTAGATAATCTGCCTGCCCGTGCTATAATGTAACCCATGAAAAGAATAGGTGTTTTAGGTGGGTCATTTAACCCGATACATATGGGACATGTGGCTCTCGGCACAGGGAGTCTGGAGGCGTTTAAACTGGACGCTTTGATTGTTGTTCCATCCGGGAATCACCCATTCAAAGGGGCTACACCTGTCACTGCCCGACAGAGATATGAGATGGCGCAGCTGGCATTTGCAGACAATGTGCAGGTCTTGGTATCCGACATGGAGGTCAGGGAGGATGGAGTGAGCTACTCCATCGACACTCTGCATAGACTCAGCCTGCTGCATCCCAATGACAGTCTGGTATTTATCCAGGGCGCAGACATTCCCAATGAGCTGCACAAGTGGCATAGGGCGGAGGAGCTTCACAAATACTGCAGTTTTGCAATAGCCGCCAGGAGAGGATATCCCACCGCACAGCTTGAGGACAGGATTGCCCGGCTGACCGAAACCCTGCATCTGGATATGGAGTATGCCGACATGGATTTGCCTGAGGTTTCCTCCACGGATATCCGACGCAGACTGGCCTGTGGCGAGAGTTGCCAGGGATTGGTGCCGGAGGCGGTTTTGCAGTATATCCGGGAGCGAGGACTGTACCGATGATGTACATGAATATGAGCTACCAGGAGGCCAAGGTACGGCTTAGTGAGACTTTGCCGCCAAAAAGATTCACGCATTCGCTCAATGTTATGGAACTGTGTGGACAACTGGCACCCAGATACGGTATAGATAGGGACAAGGCTTTGACGGCCGGACTGCTGCACGATTGTGCCAAGTATATAGATGGAGAGCAGATGGTGGCTATTTGCATAGATCGCGGATACCAACCGGATGCCATTCAGATGCAGGCCACACACTTGTTGCATCCCATTGTGGGCAGCTTTATTGCCCGGGAGGAATTCGGAGTGGAGGATGAGGACATACTCAACGCCATTGCCAACCACACCTGTGGCAGACCTGGGATGTCCGATCTGGAACTGCTGGTATTTTCAGCAGACTACTGCGAGGTTGGCAGGACCCATGGAGATGCGGTAGTGGCACGGGAGGTGCTGGGCCGGAATCTGCAACGGGCTGCGCTGCACATTTTGGATAATGTTATCCGGTATAACCAAGCCAAGGGCGTAACGGTTCACCCTGCGTCCATCAAAACGAAAAAATATTATTCCGAGCTGGTAAACAGCAATGTGAAAGGGAACGAGGTAAAATAATGGTAAAGTGCATTAACGAAAAACACATTCTCACTGCAGGCAAGCTGGTTCCTGTATCCGCAGCAGCGGAGGTTCAGGGAACTGCCGACAAGACAATGGCCTGGGGAATTCTGTCTGCACACTGTGTAGACGGACAGTCATGCGGAGACAATCTCCGTATCAAATTCGACGGTTTGGCATCCCACGACATTACATACGTAGGTATCATACAGACAGCAAGGGCCAGCGGTATGGAGAAATTCCCCATTCCCTATGTTCTGACTAACTGCCATAACAGCCTATGTGCTGTAGGAGGCACTATCAACGAGGATGACCACCTGTTTGGCCTGTCTGCTACAGAGAAGTATGGTGGAATATTTGTCCCGGCACATCTGTCTGTTATCCACCAGTACATGAGGGAGATGATGGCAGGCTGCGGCAAGATGCTGCTGGGTTCCGACAGCCACACACGCTACGGCGCACTGGGAACCATTGCCATGGGCGAGGGAGGACCTGAGCTGGTTAAGCAGCTGTTGGGCCAGACCTATGATATTGCACGCCCTGAGGTTGTTGCTGTTTACCTCCACGGAGAGCCACTGCCCGGTGTTGGTCCACAGGACGTGGCGCTGGCATTGGTACAGGCCGTGTTTGGAAACGGATTTGTTAAGAACCGCATTTTGGAGTTCATCGGCCCCGGCGTCGAGAAACTGTCCATGGACTACAGAATCGGCATCGACGTTATGACAACAGAAACTGCTTGTCTGTCCTCTATTTGGGAGACTGACGACAAGACCCAGGCATATCTCAAGCTTCACGGCAGAGGAGAGGCATACAGCCCACTGCACCCTGCTGAGGGAGCTATCTACGACAGAGTGGTAGACATCGATCTGAGCACAGTTCACGCCATGATAGCATTGCCCTTCCACCCCTCCAATGCATACGAGATCAGGGAATTCCTGGCTAACCCAATGGACATCCTCAAGGAGACGGAGAAGAAGTGCAACGCCCAGCTTGGAGACAAGGTTACGCTCAACCTGACTGACAAGCTGATCGACGGCAACTTCTATGTTGATCAGTGTGAGATTGCAGGCTGCTCCGGCGGAACGTTTGAGAATATCTGCGCTGCAGCTTATGCCCTCAAGGGTAAGAGCACAGGCAACGGCGCATGTGCCCTCAACGTATACCCCGCATCTCAGCCTATACTGCTCGAGCTGATGAAGAACGGCGCTGCAGCAGAACTGACA
Source organism: Clostridia bacterium (assembly GCA_017501105.1). Classification (GTDB taxonomy): domain Bacteria; phylum Bacillota; class Clostridia; order RGIG7378; family RGIG7378; genus RGIG7378. Next base: position 33,899 of record JAFVXO010000117.1, on the reverse strand, counting down.
GCAGCAGGAGCTATTATGCGCACAGCATTCTGTGGACCTTGCTTTGGAGCAGGAGATGTTCCAGGCAACAAGGGACTGTCCATTCGCCACTCTACCAGAAACTTTGCCAGCAGAGAGGGATCTAAGCCCGGCGAGGGACAGATTGCCTCTGTAGCGCTGATGGACGCCAGATCTATTGCTGCCACAGCAGCCCGTGGAGGCAGACTTACATCCGCCGAGGATTTGGATTGGAGCGCATACGAGGCTCCGGAGTATAACTTTGACAGCAAGGTTTACGAAAACAGGGTATACAACGGCTATGGCAAGGGAAACACAGATAGAGAACTGGTTATGGGACCCAACATTGCAGATTGGCCCAAGATGCACGCATTGCCCGATAATCTGGTGCTGGAGTGCGCTGCTGACATCAGAGACAGCGTCACTACAACAGACGAGCTGATTCCTTCCGGAGAGACATCTTCCTACAGATCCAATCCCTATAGATTGGCCGAGTTTACACTGTCCCGCAGAGTTCCCGAGTACGTTGCGGCAGCCAAGGTTACCCGCAATATGGAGGTTGCCAGAGATACTGCTGAGGGAGCTGCTGCAGTAGAGGAATACATTTCCGCAAGATTGCCCCAGGAGTTGGTCAGTGCATATGGATTTAACGCCGAAAATACAGGCGTAGGCAGCTTTATCTATGCAGTTCGTCCTGGAGACGGTTCTGCCAGAGAGCAGGCCGCATCCTGCCAGAAGGTATTGGGAGGATGGGCAAATGTGGTTTCCGAGTATGCTACCAAGAGGTATCGTTCCAACCTGATTAACTGGGGAATGCTGCCCTTACAGGCCAAGGACGAAGATGCTGCATATATTGAAGTGGGCGATGTTCTGGTGCTGAATGGCGTCAGGAGTGCACTTACAGACTACAACGAAATGGTTAATGGATATCTGGTGTCTGCAACAGGCGAGATAAAGAGACAGATTGAGTTCTCACTGCCCGGACTCACCGAGGAGGAGCGCAAGATTATCTTGGCAGGTTGCCTTATCAACAAGAACAGAGAGAGAGGATAGTCTACATGACGACAGCCGACAAGTGGACAGACTACGAGTTAATCGATACCGGCGACGGACAGAGGCTGGAACGCTGGAAGAACTACATCCTTGTCAGACCTGATCCCCAGGTTATCTGGCCTAAGAGTCATCCGGAAAAGTGGGCGTCTGCGGATGCAGTTTATAGTCGTGCCAGTTCCGGCGGTGGTGGTTGGAACTATAAGAGAAACATTCCCAAACAGTGGACCATTTCCTATGACAACATGAGATTTGGCATTGAGCCCATGGGTTTTAAGCACACAGGACTGTTTCCGGAACAGGCTGCCAATTGGGATTGGATGAGGGAACTTATCCGCAACGAGGGCAAGAACAACGTCAGAGTTATCAATTTGTTTGCATACACAGGCGGAGCTACAGTTGCAGCTGCAGAGGCAGGCGCGTCGGTATGTCATGTGGATGCATCCAAGGGAATGGTGGCTAAAGCTAAAGAAAATGTTGCCCTGTCAGGCTTGTCCGACAGGCCTGTCAGATATATTGTAGACGACGTAAACAAGTTTGTAGCCAGAGAAATTCGCCGCAACAGCCTGTATGATGGAGTTATCATGGATCCTCCCAGCTATGGCAGGGGAACCAATGGAGAAGTCTGGAAGCTGGAGGACTGTCTGTACAATCTGGTAAAGGATACGTGTGGAGTAATGACTCCAAAACCACTGTTTTTCCTCCTGAACTCATACACGACGGGCTTTTCTCCCGCAGTTTCTGCAAACATCCTGGAGTTGACACTGGTCAAGAAATTCGGAGGCAAGGTTGTCTGCGACGAAATCGGACTGCCCGTCACATCTTCGGGCATAGTTTTGCCATGTGGCGCATATGCCAGGTGGACCAAATGAAGAAGTCGACCGTGATTCCGGAAATATTGTATGAGGATAATCACCTGATTGTGGCGATTAAGCCTGCAGGGGTGCTGTCCCAGTCTGATGGCTCGGATAGGCCGGATATGCTTACAATACTCAAGGAATATATTGCGGACAAATATAACAAGCCGGGAGAGGTTTTTCTCGGACTGGTACATAGACTGGATATGCCCACTGCCGGCATAATGGTATTTGCCAGGACGTCCAAGGCGGCTTCCAGGTTGTCGGAGGATATCCGAAACCACAAAGTCAACAAACAATATTACGCATTAACCCGTGGCGGCCCCGCAGCGGACAAAGGCGTGTTCAAGGATATTTTATCCAAGGACGGAGAAACTAACATTTCGAGAGTGGACCACAGCGGAAAGCTCTCGGAATTGGCATATAACATTATAGGTAGGACAAACGACAATCTGGTCTTGTGGCAGATCGAACTTATAACAGGACGCTCCCATCAGATCAGAGTGCAGCTTTCTCACAGAGGCTATCCCATTTTGGGAGATGAAAAATACGGCCCAGATGCAAATAGACCTGGACACAGGGCCTACAGTCAAGGAGATTTGTGCCTTTTTGCGGGAATTTTGGAATTCAGGCATCCCGTAGGAGACCGCAAACTCATGAGGTTTGAGAAAAAACCGGACTTTGTGGCGGTATTTGCAAATTAAACTGATAGAAAAACTCGACTTATGGTGATATAATGCCCCTATCTATATTTCTGGAGGACAACTATGTCGTATAGAGAAGATAATAAACAGAAGCCAAAGAAATATCTAACTCCCATGATCGCCGTGGGTGCATTTTTGATATTTGTAGTTATATCCGCACTTTTATCGAGACAGAACATTCGTAGATTTTTGATTATCCTGCTGCTGTTCTCCATTATCGCACTGTGTGGATATTTCATTTACTGCCTCCGTCAGGCAGAGAAGGAAAAACAGAAAGAGGATCCCGACCAGGAGGAGGCTATTTTGCGCCGCAGGATGCCTCTCCGCACCGAGTTTTCTGCAGATGATGATGAACCCAATACAGACACTGTGGAGGTTCATGGATATTCTTATGAGTATGATGCAGAGACAAGTGATGCTGACAATATGTTCGTCATGGACGATGAGCCCATGGCGTTTGATACCAACAGAGCGCGCAGGCCTGCCGATGCATCTATAATCCGCAGGGAGGATCCCAGCGAGGGAGACTTTGAGGACTACCAGCTTGAGATGGAAGAGATTCCCGAACCTCAGGAGCAACCCGTTGGCGCTGCAGTTTCCTTTGGATACACACAGGATGCTGCAGAGGAAGACAACGGTCCTCGCTATGAGCGCAGACCTATTGAGCGGCCTGCTTTCCGTGGATTTACCCGTACTTTGGATAATCGTCCCTCAGAGGTGTTTGACGAGGAGACAGAGAGTCCGACCCAGCACCGCACAACATTTGAGCCGGCAAGAGAAACCAATAACCTGTTCCAGGGTGGCTTTGCAGGATATTCAAACGAGGAGCCCGAGGCGCAGGAGACAGCCAAGCCGGTCAGAGAGACAGTATTTTCTACAACAAAGCCCTTTAGCATACCCAGCCTTGACGATGAGGAACCTGCAACGGCAAAGGTTACAGAGCCTGAGAGGGTTGCCAACACCGATGAGGTGGTCAGACCTGCATCAAGAGAATTTCACAGGAATCCCGATGTAGGCACGTCTGACAGGGGATACAAGGATAGCTACAAGCAGGAGGATCTGTTCCGCGGAACCGGAGCTGCTACTCCCGCCCGTCCCTCAAAGCCAGCAGACACAGGTCTGTTTGGCGGATCGGGATACAAATCACCTTTTGATAAATAAATCCAAACGGAGTTTTATATGAGCAGAATGGACATTAGAGAGTTAAACCAGCAATACGAGGCGTATTTGGGCCAGGAAGTCACCATCAGCGGATGGGTCAGGACATCCAGAGACAACGGAAATTTTGGCTTTGTAGAGGTCAATGACGGTACATGCTTCAAGAATTTGCAGATTTTTGCAGATAGCCAGATTCTCTCTAACTACAAGGATATTGCAGGCGCATCCACAGGTGCTTCTCTTACTGCTACAGGTATTGTACAGCTTTCTCCCGGAGCTAAGCAGGCATACGAGCTGAGAGCTACATCTGCTGAGATTCTCGGCCAGTGTGCTCCCGATTACCCACTGCAGAAGAAGCGCCACTCTGTAGAGTTTCTGCGTACCATTGCACATCTGAGACCCAGAACCAACCTGTACTCTGCGATATTCAGAGTCAGGTCTGTATTGGCATTTGCTATTCATACCTTCTTCCAAGAAAGGGGATTTGTCTACGTAAACACACCCTTGATTACAGGTAGTGACTGCGAGGGTGCAGGAGATATGTTCAGGGTTACCACATTGGACCCCACGACTCCTCCCATGACAGAGGACGGCAAGGTGGACTGGTCTCAGGATTTCTTTGGCAAGGCTACAAACCTCACTGTTAGCGGACAGCTGGAGGGAGAGACCTTCTGCATGGCCTTTAACAAGATTTATACCTTTGGCCCCACATTCAGAGCAGAGAAGTCCTACACTCCCAGACATGCTGCAGAGTTCTGGATGGTAGAGCCCGAGATTGCCTTTGCCGATTTGTCCGACTATATGGATCTGGCAGAGGATATGATGAAGTTTATCATCAAATACGTGCTGGAGAAGTGCCCGGATGAGATGAATTTCTTCAACAGCTTTGTGGATAAGACCTTGCTTGACAGACTGAATGCATTGGTTAACGCAGAGTTTGGACGTATCACATATACTGAGGCAGTTGAGATTCTCAAGAAGCACAACGATTCCTTTGACTACAAGGTGGAATGGGGAGCAGATATCCAGACCGAGCACGAGAGATTCCTGACGGAGAAGGTTTTCTGCAAGCCTGTATTTGTTACAGATTATCCCAAGGCCATCAAGTCCTTCTACATGAGGCAAAATGAGGACGGCAAGACCGTTGCGGCAGCTGACCTGTTGGTTCCCGGCGTTGGCGAGATTGTCGGAGGCAGCCAGAGAGAGGAACGCTATGATGTACTCATGGATAGGATTAACGAGCTGGGACTCAACCCCGAGGACTACAGCTGGTACATGGATACACGCAAGTACGGTTCTGTTAAGCATGCAGGCTATGGCTTGGGCTTTGAGAGGGCATTGATGTACATCACAGGCGTCACAAACATCCGCGACGTACTGCCTTTCCCAAGAACAACGGGTTCTGCGGAATTCTAAATTCACTTTTCATATTGGCTATAAATTGGTATAATACAGACATGACTGCACATAATGCATCATGTCTGTTTTTTGCGAGGTATTATGGCTAATTCCAAGATTTTTTGGCCCATATATGTCACTGTTGTTTTGGCATTTGTTACCCTGTTCTCGTTCATGTACAAGAACTTTATTTTTGTGACCCGTGATCCCCTCAAGGAGGTGTACAAGCCGCCGGTGGAGAGCGTTGTGCAGCACGGCAGTGTAGAGGACAGAGTGGAGAGACAGATTCCCGATTTGTTTGTGGATTTGTCTACTATTGCCATATCCAATACTCCCGCAAAATACGATTTCCTGTATAGGGTCTATTCTTCGGACAACAAGATTATCAACGACTATACCAGAGAGACTCCGGTGAGCTTTGGAGCACCTTACTTCTATTCCTCCGTGGAGGGCATCACCTGCTTCCGTGGAAACAACTTTAACAACACAGCTGCATATGGATTGGTTACGGTGGAGACAGGAGAACTAGAGGTAGCCTGGAGCACCAATATCGGAAATATCGACGACTGGACCGGCGTAGGTTGGAATGGTCAGCCATTGATCGTAAAGTGGGACGCAGAGGACCTGCAGGGACAGAACTTCAAGGACAAGTACAAGTCCGCTGAGTCATTGGTTGAGGTCATCTATGGCACTCTGGACGGCAAGGTTTATTTCCTGGACTACGAGACAGGCGAATACACCAGAACAGGCACAATCGATATCGGAGCCCCTATCAAGGGTACAGTTACTCTGGATCCCCGAGGATATCCCATTTTGTTTGTAGGACAGGGCGACAACCTGAACGGCGGCAGCTATGTTGCATTTAAGTTCAGGATTTACAGCCTGGTGGATTTTTCTCTCCTGCACACCATCAACATGGAGGAGAGCATTGCAAACAGATCCTGGGCTGCATCTGATGCTACAGTCAAGGTCGACAAGGACTCAGATACCGCGTTTATCTGCGGAGAGAATGGATTGATTTACTCCCTCAAACTTAATTCCCAGTTTGACGAGGAGGAATACACCATCAGTATCAAGCCCGATACCGTCAAGTATTTCTATGAGCCCCTGATTAGTGGCACATACGGCATTGAGGCCACACCTGGATTTTTCAAGAACTACATGTATATTCAGGACAACAACGGCACACTGCAGTGCATAGACGTCAACACCTTTGAGCCCCTTTGGGTACTGGATGTTACCGACGACTCCGACTGCGCCCTGGTGCTTGAAGTGGAGTCAGACAACTCCCTGGCCCTGTATACCGCCAACGAGGTAGAGAAGCAGAACAAGGACGGCTACAGTATCCTGCGCAAGATAGACGCCATGACAGGAGAGGTTCTGTGGAGCAAGTATGTTTACTGCTCTTTGGACAAGGCCGTTACTGGCGGTACTCTGGCATGTCCCCTGGTGGGCAAGTGCAACATCGATAACCTGGTTTACTTCTCGGTAGCACGTACTGACGGAACCTACAGAGGCAGACTGTATGCCATGGACAAGAACTCCGGAGCAGTAGTTTGGTCCAAGGATCTGCCGTATTATTGTTGGAGTTCCCCCACTGCCGTATACACCGAGGACGGTAAGGGATACATTATCCAGTGCGATTCAATGGGATATATGTACTTCCTGGACGGCGAGACAGGAGAGACTATATACAAACTCAACCTGGAGGCCAACGTAGAGGGCTCACCTGCCGTATATGGCAACACAATTGTGGTAGGTACCAGAGGACAGAAGATTTACGGGGTGGTGATCAAATAATGGGCGACACAATCAAGAAGTTCGATTTTGATGTTGAGGGCACCAGACTCATGGACTATAACTACGGGCCGGGAGACCAGTCCGAGGAAAAACTGCGCCCAGCCACTCTGGATGACTATGTGGGTCAGGATAAGGTCAAGGAGAATATGAGAATATTCATCTCTGCAGCCAAGTCCAGAGGAGAGGCACTGGATCACGTGCTGCTGTATGGACCTCCCGGACTGGGCAAGACCACACTGGCAAACATTATTGCAAACGAGATGGGAGTAAACATTCGAGTTACTTCCGGACCTGCCATTGAGAAGCAGGGAGATATTGCGGCCATTCTGTCCAACCTGGAGGAGAGGGATGTGCTGTTTATCGACGAGATACATAGACTTAACAGGACAGCTGAGGAAATTCTGTATCCCGCCATGGAGGATTTCCAGTTTGATATAGTTATGGGTACAGGTCCCGGAGCCAGATCCATGAGACTGCAACTGCCCAAGTTTACCTTGATTGGCGCTACAACCAGAGCAGGTATGTTGGCCGCTCCTCTGAGAGACAGATTTGGCATGATCAACAGGCTGGAGCCCTATACACCAGGGGATTTGTGCAGCATCGTACGTCGTACAGCCAGGATTTTCGACACAGAGATTACTGACGATGCGGCTATGGAAGTAGCAATGAGGTCCAGAGGTACACCTCGTATTGCAAACAGACTTCTCCGCAGAGTCAGAGACTTTGCCCAGGTAATGAACAGGGGCAAGATCGACCTTAAGGTTGCCAAGATGGCTCTGGATGCTATGGAGGTGGATAGCCTGGGCCTGGACAACACAGATAGAAACATACTCGGAGCCATTATTGAAAAGTTCGACGGCGGTCCCGTAGGCCTTGAAACACTATCTGCATGTACAGGAGAGGAACCCGATACCATCGAGGAAATCTACGAACCCTATCTTATGCAGTTGGGATTTGTGAAAAAGACTCCACGGGGCAGAGTGGCTACCCTCAACGCATACAGGCATATGGGTAAGGAGTTGCCCCAATAAGTATCCGAAGCTGTTGCGACAAAGTTCAATGGATACAGACATTTGTTAGTAGGATAATATACGGTGTTGCCATAGGCGCAGACTGAAAGTGAACATAGGAGACAATATGAGCTACGATAACGGACTCAAAGGGAAAAACATCTATATGACAGGTATTGCAGGTTCCAGCATGAGCGGAATCGCATTCATCCTGTCGGATATCGGTTGCACCGTCAGCGGATCTGACAGGAGCCTTCCCAAGGACGTGGCTTCCTTCGAATCGAGAGGGATTAAGGTTTACAACAACCATGCGGCAGAGAACATTCCCGCCAACTGTGACATTCTGGTTTATACAGCCGCAGTAGACAGCAACAACCCTGAGATTATTGAGGCTCGCAGGAGAGGCATAGAGATATTGTCCAGGGCAGAGTTTCTCGGCAGGGTGATTGACTGCTTTGGCACCAGAATCGGTGTGGCAGGTACCCACGGAAAGTCCACAACTTCCTCTATGATTGCCACATGTATGGCAGACAGTGCCAAGCAGTTCTCCTACAACGTGGGCTGCATAATCCGAGCAGATGTGGATATGCCTGTATCCGCCGGAGAGGACTACTTTGTGTTTGAGGCCTGCGAGTACAGAGATAGCTTCCTGAGCTTCCACTCAGATGTGGCGGTTATTCTCAATATCGAGCTGGAGCATCTGGACTACTTCCACAATATTGATCAGATACTCAAGTCCTTTGGCAAGTTCTCAGACAACCTGTCCCAGGGAGGAAAACTGGTTATCAACATGGACGACAGGAATACCCGCCTGGTGGCAGATCACGTTCGCCCGGATGTTAAGGTGATTACCTGCAGCGCAACGGATGCAACAGCAGACTATTATCCCACCAATGTGGAGTACGACGAGGATGCCTGTGCATCATACACCATTCATGAGCAGGGCAAACCTGCAGCAAAGGTTAGGCTGAGAATTCCCGGAGACCACAACATAATCAATTCACTGTGTGCATGTGCAGCTATGAGAGCTGCCGGACTCAGTTGGGGCGAGATTGTTGACGGCATTTTGCACTTCCACGGCTCGGGCCGCAGATTTGACTACAAGTGCAATCTGGGTAACCTGGCCATTTATGATGACTATGCACACCATCCCTCAGAAATCAGGGCGTCTATTAACACAGCCAAGCGTCTGAACAAACCGGTGCTGGTTGTGTTCCAGCCCCACACCTTCTCCAGAACCAAGCATTTGATGAAGGACGAGGCCGCGGCGTTGTCCCTGGCGGATCAGGTTATTCTGGTGGACATCTACGCTGCCAGAGAGGAGGATCCTGGGGATGTCAACTCTCAGATGGTTTCCGACCTTATCAGCAGGAGAGGTGGCAATTCTACCTATATGGCATCATTTGAGGAGGTTCAGGAATACATGCTGTCAGTTGCCAACCAGGAAATGACGGTGATAACCATGGGAGCCGGAGATGTGTACAAGATTGCAGATTACTTTGCAAAATGATGTGACGATTACTGTTGATTCCCATTGAATTTGACAATATTCTGTAGGTGGATTATAGTCTTATAGGCAATTTTCGGCAGATCAGGCCGTTAGAGGAGATATATTATGTCAGGACATTCAAAATGGAATAATATTAAGAGGAAAAAGGGCAAGGCAGACGCCGAGAGAGGCCATCTGTTTACCAAGTTTTCGCGAGAGATTGCAGTTGCAGTTAAGGCCGGCGGTCCCAACATCGACGGAAACTTTCAGCTCAAGAACATCGTAGCTAAGGCCAAGGCAGCCAACATTCCCAATGACAACATTATGCGTGCCATCAAGAATGCGGCCGGTTCCGACAGCACCAACTACGACTCCAAAGTCTATGAGGGCTACGGAGTAGGCGGCGTAGCAGTTATCGTAGAGTGCCTTACCGACAATGCCAACAGAACAGCCGGCGACGTAAGGCATATATTTGATAAGTGTGGCGGCAACATGGGAGCCAGCGGATGCGTTTCCTTTATGTTCAACAGACAGGGCGTGTTGGTTATCGACAGTGCCAATGTTGCAGATGAGGAGGAACTCATGATGCAGGCATTGGATGCAGGCGCCGAAGACTTCCAGATGGAGGAGGATATGTACGAGATCACCACAGATCCCGACAGCTTCGACGGAGTCAGAGAGGCTCTGGCCAACGCAGGTTATGAGTTCGAGTCTGCTGAGGTTGCAATGGTACCCTCTACATATACAACTTTGGACGACCCTGAGATGATCGCCAAGATGGAGAAGATGCTGGACATGTTCGACGAGAACGATGACGTACAGAATGTCTACCACAACTGGGATATGCCAGAGGTTGAGGACGAGGACTAATTAAGAATTGATTCCCTGCCGCAGATAAAAATGCGGCAGATTTTTGCGTTAGATAATATCTGTTGGAGGACAATATGAAAAAGTACGCAGCAATAATTATGGCAGCAGGCGAGGGCAAGCGCATGAATTCCCCCATTCCCAAGACTGCACACAAGGTCCTGGGCAAGCCTATGATCAACTGGGTTATTGAGGCGGCTTCCGATGCAGGAGCACAGGAGATTGTTACCGTAATTGGATTCAAGGGCCAGGAACTCAAGGAGCTTCTGGGTGACGATTGCTGCAGATTTGCATGGCAGCACGAGATGAAGGGCACAGGCCACGCCACAATGATGGCAATGCCTGAGGTCCCCGCAGACGTTACAGACGTTATCGTTCTCTGTGGAGATAACCCCCTCATCACAGCGGGCACTCTCAGGGATATGATGGCAGTTCACCAGGCCGACAACAACGGCGTAACAGTGCTGACAGCAGAGGTTCCGGACGCAACAGGTCTGGGCAGAGTTGTCCGCAATGCAGATGGCACATTCAAGGAAATCCGGGAACACAAGGATGCAACTCCTGAGATATTGGAGATTCGCGAGATTAACGCCAGCGTATATTGCTTTGATAGAGCATCCCTGGACAGGGCACTGCCCCTTATCACAAACGACAACGCTCAGAAGGAATACTATCTGCCGGATGCCCTTAAGATTATCATGGGTTTTGGAGGCAAGGTGGGCATCTTCAAGTGTGCTGACTATACCGAGACATTGGGCATCAATACGCCCGAGCAGCTGGCAACAGCAGAGAGCATAATGAGCAACAGAAAGTAATGTTTAACTTTGGAAAGAAAACAACCAAGTCTACAGCTAAGGTATCTGACAACAGATACCTTATAGTTGGTTTGGGAAATCCGGGCAGTCAGTATGCCAACACCAGGCACAACGTGGGTTATATGGTTATCGATTGCCTGATGGATAAGCTCCACTGTTCTCTCAACCTCAAGAAGTTCAACGGTATTTACACCAAGGTTAACTATAACGACAAGGAGCTGTACCTGCTGGAGCCCCTTACCTACATGAACCTCAGTGGTCAGGCCGTCAGGGATTTGGCAGGCTATTTTAAGATCCCAACAGCCAACATTATTATAATTTATGACGATATGGACTTGGATTTGGGTCGCCTTCGCATGCGTATGAAGGGCAGCGCCGGCTCCCATAATGGAATGAAGTCTATCATTACATGTCTGTCCAGCGAGGATTTCCCCAGGATTCGTGTGGGAATTGGCCGCCGTGGTCAGATAGATGCCAAGGACTATGTTTTGGGTAAGTTCTCCCAGGAGGACAGACAGGCCCTCAACCCAGCCCTTGAGAAGGCAGCTGATGCTGCACTTGAAATACTGGATTCAGGCGTCGAAAAGGCGATGAATAAATATAACGAAAGCAGAAAGTAAATGCAGGCTTTTGTAGAGCCAATACGGAATATTTCTGCAATTACCGGACTAATCCACGCTATGGAGACAGACGGTAAGGCTGCTTTGACAGGCCCCTCCGCGTCGGAGAAGGCCCATATTTGCTATGCAATTTCCGTAATTACAGGCCGCCGAATGGTGTATGTGGCCGCCAACGAATTGGCAGCTAAGAGGATATTTGAGGACTTCAGATTCTTCGACAGTGAGGCCTGTCTGTTCCTGTCCAAGGAAATTCTGATGCACAGTGTGGATGGCTTTACCAGAGACAATGTGCGCAGCCGAATCGCGGCATTAAACACTCTCTCAAAAAATGCGTATAGATTTGTAATTACATCTCCTGAAGCAATGTTCCACAGGTTGCCAACCAGGGAGGTGTTCTATGACGCCAGGATTGAACTCCAGGCAGGCATGACGTTGTCAGTGGATGACCTGATGAGGTCCCTGATCACCGCAGGATATGTGCGGGAGGCCCAGGTTTCCGGCCAGGGACAGTTTGCAGTGCGAGGCGGCATTGTGGACATTTTCCCTGTGGGTTCCGACAATGCCATACGTATGGAGTATTGGGGCGACGACATCGACACCATCCGCTATTTTGACAGATTTACCCAGAGGTCCATCGACAGCGTGGATCGGATTACCATATTGCCTGCTACGGACATTATCCTAAATCCTGACCATCGACAATTGGTCAGGGAGAATGCCTTGGCAGAGCTGGACATATACGCCGCTTCCCACAGGGATGCCCACTACGCAGACAGAATCAAGGCTGTTGGCGAGGCCATAGACAGCGATTTTGAGAGGTACGAGGCATCCGGATGGACCAGTCCCATGGATAGGTACATTCGCCTGATTCCGGGCATGGAGGCAGACCTGTTTGACTATCTGGACAGGGAAGCAATTGTGGTGCTGGACGAACGGGCCAGGGTATACGACCGTTTTGCGAACTATGCTATGGAATATGGCGAGCTGGTCAGAGTTCTGAGGGAGAAGGGCAGTGTATTGCCCTCCGCAGAGGGAAACCTGCTTTCCAAAGATGACCTGCTGACTAAGCTGGAGAGGCGCAACAGAATAATCATCAACTCGGTTATGTCCGAGAGGGATACCAAGACCTACGCCATGCCAGTCAGACTGCTGTCCCCCTATTCAGGCAGAGAGACCCAGCTGCTGGAGGATTTGACAAACTGGGCTACACTCGGGTATCGCATTGTGGTGGTGGCAAATGGCAGCACCAGAGCCAAGGGAATCCAGTCTATGCTTCAAACCAGAGAGACCCTGAAGGTATCCATCAAGAGAGAGTACAACTTTGCGGCTACTCCCGGCGAGGTGACTATTATATTGGGACAGCTGGGCAACGGATTTGAGTATCCCGGCGCCAAATTAGTGGTGATTACCGACAAGGAACTGACGGGAAAGGCGGTTCGCACGGGCGGCAAGTCCAAGAACAAGGATGCCAAGACAATAACAGACTTTGCGGAGTTGTCCATCGGCGATTACGTAGTTCACAATATCCACGGAATCGGCCAGTACCAGGGCCTGGAAAAGCTGACCATCGACAAGACTACCAGAGAATACATCAAGGTAAAGTATAGCGGTACCGACGTGCTTTACCTGCCCTCGGACAGGTTGGATCTGATCAAGAAGTATATAGGTACAGGTGGAGCAGGGCCAAAGGTAAACAAGCTGGGAGGTCAGGAATGGCAGAAAACCAAGGCTAAGGTCAAGGAGTCCCTAAAAGAACTGGCATCAGAACTCATTTTGCTGTTCCAAAAGCGCCGTACCACCAAGGGCCATGCCTTCTCCAAGGACACTGCATGGCAGAGAGAGTTCGAGGATAAGTTCGAATTTGCCGAAACTGATGACCAGCTGAGGTGCATTGAGGAAATAAAGGCAGACATGGAGTCCGAGAGAATCATGGACAGACTCCTGTGTGGAGACGTGGGCTATGGAAAGACAGAGGTAGCCACTCGTGCCATGTTCAAGGCCGTTATGGACGGCAAGCAGGTGGCATACCTGGTGCCTACTACAGTTCTGTGTCAACAACAGACTGAGGCCCTGGAGCGCAGAATACAGGATTACCCTGTCAGGATTGAGAGCCTAAGCAGATTCAAGAGCAAGAAGCAGCAGGCAGACATATTGGATAGGTTATCCAAAGGCCAGATCGACATATTGGTTGGCACCCATCGAATACTGTCCAAGGATGTGAAATTTTCGGACTTTGGACTCTTTGTCATCGATGAGGAGCAGAGATTTGGCGTGGCCGACAAGGAGAGGATCAAGACTCTGAAACCAAACGTGGACACATTGGTTATGACCGCCACACCTATCCCGAGGACTCTCCATATGTCCATGAGCGGCATCAGGGACATATCCATAATCGAGGAGCCTCCGGAGGAGCGCTATCCCGTGCAGACCTTTGTAATGGAGCAGGACGAGGATGTGGTCAGGGAGGCTATATGCAGGGAACTGGCCCGCAACGGTCAGGTGTTCTACCTGTACAACCGCGTATCCGACATTGAGCGCAAGACAGAGGAACTGCGTCAACTGGTGCCTGAGGCCATGGTGGACTATGCTCACGGCCAGATGGAGGAGAGGGAGCTGGAGGCAAAAATGCACAGCTTCTACAGAAACGAGTTTAATGTGCTGGTGTCTACCACTATTATCGAGTCGGGATTGGACTATCCCAATGCCAACACTATTATCGTAGAGGATGCAGACAAGTTGGGATTGGCCCAGCTGTATCAGATTCGCGGCCGAGTGGGTCGTAGCAACAGACTGGCATATGCCTATATCCTGCACCGCAGAGATAAGGTGATGAACGAGGCCGCAGAGGCCAGAATTAAGGCAATCAAGGAGTTTACCGAATTTGGCGCAGGCTACAAAATAGCTTTGCGAGACCTGGAGATCAGGGCGCCGGCAACGTGTTGGGTCCGGAGCAACATGGACATATGGCATCCGTTGGATATGACATGTACTGCAAGCTGTTGAACCAGGCGGTGGCGGAGCTCACAGGAGAGCCTGTCAGGGAGGAAATTCCGGAGGCCACCATCGAGGTGCTTGTGGACGCCTATATCGATCCCGAATATGTGCCCAACGATTCTGCAAAGTTGGATATCTACAAGAGAATTGCGTCTCTGTCCGGAGAGGACGATGCCATGGACATGAGGGACGAGTTGATAGACAGATTTGGCGACATCCCAAAGGAGACGGAAAACCTGATACAGGTAGCGCTGGTCAAGGCCCTGGCTACAAGCTGCGGGTTTACTACAGTGCACATAGAGAAGGGCAATGCGGAGTTGCGGTTCGAGGCCAAGGGCAAGCTAAAGCCTCAGGCATTGCTGCAGTTGGTGGGAGACTATGGGGATAAATTGAGATTCAATGCCAGCGAACACCCCAGTATCACCTTGCGGGTGCCCATGGACAATGCAGCTGCGGTGCGGTCGGTTAAGGAACTGCTGGAGAAGCTGGTTTTAGTTAATAACTAAGAGTAAACTGCTGGGGAAAACAATGGACACAATCTACTGGTAGTGAAATTTGTTATTTAGGTATATGAAAATCCACAACTTAATGTTGTGGATTTTAGCATTCATTATCCTGTTTATCTGCGCCTGATGTCGTCGCCCTCAAAGTAGCAGAGGGTAAAATTGTTGCCCAGCAGGCGAGAGGTGATGCGTTCGTCGTAGGTGTTTTTCAGGTCGCCGGGCCTCAGGTTTGTTACCACAATGGTCCTGCGTGGGTAGCGGCCGTTGTATTCCGCTCTGCTGTCCAGTATAGAAATCATATCTGCATACTTGGCAGGAGAGGGAACCTCTGTGCCCAGGTCGTCAATGCAGAGCACAGGAGCATTGTATATCTTGTCTGCAGTCATGGCCTCCACGGACTCGGTGTCATCTCTGTGCATGCGGTGATTCAGCAGGCAGTCAAAGAGCTGTGGAGCAGTGCGGTAGATGCACATAGTTCCAGCGGAAAGCAGTTCCGAGCAAATGGTTTTGGCCATGTAGGACTTACCTGTGCCGGTGGCTCCCATAAACAGCAGGTTGCCCGGCTCAGTTGCAGAATCGGAGTCCACAAAGGTCCTGCATTTGGACAGGATAGAGGCAATATTGTCCCTGGGGGATAGCTCTGTAATGCTGTCGGGCATTATCTTGTCGGAGAACAGGCTCAGGTCATAGTCGTCAAAGGTGGTGAAGTTGCAGGGGTGTATACCTGTAACCTCAGCGTACAGTTGATTCTCGATCTCGATGGCGCAGGAGCACTTGTGATACTGGTTGTCCACAGTGATAAATCCGGTATCGTTGCAGCGACGACAGTAGTATCGAGGCTGATCGTAGTCTCCGGGAATATGTTGCTCGTCCAGATATGCATCCCGGTGGGAAATCAGGGTGTTGAGTTCGTCGTCCTTTTGTACTGCAAGGGATTTGCTGTCCTGGAGGAGAGCTCTGGCAATAGACAGTCTGCACAGCTTAATTTCCGTGTCCAGTTCCTGTACCTCGGGATACTCCGCATAAATCCTGCTGCGCCTGTCTGCCGCCTCGGCCTCTGCAGAGAGACGGCGGTTGGAGAGGGTCTCTCGTATTAATGAACTAATCTCCTGCCTTGTCATGACTGCTTATCCTTTCTGATCAGGCTCTTGATAACATCCTGATCTGACTCCTTGATGCCGGAATCCCTGTCGGCAAAGTTGCCACCTGGGGATTTGCGGCTCGGATATGAGGGGACAGGTTGCTTGGTCTTGGCCTCGTACTCCCTGATTTGCTCAGGGGTCTTGAGACCTGCGTTGAACCATTCGGTTAAAATCTTGTCGAAAAAGCCAAAGGACAGGCGGGTGGAGCGCAGGGAACGGGACAGTGCAATTTCTATTACGCTGTAGTCGTATCCGTATGTAGTATGCCATTTGGCCACCAGGGCAGACTCAAAGTCGGTCAGCTGACGGCCCAATTTGAGGGCGGAGGCAATCTTGTCGCCCAGGAGGCGCTGTGCGCTAAAGCGGTTCTCGAACTCCTCCAGATCGGAAATGGTGCGTATCCTGTTGGCATGCCAGTTTTCTGCAATCTTGGCTGCGTAGTTGGCGTTGGTGAGCTTGTTATACTTGCTGCACTGATTAAACAGCATAACCATGACCTCCGGGTCAAAGTCGTACAGCGTAAACCACTGGTCGATGGTTGTGTACCAGGTGGTGGACATAAAGCCCTTGAAGTGCAGCTTGTTGATGGTGTCGATGGCAGCCATACGGGCAGGATGTTTTGAAACCTGGTCCGGGGAAACTGACTCCATGGGACGATACAGTGAATGCAGACGCATCTCGGAAATGTTGTTAATAGTTATAGTGTCCCTGGACTTAACAATCAGGTCAGCAGTCTCCAGCTCCAGCAGACATCCACTCAGCTGGTCCTGGGTAAAGGACAGTGAACCCATGAGATCTCTCTGGGTAAAGCTAATGCCCTTGTCCGACAAATACAGCAAATACATGTACAGCTTGACACTATCTCCGGCCAAACGGGGCATAATAGATGATAAAAAGGTCTCCGGAACCGATATCTGATTGAAAAAAGACGATGTAGACTGGCTTGCCTTCATAAATATCCCCTTTGTTTAGTAAAACCATTATACGGACTAAATCGCAAATCGTAAATCTATATATTCAAAATAAAACAAATAAATGGACTTATCAAAAATCATATGTGAATGTTATTCACATAGGTATTGACATTAAAAATGGTTGGTGTTAAATTGAACCCGTTAAAAACAACCCCCACACAAAATTTATATTTTTCGAATGGTATTTTTCCAATGACAAATGATTTTTCGTCGATTCTTGAAGGCAAGAGCCTTGTAGATTTGCGTGCAATTGCAACACAAATGGGCATCCCAGGTTGCGACAAAATGCGCAAGAGCCAGATCATTTCTGCAATTACAGGAGACGCTGCTCCTGTTGCAGAGACTCCAAAAAAACAGAAGAAAACAGCTGACAAGGCTAAGGCCAAGCCCACATCCACCAGAACCAAGAAGGCCAAGAGCGATTCTGAGCCTGTTGCAGATAATGCAGCAGAGACTACCGTAGTCACAGAGGCAGAGAATGCTCCTGTAGCTGAGGTAGTAGCAGAGGCACCCGTCACAGAAGACGCCCCTGCAAAGCAGGAGAAGAAGCCGGCAGCCAAGCGCGGACGCAAGCCCAAGGCAGCCAAGGCAGAGGAACCCAAGGCTGAACCGGTTGCTGAGTCGGAGGTCGCTGAGGTTAAGCCACAGGAGACTCAGGCTGAGGTGGTACCCGAGGCTACAGAGGAGACGGTACAGGTACAGATTACAGAGACCCCCAAGGGTCGCAGGAGCTACTCCCGTCGCAAGACTGCCCAGAAGAAGGTTGAGGCTACCGAGGCAGAGTCTGTTACAGATAGTGCTGTTACAGAGGCAGAGGCCCCTGCGCAGGATGCGGAGTCCGCAGAGACACCCGCCCAGCCTCCCAAGCCGGAGCCGATTCCCGATGACGACATCGAGGGTGTTTTGGAGATTATGGCCGACGGATACGGCTTCCTGAGAACCAGAAATTACCTGTCAGGCAGCGACGATATATACGTTTCTCCCTCTCAGATCAAGCGGTTCGGCCTGCGCCCCGGCGACAGAGTCACAGGCAAGGCCCGTCGCCCTGCCAGAGGAGAGAAGTTCAGGGCTCTTAGCTATATAGGATTGCTCAATGGAGACGACTACGCCACCATGGAGAAGAGGCCCAGATTCGAAACATTGACTCCCATATACCCTGAGAGTAAGCTTATGCTGGAGACTCTGGATGCCAACAACCGTTCCAAGGAAATTACGTCTAGACTGCTGGACATTATGGCTCCCATCGGCAAGGGACAGAGAGGCCTTATCGTTTCTCCCCCCAAGGCCGGTAAGACAGAGTTGCTCAAGAAGATTGCCCACGGCATCACCACCAACCATCCCGACGTTCACCTGATTGTTCTGTTGATCGACGAGCGTCCCGAGGAGGTTACGGACATGCAGCGTTCTATCAAGGGCGAGATTGTATATTCCACCTTTGACGAGGAACCCGAGCACCATGTAAAGGTATCTGAAATGGTACAGGAGCATGCCAAGCGTATGGTTGAGCAGGGCAAGGACGTGGTCGTTCTGATGGATTCGCTGACAAGACTCACCAGAGCCTACAACCTGACAATTACCAACTCCGGCAGAACCATGTCAGGTGGTATGGATACGGCAGCACTCATTAAGCCCAAGAAGTTCCTGGGTGCAGCCAGAAATATTGAGTTTGGTGGCAGCTTGACTATTATTGCCACAGCCCTGGTGGACACTGGATCCAAGATGGACGACTTGATTTACGAGGAGTTCAAGGGAACAGGCAACCTGGAGATTCACCTGGACAGAAAGCTGTCTGAGAGGCGCATTTTCCCCGCCATCGACATCTACAAGTCTGGTACTCGCCGTGACGACCTGCTGTTGGCTCCTGCAGAGAAGGAGGCCGCAGACAAGATCAGGCGCGCATTCTCTCAGATGGGCATTGCAGAATGTACCGAAATGGTCATAAATCAGATGCTCAAGACTCCAAATAACAACAGTTTCCTGATGACTGTAAAGGTATAAAAAAGTACTTGAACAAGAATAATGGCTGTGTTATTATAGTCCATGGCTATTTTTGAAAAATAAGTTTTCGTCGATTTAGGCGAGCCAATATATCGAAAGAAGGTGAACGAAGTGAAAGAGGGCATTCATCCGAATTATCAGAAGGCAGTAGTTAAGTGCGCCTGTGGTAACACATTCGAGACAGGATCGACAAAGCCTGAACTCAGAGTTGAAATTTGTTCCAAGTGCCATCCGTTTTTTACCGGCAAGCAAAAGTTAGTTGATACAGCCGGCGGACGCGTAGACAAGTTCAGAAAGAAGTACGGTTATACCGGAAGAGATGAATAAACGCAAGGTCGTGCACAACACGACCTTTTGTTTTTTTTGAGAGAGTATAGATATGTCAGATCAGAACTGCAAGGAAGTTAAGAAAACTAGTATTGGCGGCCAGGCCCTGATGGAGGGTCTGATGATGATGGGTCCTTACAAGATATCCACCTGTGTACGATTGTCCTCCGGAGAGATTTTGGAGAAGACAATGGACAGGCCCAAGGCCCCTAAGGCAGCCAAGATTCCCTTCATCCGTGGCGTAGTTAATCTGTTTACCCAGATGAAGATAGGCATTGGCGAGCTCATGTATTCTGCAGAGCAAATCGACCTTTCCGAGGATGAACCTAAAGATAATGCCAAGGTTGACCAGGAACCTGTAGAGACAGTGGAGACAGAGGCTACGGAGAGCGGCGAAACAGAGGCTGTCGAGGTTGCAGCCACCGAGGAACCCGAGAAAAAGGAGAAGGAATCCCTGCCAGGCTGGGCACTGGTGCTGACAGTGGTGTTTGCACTGGGACTTAGCATTTGTCTGTTTATCCTGCTTCCCAGCTTCTTAGTTTCATTTATCCCCTGGGATAGGAGCATTACTGCCATTCACGTCCTCAGCAATTTGCTGGAGGGATGCGTTCGTATAGGTATTTTTGTGGCATACCTCTCCTTGGTTAACAGGATGAATGAGATGAGCCGAGTATGGATGTATCACGGAGCAGAGCACAAAACCATATACTGCTACGAGTCAGGAGAGGAACTGACCGTGGAGAATTGCCGCAAGTTCCCCAAGGAGCACAAGAGATGCGGTACTTCGTTTATGTTCCTGGTAATGATTATCGCCATTTTAGTGTTTTCTCTGGTACCTGACCTGGGCAGATGGCTCAACATGCTGGTGAAACTGGCATTGATCCCCATTGTTGCAGGTATTTCATATGAAGTGATTAAGTATGCGGGCAGCCACGAGAACAAGTTCTGCAGCGCATTGAGCAAGCCCGGTCTGCTGTTCCAGAAGCTCACCACCAAGGAGCCCGACGACAGCATGCTGGAGGTGGCCATCAAGGCCATGCAGAATGTAATTCCGGAGGATGCAGAGGCAGACAGGTGGTAGCATGACTATCGCTGAGCTCAGGGGATATATTCATCGCAGGTTGACGGAGGCCGGTATAGCAGAGGCGGAACCCGAGTGCCGTATTATACTGGAGCATATTGGAGTGTCTCGCACCCAGGCCATTGTAGACCCAAGTATAGAACTGGGACCCAAGGCAGAGGCGGCTATGGCTATAGCAGAGGAGAGAGCCGATACCAGGAGACCGCTGCAGTACATACTGGGACAGGCTTGGTTTTACGGCAGGCCCTATGCAGTTGACAGCAGATGCCTCATACCTCGCTTTGATACAGAGATACTGTGCCGGGAGGCCATAGATGCCATAGCTGGCATGGACAACCCCAGGGTCGTGGACATATGCACAGGCAGCGGCTGTGTGGCAATTACTATAGCTGCTGAAACGGGATTACAGGTGTTGGCTACAGATCTGTCCGCAGAAGCCCTGCAGGTGGCAAGACACAACGCAGACAGCCTAGGGGCAGATGTGGTGTTTTGTCAGGGTGATATGTTCCGGGCAATTGAGCCGGGCCGTATGTTTGATCTAATAGTTTGTAACCCTCCATACATAGATCCGGCGCAGGAGTCGGAACTGGAACCGGAGGTGACGGTGTATGAGCCCCATATGGCTCTGTACGCAGATAACAGAGGGCTGTATTTCTACCAGAGATTGGCCAAGGAGGCCCCCGCCTACTTGAGGGAGGGTGGACAGCTGATGGTGGAAATAGGAGATACCCAAGGCCAAGAGGTTGCGGCGCTGTTTAGCCAAGCGGGCCTCAGGGATATACGAGTAGTCAAGGACTACGGAAATAATGACCGAGTCGTTATGGCTCGCAAATGACGAATTACAATAGCCACCGGCTATAGGATTAAGGAGAAAGATATGTCAGACAACGTTTTCGATTTGCTTACCGCATTGGAACAGGACTTTAATGCTCAGGCAGCTCTGGTCGATTCCAAGGACAAGCTTGAGGAAATCCGTGTCAGATTCCTGGGCAAGAAGAGTGAGATCAACTCCGTACTCAAGGGACTTAAGGACATGGAACCTGAGGCTCGCAAGGTTATGGGTGCAAGAGCAAGTGCCTTTAGGGAGAACGTTGAGCGATTTATCAAGTCCAGGGAAACCGAACTGGTTAACCTGGATATTGCCAGAGAAATCGAGGCCGCAGGTGGATTTGACATCACACTGCCCGGTGACTATGGTCTCAAAGGATCTATGCACCCCATTACAATCGTTGCAAGGGAGCTCACACAGATTTTTACATCCATGGGCTTCAACGTGGTAGATGGTCCTGAGTTGGAGAGCGAATATTACAACTTTGAGGCGCTGAACGTTCCAGCAGACCACCCTGCCAGAGATATGCAGGACACCTACTGGTGCGACAACGGACAGTTGCTTAGGACACAGACATCCACATGCCAGATCAGGGCTATGGAGAAGTTTGGTGCACCTCTCAAAATTATCGCCCCCGGCAGATGCTTCCGCAACGAGTCCATCGATGCCAGCCACGAGAATACCTTCTTCCAGTTTGAGGGCATGGTAATTGACAAGGATGTTTCCATATCAAACCTGATTTATTGCATGAAGCAGCTGCTTTCCAAGTTCTTCCAGAAGGATGTTGAGGTCAGACTGAGACCTGGATTCTTCCCCTTCGTTGAGCCCGGCTTTGAGCTGGACCTTAAGTGCATGATTTGCGGCGGCAAGGGTTGCCCTACATGCAAGCAGAGCGGATGGATTGAGCTGCTGCCCTGTGGCATGGTTCACCCCAACGTACTGAGAGCCGGCGGAATTGACCCAGAGGAATACACAGGCTTTGCCTTTGGCGGAGGCCTGACCAGACTTGCCATGATGCGCTACGGAATCAGAGACATCCGCGTACTTAACTCCGGAGACATCAGAGTTATGGAGCAGTTCAACAAGGTTATCTACTAAGGGAGGCAGACATGTATATTTCATTAAATTGGATTAACGACTATGTGGACTTGACCGGCGTAGATGTAGCCTGGTTGGTTCACAGATTTACAATGACAACAGCCGAGGTTGAGGGATACGAGACCAAGGGTACAGACATTTCCGGCGTTGTCGCAGCCAAGGTTTTGACTGTAGAGGAGCATCCTGAGTCCAAGAAGCTCCACATTTGCCAGGTGGACAAGGGAGACGAGACAGTTCAGATTGTCTGCGGTGCACCTAATGTTAGGCCCGGCATGATTGTGCCTCTGGCTACAGTGGGAGCCAAGCTTCCCGGAATTGATGGCATCGGAGTTGCCACGCTCGTGGGAGTAACCAGCTACGGAATGATGTGCTCAGAGAAGGAATTGGGCATTTCCGACAACCATAGCGGACTTATGGAATTCCCTGAGGATACAGTGGTTGGCACAGATGTGCACGATTTGTTGCCCATTAACGACACAATTATCGAGGTAGACAACAAGTCCCTTACCAACAGGCCTGACCTGTGGGGACACTATGGTATTGCCAGAGAGGTGGCAGCTATTCTCAACAGACCGCTGAGACCTATGCCTCTCTATGACCTGGAGTCCCAGGACCTGACCGCGTTGCCCACAGTTCCCGTTTCTATTGTGGATGAGGACAAGTGCTACAGGTATGCATGTATTGCCTTTGGCAACTTCCACGCAAAGGTTTCCCCCGTATGGATGAGAATCAGACTCTACTACTGTGGCATGAGAGCAATTAACGCCCTGGTAGACCTGACAAACTATGTAATGATGGATTTGGGTCAGCCTATGCACGCCTTTGACCGCAACACAGTCAGCGAAATCTGCGTCAAGTCCTTTGACAAGGATGTGGAGTTCGTCACACTGGACGATGCTCCAAGAACAGTTCCTGCAGGTACGCTGTTTATCTGCGACGGAGACAAGCCCACCGCCATTGCAGGTATCAAGGGCGGCGCAGAGTCTGAGGTAACAGAGGAGACAGAGGCTATATTGCTGGAGTCTGCCAGCTTCAACGGCGGTTCTATCCGCAGAGCCTCCATTAAGCTGGGCCTCAGAACAGATGCCAGCGCCAGATATGAGAAGAGTCTGGATCCAGAGTATGCCATTACAGCTATCAAGAGAGTTCTGTACCTGGCCATGCAGGAGGATCCCGGCACAACTATTGTTTCAGGCCTGTCCGACGTAAATGTCAGCCCCCTGAAGCCCGTTCAGTTAGTCCTGGACAAGGCATATATCGAGAGATACACAGGTATGGACATCGACATGGATATGGTTGTTAAGACATTGACAGCCCTTGAGTTCGGAGTAACTCTGGAGGGGGACACCATCACCGTAGATGTTCCCAGCTTCCGTTCCACCAAGGACGTGACTATCAAGGTAGATATTATCGAGGAGATTACCAGAGTTTACGGCTACGACAACATTCAGCCTGAACCCCTTAAGACATCTGTTATGCCAGGTGTCGTGAACCAGGTGTCTGTTCTGGAGAACGACATCAAGGCTATGCTGACAGACGGCTACGGAATGTACGAGGTCAACAGCTATGTGTGGTACGACGATAACCTGAATCACAGCTACGGTCTGCAGCCTCACGGCAGCATTCACCTGCTCAAGCCCAGCAGCCCTGAGCACGGCACTATCAGAGAGGTTATGGCACCCTCTATGCTGTATGCAGCTGCAACAAACGTTAAGCACACAGACACATTCAGCATCTACGAGATCGGCAGCACAATGAGGCTGGGAGAGGACAACAAGTCCATTGAGAACCGTGTTCTTTCAGTTGTAACCTGTTCTGCAGGCAGCTCCGAGGACCAGCTGTTCTACAAGCTCAAGGGTCTGGCAGATTCCATGATGTGGAACTTCAAGAACATCACTCTGGAGTATGTCAAGGATACCGAGTTGGGCTACAACTGGCTGCATCCCGTTAAGTGCGCACTGATCAAGTATCAGGGAGAGACATTGGGTTACATTACAGTGTTGCATCCCTCCCTTAAGCAGAAGATTACACGTAGATCTGCCTGTGCAGTTATGGAACTCAATATTACAGCTCTGTCCAAGTTGCAGGCTGTGGTGGCAGTATACAAGGAGGCCGCCCGCTACCAGGAGGTTAAGCTGGACTTTAACTTTGTAGTGCCCAGCAGCACCCAGTTCAAGACAGTTGCGGACAAGATCTCCGGATATGATTCACCCCTGTTCAAGGAACTGCAGTTCGTCAGCTTGTACAGAGGAGCAGGTATCGAGGAGGGCTACAAGAGCCTTACATTCAATGTTACCATCGGCAGCAATGATCACACATTGTCTGGACAGGAAATTGATGAATATCAAAGTGGACTCATTGCATATATGCAGTTGGATGGATATAAGCTGAGATAATAAAATGGCAGATAGCAGACAAAAACTGATAATTTTAACCGGTGGGGGTACGGCAGGTCACGTTACCCCCAACCTTGCTTTAATTCCCGGGCTCACAGAGCAGGGATATGAGGTGCGCTATATTGGCTCCAAACAGGGCATTGAGAGGCAACTCATAGAGGCCGAGGGCATAACATACTACCCTATTTCCTCGGGCAAGGTCCGCAGGTATTTTGACCTCAAGAACTTTACCGACATCTTTCGAGTTGTTGCAGGCATTTTTCAGGCTCGTAGGGTGCTTCGCAAGGCACGCCCTGATGTGGTTTTTTCAAAGGGTGGATTTGTGGCTGTACCAGTAGTTATTGCGGCCAAAATGCTCAAAATTCCCTGTATATGCCATGAGTCAGACTACACACCCGGCTTGGCAAACAAGATTTCCGCAAAGTTCGCTCCCAAGGTGCTGACTTCCTTTGAGGCAACCCTCAAGCACCTGCCCCAGGGCAAGGGGGTATATGTGGGCAGTCCTGTCCGCAGGGCAGTTCTGGATGGAAATGCAGCAGCAGGCAGACAGTTCCTGGGCTTTGATGGAGGCAAGCCTATTCTGTTGGTTTTGGGCGGAAGCCAGGGTTCCCAGAGGCTGAACAAGGCCGTCAGAGATGCACTGCCCATGCTACTGGAGACATTTGACGTAGTCCACGGCTGCGGCAAGGGGAATCTGGACGCCGCATTGGATAACCTGGCAGGATACAGGCAGTATGAGTATATCAACAAGGAACTGCCTGACGTGCTTCATGCCGCCAATATTGCAGTTTCCAGGTCCGGAGCAAATGCTATTTTCGAGTATCTGTCTATTGGATTGCCTGCGCTGTTGGTTCCCCTGGAGGCAGGTTCCAGAGGAGACCAGGTGCTGAATGCAGAGGAGTTTACCGCCAAGGGATATAGCGACATGCTGAGAGAATCCGACATCAACGAACCCGCGGACCTCTACAATGCGGTGATGAAGCTCTATAGCAACAGGCCTAAGCATATCGAGGCCATGCACAAGTTCGGCTCCAAGGACACTATCCATGCCATCCTGGATATAATCAACAGCTGCGTTAAGGCGTAATCATGGCGACCTACAGGATAACAGTTTCATATAACGGCCGGGATTTTGACGGCTGGCAGAGACTCAAGGATAGCCGCAAGACCATCCAGGGCATATTGGAGAATGCTATTTCCGACGTGCTGGATTGTGATATTGAGGTAACAGCCTCAGGCAGAACCGACGCCGGGGTTCACGCAAGGGCTCAGGTGTGCAGTTTTTCCTGTACCGAGGCAGTAGATGCAGCCCGATTTACAGAGAGAGTAAACAGTATACTTCCCAGGACTATTTCTGTGCTGGATATGGAACAGGTGGAGGACCGTTTCAACGCCCGAATTCACGCAGTAGACAAGACGTATTGCTACACAATTTGGAACAGCAACACCAATCCCGGCATGTACAGCGACGTGGCAGTGGCCTTTGGGCAGAAGGTCCAGGTAGAACAGCTGCAGTCGGTGTTGAATATGTTTCTGGGCACCCACGATTTCAATCCATTTGCCACCAGATCTTCCAACAAAAACACTGTTCGTTGCATTACTAAGGTGCAGGCCCTGGAGGAGGGAGATCTGCTCAAGGTGTATATAACCGGTGATGGGTTTCTGCACAACATGGTCAGAAACATAGTTGGAGTGGCCATGGGGTGCGTTATGGGCCATATCGACAGGGATCAGATAGCAGAGGCGCTGCATGACAGAAATGCCGACATCAAGGGGTACAAGGCTCCGGCCAGGGGACTGTGTCTGTGGAACGTAAATTACGGACAGCCAAAATAAAATAATTTTCGACGAATTACAACAGTGATTTGATGACAGAGGTTAAGGCTATAATTTTTCTAATCCCCTAAAATTCAACGGCCTCAGGGTTTCTTGGGCAAAATACCTGTTTATAGAGAGAATATAATCCTCCCGAAGGAGTTTCGGGAGGATTTTTTATGATTAAGAGGGTCTATTCCTGTGGGTGTTACGGCATGAGGCCATTTTTAATACACGGAGAGGTGGATTTGCGCAACGGCTTGCCGGATTTTGACGTATTGGGCTGTGCTGGAAGCTACGAAAAGGAGGCAGCAGAGAGAGTGCGCATTGCCCTTAAAAATGGCAATTACAGCTTCCCCAAGGGGCATATTACGGTGAATCTTGCCCCCGCAGACATGCCCAAAAGCTGTGCGGCCATCGACCTGGCGCTGGCAGTGGCGATCTATGCCCATATGTACAATTTGCCCCAGGAGGTTTTGGAGAGGTTTGTCTTGGTGGGAGAGTTGTCACTGGATGGCAGAATCAAATCCTGCAGAAGCGCCATTAGCATGGTGGACTATTGCCTCAGGGAGACGGACAAGGAGATATTGATCCCTGCTGGCAATGCGGGCGAGACAGAGCTGATGAGAAATCGGCGAGTCCATTATGGGGCAACCCTCTCAGAGGTGCTGCATTGCATCGTGGATGGGGTGGAGGCAGAACCGGCCGCCCAGAAGATCAGGTGGACAGAGGAGGAAGATGCACCTGATTACGGGGATATATATGGCAATGCAGAGGCAAAAACTGCCATGATGGTTGCGGCGGCGGGCAGACATCATACGCTGCTCATCGGCAGCCCAGGCTGTGGCAAGACTATGGCGGCTGAGAGGTTGCCCTCTATTATGCCTCCAATGTCCAGGCAGGAGATGTTTGAGACCACAGGCATATACAGTGCAGCAGGAAAGCTAGGAGAAGACAAGGGATGGATCAGCACCAGGCCTGTTGTCAAGGTGTCTTCCAATACTACCAAGGCAGCCCTGACCGGTGGAGGCAGAATACCTGTGCCCGGAGCAGCTTCTCTGGCCCATAATGGCATACTGTTTGTGGACGAGGCCACGATGATCCCTGGGGAGTGTCTGGATACACTCAGGGAACCATTGGAACAGGGAACTATACATCTGCTGCGTCAAAATACCAGAGTAGTATTTCCGGCCAACTTGCTATGTGTATTGGCAGCCAATCCCTGCAAATGCGGCAAGTTGTTGGACGATCCGGGTAAGTGCACTTGTACATCCGGAGAGAGGCGCACCTACCTGAACAGATTATCCGGGCCACTTTTGGACAGAATAGACCTGCACGTAAAGATGACAACACAACCTCCAGAGAAGATGAGAGGACAATCGGGTATGACTTCCCAAGAAATGCGCCAGCGGGTGATGATGGCATGCCGCATACAGCAGGAGAGATTTGGCGTAGAGGGCAGATACAACGCCCAGATGACTCCGTCTGAGGTAAACAGCTATTGTGCTCTGGACAGGGAAACCTGTGCCTTGTACGACAGGGCTGTGGAAAAATACGGCTTTAGCAACAGGGCATATTTTCGCATGTTGAGAGTGGCCAGAACTCTGGCTGATCTAGACGGGGATGAAACCGTTGGCAGGAACCACATATTGGGTGCCCTGTCCTATAGGGGGATATGTTCAGATGGATAGGAAAATATATGACGTTATATACACCCTGATGATCCCTGAAATAGGTCCGGCTGGAATTGGCAAGTTGCTCCGCATGTTTGGCAGCTTTGAAAATATAAGGGCATTAACGGCAGATCAGATAGGACGACTGAAGTTTCTGTCTCACAAGGCTAAGGAGGCAATGACGGAGGGAGCAGTTACAGAGTATACGGACAAGTCCATGGAAATAATACGCAGGGAGAATGTGGGTGTCTGCCTCATGGGAGACTCGGATTATCCTCAGTCTCTGATGGATATACAAAACCCGCCGCCTGCTCTGTTTTACAGGGGCAAGATGTTGGCCAAGGAGAGGCGAGTATCTGTAATAGGTACCAGGGCCTGCTCTCACTACGGAATGGCTGTGGCAGAGGAACTGGGCCGCAAATGCGGTACCCATGGACTAACTACTGTCAGTGGATTTGCCAGCGGAGTGGATGGGCTGATCCATCGCAGCACCTGTGAAAACGGAGGGCGCACAGTAGCAGTTTTGGCAGGAAACATAGACAAGCCGTATCCTGTAGAAAATCGTAATCTGATAAATCCTATTCTGAAGGCGGAGGGCTGTCTGTTGACAGAGGTACCTCCGGGCAAGCCAATATTCAGGTCTGATTTTATACTGAGAAACAGACTTATTGCGGGTTTGGGCACGGTGCTGGTGGTGGTAGAGGCGGGAACAAAGAGCGGGTGCTTCTCTACAGTGGATTATATGAATGACATAGGCAGGGATACATATGCCGTACCGGGCAACATAACCGGTTCCAAGAGCACGGGTACAAACAAAATGATTCAGCAAGGGGCTCATGTGTATACCTCCTATGAGGACTTTATGCTGGATAGCGGATTAGGGGTATTTGCCAGACGACACAGCGGCTATACAGCCCAGGGGATAGAACTGAGCAATCTTGACAAACGGCTGTTAGCTGAGATAAAGTCTACTCCCTGCACGGTAGAACAGTTGAGCGACACACTGTCACTTGATCCGGGAACCGTAGCCCAGTCTCTGACGTTCCTGACTTTATTCGGGGAAGTTACCGAGGTTACACCCGGTTGGTTTGTTGGCAAAACCGGTTAGCGGTTGCCTGCACAGGCAAAGTATGTTATATACATGTTCGTGCAAAGGAGTAATTACTGATGTCTGAGTGTTTGATAATTGTAGAGTCCCCAACCAAGGTTAAGACTATCAAGAAGTTTCTTGATGGCTCTTTTGACGTTGAGGCCACAGTAGGCCATATCAGAGATTTGCCTACCAATCAGCTGGGCGTAGATGTAGACAGAGACTTTAAGCCCAGATATGTGAATATCACAGGCAAGGCAGACGTTATTACTAATCTGAAGAAGCACGCATCCAAGGCCAAGCAGGTTCTGATTGCATCGGACCCTGATCGCGAGGGAGAAGCAATTGCATGGCATACTGCCACTATTTTGGGCATAGATCCCCAATCTCCCTGCCGTATTACCTTTAACGAAATTACCGGCAATGCGGTTAAGGCCGCACTGCAGAGCCCTCGGGCCATAGACATGCACCTGGTAGACGCACAGCAGACCAGGCGTATTCTGGACCGCATTGTGGGGTACAAGATCAGTCCAATTTTGTGGAACAAGGTGCAGAAGGGACTATCCGCAGGCAGAGTACAGTCTGTGGCGGTCCGTATGATCTGTGACAGGGAGAAGGAGATAAAGTCCTTTGAGCCCAAGGAGTTCTGGACAATTACAGCAAACCTATCGCCTGTAGGAGAGAGTGTTTCCTTTGACGCCAAATACTACGGCGAACAAGGCCGGAAGAAGGCTCTGCCCAACAGGGCCGCAGTAGACAAGGTGTTGGCAGATATTAATGGTCAGCAGTTTACAGTATCAGGTATCAAGAAGGGTACCAAGACCCGCAACCCTGCACCGCCATTTACCACCAGTGTTCTCCAGCAGGACGCATCCCGCAAGTACGGATTTACCAGTGGACGCACCATGCAGATTGCTCAGCAGCTCTACGAGGGCGTTGAGATACAGGGCCATGGCTCCACAGGTTTGGTAACATATATCAGAACAGACTCTACCCGTATTGCAGACGAGGCCAGAGCAGCAGGCAAAGAGATTATACGCAGCACCTATGGCAGCCAGTATTTGCCTGCCAAGGATCGTTATTACAAGAACAAGTCCGGCAGCCAAAACGCCCACGAGGCCATCAGACCTGCCCATCTGGACCTGCACCCCGAGGATATCAAGGGATCTCTGACAAGTGAGCAGTATAAGCTGTACAAGCTGATTTGGGATAGATTCCTGGCCAGCCTTATGGCCTCAGCCACCTACGACACTATGCAGGTGGATATCGACTGCAACGGCCACACATTTAAGGCCTCCGGCAGCAAGGTTACATTCCCCGGATATCTGGCACTCTACGAGGAGACCACCGACGATGCCAAGGAGGACGACACTGCAGTTAAGCTGCCCGCATTAGAGGTGGGCAATTGTTTGACTCTTAACAAATTGGAGGACAAGCAGAACTTCACCCAGCCTCCTCAGCGATACACAGAGGCGACCCTCATCAAGGCAATAGAGGAGGAGGGTATCGGCCGTCCCAGCACATATGCACCTACCATCGCCACCATTGTGTCCAGAACCTATGTGGAGCGAGATAAGAAGTACCTGGTTCCCACG
Organism: Clostridia bacterium; assembly: GCA_017501105.1. Classification (GTDB taxonomy): domain Bacteria; phylum Bacillota; class Clostridia; order RGIG7378; family RGIG7378; genus RGIG7378. The sequence continues at coordinate 2,619 of JAFVXO010000117.1, read as the reverse complement.
GAATTGGGCTCTGTTGTCAACGAACTTATGGTGGACAACTTTACAGAGATAGTAGATAAGAATTTCACTGCAGATATGGAAAACAAGTTGGACTCCATTTCTGAGGGCGACGCTAACTGGAAGGAAATCCTCAGAGATTTCTATGGTCCATTTGCGGATTCCATACTCAAGGCTCAGACTCAAATCAGCACCATGGAGATCAAGGAGGAGGTTTCCGACGTGGTCTGCGACAAGTGCGGTCGTAATATGGTGGTCAAGACAGGCAGGAATGGCAAGTTCCTGGCATGCCCCGGATACCCCAAGTGCAAGAACTCCAAGCCTATCAGAGTGGATTCCGGAGCCAACTGTCCCAAGTGCGGAGGCAGTGTACTGGAGCGCACCACCAAGAAGGGCAAGAAGTACCTGGTCTGCGAGCACAATCCCAGCTGCGACTACATGGAATGGGGAACCGTTGTGAATAACAAAACCTGCCCTACCTGTGGTGGCTTTATGGTGACTAACTACTTTAAGCGCAGGCGCCTGGTCAAGTGCGGTAACCCATTGTGTGCATCCAGGGCCAAGGAAGCAACCAACGGAGAGGCAACTCAAGATGAATCAGACAATTAATATTGTTGGAGCAGGACTGGCGGGCTGCGAAGCCGCCTATCAGGCAGCGAAACGCGGCGTCAAGGTCAATCTGTACGAGTGCAAGCCTACACATATGTCTCCGGCACACCATCTGGAGTCCTTTGCCGAGCTTGTGTGCAGCAATTCCCTGAGGGCGGACAATATAGAAAACGCATCCGGTCTATTGAAACACGAGATGCGAAAGTTAGACTCCTTGATCTTGTCTGCAGCAGATGCTTCTGCAGTACCTGCAGGAGGTGCTTTGGCCGTAGATAGGCACAAGTTTACCCAGTACGTAACAGATGCTATCAAGAGCAACCCCAATATAACTGTTATCAACAAGTTAGTAGATACAATTCCAGACGACGGCAGCATATGGATAATTGCCACAGGCCCACTGACCTGCGGAGAACTGCCCCAATATATCAAGACGTTAATCGGAGATACAGCCTTGTATTTCTACGATGCTGCTGCCCCTATTGTGGATGCAGACTCCATCGACATGAGCATAGTCTACTGTGCCGATAGATATGGCAAGGGAGACGGGGATTACCTGAACTGTCCCATGGACAAGCAGCAGTACATTGAGTTTAGAAATGCGCTGTTGGAGGCTGAGCAGGTGGAGCTCCACTCCTTTGAGAACATGATCCACTTTGAGGGATGTATGCCCATCGAGGCCTTGGCCTCCAGAGGAGAGGACACCATGCGCTTTGGCCCCCTTAAGCCGGTAGGACTGACCAACCCCAGAACAGGCAGAGAGGATTATGCCTGCGTACAGCTGCGCAAGGAGAACAAGGCAGGCACCATGTACAATCTGGTTGGTTTCCAGACCAATCTCAAATGGCCGGAACAGAAGAGAGTATTTGGCATGATTCCAGGACTCAAGGATGCAGCATACCTGCGCTATGGCGTAATGCACCGCAATACATTCATCAAGTCTCCGGGCAGACTTGACTCCACATATAGGCTCAAAACCAAGCCAAACATCTACTTTGCAGGACAGATAACAGGTGTCGAGGGTTACATTGAATCCACATCCTCGGGCCTTGTAGCAGGAATCAACGCTGCCAGAGCAGTACTGGGTCAGGAGCCTGTAGAGTTCCCGGCATGTACTGTTATTGGAGCTTTGGCCCATCATGCCTCAGACTATGCGGGAGGAGACTTCCAGCCCATGAAGGCCAATTTTGGCATTGTGGATACAGAAAAGTTTCCCAAGGTGCGCAGGCAGTCCAAGATGGAGAGATACCAGCTCATTGCTCAAAACAGCCTGGACATTATCCAGCAGATGATCACAGAATGAGGATATTTACTGTTACAGATAAGCATAATGGCGTGACTGTTGATAGGTTCCTGACGGGAACTTTTGACAGGATGCCAAAATCCGCCCTGCACAAGGCCTTTAGGCAAAGGGATATTAAGGTAAATGGCAAGAGAGTAGATGCTAGCCACGTTGTGTATGCGGGCGATTCTGTACAGGCCTACATAGCAGATTATGTCCTGATGGGCATTCAGGAACCTCAGATTGCATATGAGGACAACAACATTGCCATCGTGAATAAGCCGGCTGGAATCTGCGTGTGCGATGGTCCGGAAAACGAGTTGACGCTGGTGGATATTATGCCCGGCGAGTTGCAGCCTTGTCACAGACTGGACAGGAACACCGCAGGCCTTGTCATATTTGCAAAGACAGAGGAGCAGAGGGACAGGATAACCGCCCTGATTCGAGATAGGGATATTACAAAGAAATACAGGACTAAGGTGTTTGGCAGACCACCCAAGGAGTCCGACAAGGTAGTATCCTACATGGAGAAGGATGCCAAGAGGGGAATGGTCAAAGTATATAACCAACCAGGCCCCAACAGGCTGCAGGCAATAACCGGCTACAAGGTGGTAGGCATGGTCAATGACACACCGGCTGTATATGAGGTAGAGGTGACGCTCTATACAGGCAGAACACACCAGATCAGAGCCCAGATGGCGGCCCTGGGGTGCCCCATAGTAGGAGACAGCAAG
>JAFVXO010000116.1 GCA_017501105.1 Clostridia bacterium | reverse complement strand
CGTGAACAGATGCTATTACGGTCACATACACGGTCCCGGAATTTCGGTGGCCCCCAGAGGAGATGCAATGGGAGTTGACCTGATGCTGGTATCTGCAGATGCGCTGGGATTTATGCCACATAGGGTTGACAGGTAAGAAGTGAGATTTGTTGAGTCCCCAATTTATGCCGTTTTCAAGTTTTAGTGTGGAGCAGAGTGGAATTGTTTCAACGACAGACCCCAAGCAAGATTTGGCTTTTGATACATGGAGAGAACATGAAAAAAATAGCTCTTTTATTCATCCTAATTACAATGCTGTCTTTTTTCTGTGGGTGTGGAGCAGGCAACGCGAAAAAAATTTTCCTGAGCGAAACACATGTTGTAGATTATTACACAGAGGTATTTTTGGATGCCGTTGAGGCGCAAGATGTCGACCAAATTAAGACTTTGTTTGCTCCTAACGCCTTAACTGCGGATGATGATTTTGATGAGAGCGTTGTCGAGCTGTTTTCTTATTACGAGGGAAATCACGAGCCCTTTGGGGAAGGGAAGGGAACACAATCGTCAACCCAAAAGTCAGATGGCAATGTAAGGAAGGAAATTGAGGGAACATACGATGTTTCCACAGATAAAGGCGATTACAGAATAGCAATAAAGTACGTGTATATTGACACAGTAACTCCTGATAATGAGGGGATATGGTGTGTGTATATTATTAAACATGAAGATGATCCAAATCAGGATTATGCTTACCGAGGAGATTTAAAGGACACCCCGGGAATAAATATTGGTCTGTCGTGGTCTAGACAGCCGTGGGAATAGTTACACTCCCGTTATACCATATGGGCTGGAACAGAAGGTGAAAATGCCGAGATGTATATTACATATGGATATTATTCATTTAGTTATTAGAAGGAACAAATGAAAACTATATTTTATAACAATTGCAGTCAAAAAGTGCGTTTGGAAGCACAAGGTCAAACGTACATAGTAGAGTCTGGCCAACAAATTGAGGTTTCCCTATATGGTGATTTGCCGAGCATCATTTCAGTGATTACCCTAGAGAAGAATAAGGATTCTTTTTTAAATGTCGCAGTCAAATCCGTTTACGAGTGCCAACCGACCAAAGATGGCGATATAATTGAAATTTACAGAGAAAAGTATAGGCATGACGATATCAAACTCGTAAGGCTTGTTCTTGTGCAGGGAGAATCGGAGTGTAAAAGGATTGAAGAGGTTGTTGAACAAGATGAATTAAAAAAAGAATGGCGGCGGTACAAAGTAAAGGATATATACGGAGCTCATCTTTTTGGATTCTTCCTCGAGATTTTACCAGTTTTAGTAATTGCAATTATATATGACCTGATAACCTCAAAGTTCAGGTGGGATATTTTGCTTTTAATAATAGGGATATTATATCTCTTATCAATAGTGGCAGAGTCGATAGGAGATTTTTGGGGAGGCAGGTTTTTCAGCTTTCTTTTTAAAAAATTAGGAATTAAAACTTCATTTACGAGTTTTTCTCAGGTTAAGAAGCACCTTTCTCCAAGCTACATTGCCTCTTATTTTGCCGGCGAGGAACGCCTTTCTGAGATGGAAGAACTAGATCGAAACTTTGAATGGGTTAAAAAGCAATTGTAGAGGAAAAACGGCAAAAAGATAGCGATATACCGGTTTGCATTAAAAAGAAAAACATGGAAACAAAAAACAACAGCTATGTAATCTCTAAAGAACCCATCCTATATATAGGTTGAAAACCAAAACAAAACTGTTATAATAGTACTCTGTCTTACCACGCACTTTTGTGGTTTTATAATTGTGCCTGTGGAGAGGACGTATTTTGGATTGTATTTACATATAGGAAGGATATATGACAATGGATGTTAAGTTCACCAAACAAGAGACAGTTAAGACTAATGTAGTTAAGCTTGAGTTCTCCGTATCTGCAGCAGATTTCGATGCAGCACTTGCTAAGGCTTACCAGAAGGAGGCCAACAGATTCCAGATCCCCGGATTCCGCAAGGGCAAGGCTCCCCAGGCAATGGTAGAGCGTTACTACGGCGAGGCAGTTTTCTATGAGTCCGCAATCGACATCGTTTTCCCCGAGGCATACACACAGGTAGTTAAGGAGCAGGGCATTCAGCCTGTTTCCCAGCCATCCATCGACATCGGCGAGAATATCGGCCGTGGCAAGGGTTGCGACTTCATCGTTGAGGTAACAGTACGTCCCGAGGTTAAGCTGGGTCAGTACAAGGAGCTTGAGACCAAGAAGGCTTCCATCAGAATCACCGAGAAGGACATCATGGCAGAGATCAACAAGGTTGCTGACAGAAATGCCCGTATGGTTAACATCGAGGACAGAGCAGCTCAGAACGGAGATATCACAAATATCAACTACCGTGGACTGCTTGACGGCGTAGCATTTGAGGGCGGCACAGCTGAGAACCAGGACCTTACACTTGGCAGCGGCAAGTTCATCCCCGGTTTCGAGGAGCAGATTGTTGGCCACAATGTAGGGGAGGAGTTCAACATCAATGTAACTTTCCCCGAGGAGTATGGCGCAGAGAACCTGGCTGGCAAGGCTGTTGTATTTGAGATTAAGCTCAACGCCATCAAGGTTCGCGAGCTTCCCACAATTGACGACGAGTTTGCATCCGATGTCAGCGAGTTTGACACACTGGACGCATACAAGGCTGACGTTAAGAAGCAGCTTCGCAAGGATGCAGAGGAGAAGGCCCGCAAGGAGCTGGAGACAACTCTGATTGAGAAGGCTGTAGAGAACGCAGAGATGGATATTCCCCATGTTATGTTCCACAACCAGGTACACGCAATGCTTGAGGATATGGACATGCGTCTGAGATATCAGGGCATGAGCCTTGAGCAGTACATGCAGTACATGGGCGTTACAGCGGACAAGCTGGAGGAGATTTACATGCCCCAGGCAGAGAAGTCCGTTAAGGCCAGACTTGTTATCGAGCAGATTATCAAGGAAGAGAACATCACAGTTACCGACGAGGAAGTTCAGGCCGATATTGAGAAAAAGGCTGAGGAGTATGGCAATAAAGACGAGTTCATGAAATATGTTAATGATGAGCTCAGAGCAGAGTTTGCCGATCAGCTCAAGTCTCAGAAGGCAATTGCTTTGTTGGTTGACACAGTTAAGTATACAAAGTAATTTTGCTGTCTAAAATACCAAGACATTATAGGAGGTTATAGACATGGCAATGATACCATATGTAGTAGAGCAGACTAATCACGGAGAGAGGTCATATGACATTTACTCCAGACTGCTTAATGACAGAATTATCGTGTTAGGCGAGGAGGTCAACGACGTTACAGCCAGCTTGGTTGTAGCACAGTTGCTCTATTTGGAGGCAGTAGACCCCGACAAGGACATCCAGCTGTATATCAACAGCCCCGGAGGTTCCGTGTCTGCAGGTCTCGCCATTTACGACACAATGCAGTACATCAAGTGCGATGTCTCTACCATCTGTATTGGCATGGCAGCCAGCATGGGTGCATTCCTGTTGGCCGGTGGCGCAAAGGGCAAGAGATATGCTCTGCCCAATGCAGAGATTATGATTCACCAGCCCTCCGGAGGATCTCAGGGCCAGGCAACAGAGATTGAGATTGCCGCCAAGCACATCCTGATGATCAGGGAGAAGCTCAATCGCATCTTGGCAGAAAACACCGGCAAGTCCTACGAAGAAATTGCCGCTGCCACAGAGAGAGACAATTGGATGACCGCAGATGAGGCCTGTGAATACGGCATCATCGACAAGGTTATGTCCAAGAGATAAGAGAGGATAACTAATGGCCATAAACAACGACATCGAAAGGTGTTCATTCTGTAACAGATCCGCAGCCCAGGTAGATAGGCTGTTTCAGGCCCCTGCCAGCGGAGTCAACATATGCAACGAGTGCGTGTCGTATTGTGTTGAACTGATGCAGTCTGTTGAGGATGAGAGGCAGGCAGAGATTGAGGCAGGTATGCCCACACTGCTCAAGCCCTACGAGATTAAGGCGAAGCTGGATGAGTACATCATCGGCCAGGACCAGGCAAAGCGCTCCCTGGCAGTTGCTGTATACAATCACTACAAGAGGATTCTGGAGAAGAACTCCGACGACAGCGTAGAACTGCAGAAGAGCAATGTCCTTATGCTGGGCCCCACTGGCTGCGGCAAAACCTTCCTTGCCCAGACACTGGCCCGCATTCTCAAGGTGCCCTTTGCCATTGCAGATGCCACAACTCTTACAGAGGCGGGCTATGTTGGTGAGGATGTAGAGAACATTCTGCTCAAGCTGATTCAGGCTGCCGATTACGATGTAAGCAAGGCCGAGAGAGGTATCGTATACATCGACGAGATTGACAAAATTGCCCGCAAAACCGAGAACGTCTCTATAACCAGAGATGTTAGCGGCGAGGGCGTACAGCAGGCACTGCTCAAGATTATCGAGGGTACAGTTGCATCCGTTCCTCCTCAGGGTGGACGCAAGCACCCCCACCAGGAGATGCTGCAGATTGATACTTCCGGTATATTGTTTATTTGTGGCGGTGCCTTTGCAGGCCTGGACAAGATAATCAAGAACCGCGAGGGCAAGAACACTGTAGGTTTTGGAGCAGAGGTTAAGTCTGCCAAGGAAACCACATACAAGGAGCTGACAGCAGGTATTCAGCCCCACGACCTGATTAAGTTTGGTATGATTCCCGAGTTCGTTGGCAGATTGCCAGTTATCGTCACCCTGGATTCCCTGGACGAACAGGCCCTGTGTTCTATTCTCACCGAGCCCAAGAACGCTCTGATCAAGCAGTACAAGAAGCTCATGTCCATGGACAATGTGGAACTGGAAATCACCGACGAGGCATTGGAGGCAGTAGCCCGCAAGGCAATCAAGCGCAACACCGGTGCCAGAGGCCTCAGAGCCATCATGGAGGAGACAATGCTGGACGTAATGTACGACATTCCTTCCATCGAGGGCGTTGCCAAGTGCATTATTACCAAGGAGAGCGTAGAGAAGGGCACTAAGCCAACTCTGATTTTTGCAGACAAGGTTCCGGAGCCTAAGCCTACCCGCAGCCGCAAGAAGGGCGAGACTGCATGATTTGCCGGCGCAGCCACTGAATTTTACATCAAGGTGCAGGAGGTTAATACCTTCTGCGCTTTTTTTACAGGAAGGCATTGCCCCCTTGTGAACGAGACGAAAGAATTTTGCAAAAAAGCAACAAAAATTTAACTCTGTTGACAAAAAATAGGGTAAACGTTTTGCTGTTTTGTGATATAATAACTCGGTCATAGGCGCCCTGCTGCTGAGCAGATGGACTATGACAGGCACTCGCCATGGCACAATGCCGGTTAATTTTATGTTGTCGCAGGATGCGACAGATTGGAGATTAAGATGAATAAGATTTATGTAGGCAAGACAAAGGATGTTTATGCTCTTGAGAATGGCAATGTTCTGCTCAAGTTCAAGGACGATTGCACAGGCAAGGACGGTGTTTTCGATCCCGGTGAGAATTCAGTAGGTCTTACGATTGATGGTATCGGTCGTGCAAATCTCCAGACTTCTGTATACTATTTTGAACTCCTTAAGCAGGCCGGAATCAAGACCCACTATGTCAGTGCAGATATCGATGCAGCCACCATGGAGGTGCTCCCCGCAGAGTGCTTTGGCAAGGAACTGGGCGGAGGCGGTCTGGAGGTAATCTGCAGACTGGTAGCAACAGGCAGCTTTGTTCGCAGGTATGGTGAGTATATCAAGGACGGCACAGTTCTTGAGGGTGGATATGTTGAGTGCACATTTAAGAATGACGAAAAGGGTGATCCCCTGGTAACAGGTGAGGGCCTGGTGGCACTCAAGGTCATGACAGCAGAGATGTTTGAGAGTCTTAAGGACCAGACACTCAGGATCACCAGGATTGTTGCCGATGACCTCAAGACACTTGGCCTGGATCTGTGGGATATTAAGTTTGAGTTCGGATACAACAACGGAGAGGTTGTGCTTATCGACGAGATTGCTTCCGGCAACATGAGAGTTTACAAGGATGGCAAGATTGTGGATCCTATTGAGCTCACAAAGATCATCAACAACAGGGGCTGATATTTTCAGATACAGGGCTGTACAGGCAGTACAATTTACATTGAGACAATGGGCGCAGGTCGGAGATGACTTGCGCTTTTTCTGTGGAAAGCCAGACGGCTCAGACAGGTGTTGGCTTGCCCCGCGCAATGTGATATATTACCGTTAAGTACATGTGCAAGGAGAGAATAATGCTTTATTCGGATAATTTTTCTAATCTCAAGACAGCCCCATCCAGATTGGGCTACGGATGCATGCGCTTCCCAACAAAGGACGGCAAGATAGACATGGAGAAGACAGAGGCCCTGTTGGACAAGGCCTATGCCTCTGGCGTAACATATTATGATACAGCATGGTTCTACCATGGCGGCGAGAGTGAGGTTGCCGTAGGCAAGATTATGTCAAAGTATCCCAGAGACACCTACAACCTGGCGACCAAGTTGCCCATGAGCATTATAACATCCAGAGACCACGCAGTAGAGATATTCGCAAAGCAGTTGGAAAAGCTGCAGACAGATCATTTTGACTTCTATTTGCTCCATTGTCTGGATAAGAACAACTGGGCCAAGGTCAAGGAGATGGATATCCTTTCTCTGTTGGATGAGTACAAGGCAGAGGGCAAAATTGTCAACCTTGGATTTTCATTCCACGACGAGTATCAGGTATTCGAGGAAATTGCCACAGCACGCAAGTGGGACTTTTGCCAGATCCAGTATAACTACATGGATACAGAGGAGCAGGCAGGAGACAAGGGATACGAGCTGGTCAAGGAACTAGGCATTCCCGTAGTAATCATGGAGCCCCTTAGAGGCGGCACATTGGCAAACCTGCCTGAGGACACTACTACCAAGCTCAGAGAGGCCCGCCCCGATGCGTCCGTTGCATCCTGGGCAATGCGTTGGCTGATTTCGAAGGACAACTGCAAGGTCATTTTGAGCGGCATGACAGAGATGGATCAGCTGGAGGATAACCTCAAGACCTTTGATGCGGGAGAACCCTTGAACGACTGCGAGCAGCAGTTGGTCAAGGATTTGGCAACAACTCTGAGAGCCAGAGTTTTCAATGGATGCACAGGCTGCTCATACTGTATGCCTTGCCCCGCAGGAGTAAATATTCCCAGGAACTTCCGCATCTGGAACGAGTATGGTATGTACGGTAACAGATGGGGCACTGTCTGGAATTACTTCAGCAACATGGACGAGAGCGCCCATGCAGACCACTGTGTAAAGTGCGGTGCCTGCGAGAAGGCATGCCCTCAGCACATCAACATCCGCGAGGATTTGGTGAGAGTTTCGGAGACAATGAACTCTCTGAAGGGCTAATATTTGTTGGCTAAACACCCCGATAGGGGGAGTAAAGGCCAACGCAAAAAAACTGTTGCTTTTTCCTGCACGATGGGTTATAATCGTGCAGGTCGTTGCGGAATGGTGTAACGGTAGCACTACTGACTCTGACTCAGTCTGTTGGGGTTCGAATCCCTATTCCGCAGCCAAAAAAATCGACAAGTTTCGGCTTGTCGATTTTTTTTATCCAAGCCGCAGGCTTGGTATATCATCACGACGTAGTCGTGATTTGGATGTTTGAGTTCGAATCCTTAATGCAAAACGCGAAAATATCTTTTTCGTAACATCTTCACAAAACCTTCTCGGATGCAGTTCGGGGAGGTTTTTTGTTGCCACAAAAATAAGTTAGAAGTAAGAGGTAGGAGGTAAGAGGGAAGAGGTAAGAGGTAAGAGGTAGGAGGTAATGTGTTCTCGTTACTACGAACAAAATAGACCACCGTATTCAAATCTCCCCCCATCATTCCTTACTTCTTCCCTCTTCCCTCTAACTTCTAACTTGTTTCCGTATTATCTAACGTGAAAAGTAATAATCCATGGTTGCCGCGTAATAGAGATAACGGTACATGGGGTTTTGTTGTTGCACAGTTAATATTTCGTGATATAATCTAGTGCGTCTTGAGGGAGTAATTTGCGCCATACAGGCGTGCCAAGCCAACATCCCGCCGGCAACGGTCTGGCTTGTCTTAATTAATGAGACTCATGTACGGTTTTACTGTACCTGGGTGTGTTGTAATCAGGTACAGAGGTACTTGATTTTTTTATTTAGGAGAGAATATGAGCATATACGACATTTTATTGCTGGCTATTGGCCTGTCGGCAGACGCATTTGCAATTTCCCTTTGTAAGGGTATGGCCCTCAAGAAGGTCAAGCTCTCTCATATGTGCATTCTGGGATTATGGTTCGGCGGATTTCAGGCATTGATGCCTGCAGTGGGATATTTTATCGGCTCCACCTTTGAACATCTAGTCCGTCAGTTCGCCCCATGGATAGCCTTTGTTCTACTGCTGCTGATTGGTGCAAATATGATCAGGGAGTCCCTTTCCAAGGATGATGAGGACGAATGCGACTGCGATACCCTTGGATTTAAGACCATGTTTGGTATGGCAGTGGCCACCAGCATAGACGCAATGACCGTGGGAGTTACATTCTCAGTTACATTGAATGGTGTACTTGAGATGTTGTCCGCAGCAGGTATTATTGGTGTAATAACCTTTGTTATGTCAGCTGTAGGAGCAAAAATCGGTTCTGTCGGAGGAGCATGGGCTAAGGATAGAGCAGAAATGCTTGGCGGCACGGTGTTGATTCTATTGGGCATAAAAATCTTGCTCGAGGGATTGGGCATAATAAACTTATAAGTTAATCGGAGGAGACAGGATGAAGAACTTCTATTCTACAGACATAGATTCGGTTGTAAAACATGTAAATTCATCTGTTGAGGGATTGACACAGGCCGAGGCGGCTCGCCGATTGGCAGAGAACGGTCCTAACGCCCTTGCAGAGGGAAAACGCAAGACCCTTTTGGCCAAGTTTCTGGCACAGTTCAAGGACGTGATGATCATAGTGCTGTTGGTTGCTGCAGCTGTGGCTGCAGTATTGGCTATAGCAGAGCACAACTATGCGGATTTGATTGACAGTGGAATCATATTGGCCATCGTTCTGCTGAATGCCGTTATAGGTTTGGTTCAGGAGAACAAAGCGGAGCAGGCCATGGAGGCCATGAAGAATATGAACAAGCCCTATGCCAAGGTCATCCGCGATGGCAACCAGGTACAGATTCGCAGTGAGGAATTGGTTGTAGGCGACCTGGTAGTATTGGACGCAGGAGACAGCGTTCCTGCAGATATGCGACTGATTGAGTCCGCTTCTCTTAAGATAGAGGAGTCCGCTTTGACAGGTGAATCAGTCCCTGTAGAGAAGGAGGCTACCGCACAGGTCTCCGAGGATGCCCCTTTGGGAGACAGGCTCAACATGGCCTACAGCAGTGGGGCAGTTACCTACGGCAGAGGCAAGGGTATAGTTACAGCCTGTGGTATGGATACAGAGGTTGGCAAGATTGCAGGCATGTTGGCAGAGAATGAGGAGGAGAGCACTCCTCTACAGCAGCAATTGGCCAAGACAGCCAAGATGCTGTCCGTGCTGGTCATAGTTATCGCGGTTATAATATTTGCCGCCAACGTTATCAGAGAATACTCTGCATTTGGCACTATAGGAACAGAGAGCATTATCGCTGCATTTATGACTGCAGTAGCTATCGCGGTTGCGGCTATCCCTGAGGGTTTGCCTGCAGTAGTTACAATCGTTTTGGCCATGGGAGTACAGCGTATGGCCAAGAGGCAGGCTATAGTTAAGAATCTGCCCTCCGTCGAGACTTTGGGCTGCTGTGAGATTATCTGTTCAGACAAGACAGGCACTCTTACATTAAACAAAATGACCGTGCGGGAAATGTATATTCACGGCAACACTGCAACTGCTGAAGAGGCTCTTGGAGACAGCAAGTACGACCTGGCAGTGCGAGTATTTGCTCTGTGCAATGATACCAAGGAAAGTCATCTGGAGGACGGGGTTCTCTTGCTGGGAGATCCTACCGAGACTGCGTTGGTGCAGTACCTCAAGGACAGGGGTGTTCAGTATAGCGACCTCAATGGTCAGTGGCAGAGAGTGGATGAGTTGCCCTTCGACAGCAACCGCAAGCTCATGACTACAGTAAACCAAAATGGACAGGAGCAGGTTGCCCACGTAAAGGGCGCACCGGATATGCTCATTGCTCGTTGCTCCCAAATCATGACTGCAGATGGAGTTAGAGCCATTACCAGCCAGGATATTGAGGCCATAACTGCAGCAAACAGCCAGATGGCATCCAGGGCCCTGCGCGTTCTTGCAGCGGCAATTAAGACCGAACATCTGGACCAGAGGGATGCTCTGGAACAGGATTTGGTATTTGTTGGATTGGTTGGCATGATCGACCCACCGAGGCCGGAGGTCAAAGAGGCTGTCAGAGTCTGCAAGCAGGCAGGCATGAGACCTTTGATGATTACAGGTGATCACAAGGACACCGCATCTGCCATTGCAGCTGATATAGGTATTTTGGAGCCCGGACAACTGGTTATGACAGGAGCGGAGATAGACGCAATGTCTGATGAGGATTTCTACGCAAACATCGAGAAATATTCTGTCTTTGCCAGAGTTAGTCCGGAAAATAAGGTTCGCATCGTTAAGGCATACAAGTCCAAGGGCAAGATAGTGGCCATGACAGGGGACGGTGTAAACGACGCACCTTCCATCAAGGCAGCCGACATTGGCATCGGCATGGGCATCACGGGAACGGATGTTTCCAAGGGTGCTGCGGACATGGTTTTGGCCGACGACAACTTTGCTACGATAATCGGCGCCGTAGAGGAGGGCCGCAAGATATATGCCAACATCAAAAAGGCCGTCCAGTTCCTGCTGTCCGCAAACGTGGCAGAGGTTCTGTGCCTCTTTATTGTCAGCGTATTCATGGGCAGGGAATTCCTGACCCCTGTAATGATTTTGTGGATTAATTTAGTTACTGACTCCCTGCCTGCATTGGCACTGGGTGTGGAGCCTGCAGAGAGCGATGTGATGAGCCACAAGCCTCGCAAGTCCGGAGGTAGCCTGTTTGCTGGCAGAACCGGCTTTAATATCGGCATCCAGGGAACGATGCAGACACTGCTGGTTCTGACAAGTTATATGATCGGCTACAGAGCATATGGCAGCAATGCAGTAGGCATTACGATGGCCTTCGTATCCTTGGCCATGATTCAGCTGTTCCACGCCTACAACATGAGATCGGAGACCCATTCGGTACTGAACGGCAAGCTCCTCTCCAACAAGCTGATGAATGTTGCCTTCCTGGTGGGAGCAGTACTGATTGTGGTGGTTGTTTTGGTGCCCGGAATCAGAGGAATGTTCGATGCTGTAAGCCTTACAGGAGCACAGTGGGCATGGGCTTTGTTATGCTCTGTAATGATTATTCCGCTGGTGGAAATCCAGAAAATAATCGAGGGTGCAATCCGTTCCCGCAAGTAGGAAAAAGTAAATTCTGAGGCCGATTTGTAGGCCCCGAAGAAAACTGTCGATTTTCACTAAAAAGAGTGCAAGTTTTACCACAAAACTGGCGCTCTTTTTATTTGACAACATAGCCTCAAAACCGCTAAAATGATTCGTGTTGGGCATGGTGTTTTGCCCCCATATTGTAGGCAACTGACGTAGGCGGATTAACCGCAGGGAGCCTTTTTGGAATGTCGCACGTCTGGGCAGCCTTATCTTTAGTAAGGCCGCCTATTATTTTTGTTGGCGAGAGGTGTTTTATGAGAATGGTTGGTATTGTTATGGGCAGTGCCAGTGACCTTCCCGTAGTGGAGAAGGCTACGGCCACATTTGATAGCCTGGGAGTACCCTATGAGGTTCACGTATATTCTGCACATCGCACACCGGTGCAAGCCGCACAGTTTGCATTACAGGCCAGAGACAGAGGCTTTGGAGCCATCATCGCTGTAGCTGGTATGGCTGCGCACCTTGCCGGCGCAATTGCTGCGAACACCACGTTGCCCGTTATCGGCATACCCTGCCGGTCCAGCAATCTGGATGGACTGGATGCATTGTTGTCTACAGTCCAGATGCCATCAGGCATACCTGTAGCTACAGTGGCCATAGACGGTGGCAAGAACGCCGCCTTGTTGGCGGCACAGATATTGGCAGTTGAGGACTCTCAGCTGGCATGTAAACTTGACGAGCTCAGACGCGCTGAGGCTGCTAAGGCCTTGGAGTCAGATTGTCAGGTTTTTGAAAAGTACAACAAATAACGGTAGGCTGCATTTTTGCAGCCTTTTTTGATTTGTTTTTGAATTATCCGGAGGTTCGGAAGGATCGAAACAGTATGAACTACGGAATAATCAGCATATATCGGTGATGTTGCACACATTTGCCGTAAAACGATAATTGAGTTTGGGAGAAGAGTATTATGTCAGGATTGCATGAGGAATGCGGAGTATTTGGTATTTTTGCAGTAGAAAAGACGGATGTGACAGGCCCTATGTTCTACGGCCTGCATGCACTCCAGCACAGAGGCCAGGAGGGCTGTGGTATGGTTGTTGCCGACGACGGCGTCTTCCACGACTACAAGGATCTGGGACTGCTCAATGAGGTTTTTGTTCCCAGCGTTATGGCCAAACTTGGTCAGGGCAACATGGGAGTTGGACATGTTCGCTACGGCACATCCGTAACCAACAACAGAGCCAACTGCCAGCCTATAGTTGTCAGACACAGCAAGGGCAGCTTGGCAATGGCATACAACGGCAATGTGGTCAACACAGAGGAACTGAGAGAGGAACTGGAGGCAAAGGGAGCTATCTTCCACACCACCAGCGACACCGAGGTTATGTCCTGCATTGTTGCCATGGAGAGATTGCACTCCGCATCTATTGAGGAGGCTGTTTGCAAGGCCATGTACAGGATCAAGGGTGCATATTCCACAGTATTGATGTCACCCACAAAGCTGATAGCCCTGAGAGATGAGAATGGCATTCGCCCCCTCTGCTACGGACAGACACCTACCGGTGAGTACGTAGTAGCATCCGAGACTTGTGCCCTGGATGCAGTAGGCGCTAAGTTCATCCGCGATATTGAGCCCGGAGAGATCGTAGTATTCTCCAAGGACGGCATTAAGAGCATTCGCGAGCACTGCGGCAAGAGACCACCCTCATTGTGCGTATTTGAGTACATATATTTTGCCAGACCTGACTCCGTAGTAGACGGTTGTTCCGTACACGAGGCCAGAGTCAGAGCCGGAGCATTCCTGGCGCTCAAGGACAACGTGGAGGCAGACGTAGTTATCGGAGTTCCAGATTCCGGAATCGATGCAGCTATAGGTTATGCCAGACAGAGCGGCATCCCTTATGCCATCGGATTGATCAAGAACAAGTACATCGGCAGAACCTTCATCGCTCCCGAGCAGAAGACCCGTCAGGACAAGGTTAAGCTCAAGCTCAACGCCGTCAGCCACGTGGTCAGCGGCAAGAGAGTTGTTCTGGTAGATGACTCCATCGTACGTGGCACCACCTCCGCAGTTATCGTCAAGCTGCTCAGGGATGCAGGCGCCACAGAGGTTCACATGAGAGTTTCAGCACCTCCGTTTATCGGCTGCTGCTATTACGGAACAGACATCGATAACGAGGAGTGCCTGATTGCAAACAGATGCTCCATGGAGGAGATGGCACAGGTTGTAGGCGTCGATTCATTGGGATTCTTGGATCTGACAGACGTTGGCAAGTTGGCCAACACTGACAAGGAATGCCAGTACTGCATGGGTTGTTTCACCAAGGAGTACCCCGCAGAGATCCCCGCAGACAGAAACAAGATTAAGTACGAGAACAAGTACGAAAAGAAAATATCCGAAAAGGAGAGCAACTAATGGAAAATAGTTTCAGCGAGAGCTACAAGGCTGCCGGAGTCGATATTACCGCCGGATACAAGGCCGTGGAACTGATGAAAAAGCATATTGCCCGCACCATATCCGGAGATGTTATTGGTGGATTTGGCGGAGCACTGGAATTAGACATGACAGGACTCACCAGACCTGTACTTGTCAGTGGAACAGATGGAGTCGGCACCAAGCTTAAGATCGCTTTCCTTATGGACAAGCACGATACAGTTGGTATTGACTGTGTGGCCATGTGTGTCAACGACGTGCTGTGCTGCGGAGCCAAGCCCCTGCTGTTCCTGGATTATATTGCTTGCGGCAAGAACTATCCCGAGAAGATTGCAGATATCGTTAAGGGCGTTGCAGAGGGCTGTGTTCAGTCAGGCTGCGCACTTATTGGCGGTGAGACTGCAGAGATGCCCGGATTCTATCCCATCGACGAGTACGACCTGGCTGGATTTACTGTAGGCGTTGTGGACAAGGATAAAATGATCAAGAACGACACCATGGTTCCGGGAGATGTTATTATCGCACTGCCTTCCTCTGGTGTTCACTCCAATGGATTCTCCCTGGTTCGCAAGGTATTTGATGTTGAGAATATCGACCTCCACGCTCCTGTAGAGGAGTTGGGTGGCAAGTCTCTGGGAGAGGCTCTGTTGGAACCCACCAAGATCTATGTCAAGCCTATGCTCAAGCTGTTTGAACAGGTACAGGTTAAGGGTGTTTCCCACATCACAGGTGGCGGCTTCTACGAGAATATTCCGAGAAGTATCCCCAAGGGTCTGGGAGCAAAGATTAAGCGCAGCGACGTTAAGGTTCTGCCCCTCTTCGATCTGATTGCCAAGACAGGTGACATTCCTGAGAGAGAAATGTTCAACACCTTCAACATGGGCGTTGGTATGGTTGTGGTTGTTGCCAAGGAGGACGCAGACAAGGCTGTCGAGGTTCTCAAGGCAGCAGGTGAGGATGCATACATTCTCGGCGAGATTCAGGAATCCCAGGACGGAGTAACACTATGCTAAATCGCAAGGCCAGAGTGGCCGTGCTGGTATCCGGTGGCGGCACCAATCTGCAGGCAATTATCGACGCTCAGCAGTCAGGAGTGATTCGCAGCGGAGCGGTAGAGTTGGTTATTGCAGACAAGCCCGAGGCATATGCTCTGGAGAGAGCAGCCAAGGCAGGCATTGATACCAGAGTGGTCCCCAAGAAGCAGATGTCCCAGGTTGAGTTTGAGGCTACCATACGGGCCCTGCTGGAAGAGTACAACATCGACCTGATCGTATTGGCAGGTTTTATGTGCATCTTGAGCGGGGACTTCACCGACAGGTATCCCGAGAGGATAATCAACGTTCATCCCGCTCTGATTCCGTCATTCTGCGGCAAGGGCTACTATGGACTCAAGGTTCATCAGGCGGCTCTGGACTACGGAGTTAAGGTCACAGGTGCAACAGTACATTTTGTAAACAGCATACCCGACGGAGGCAGAATCATTTCACAGAAGGCTGTATATATCGAGCCGGATGACACACCTGAGATTTTGCAACGCAGGGTTATGGAACAGGCCGAATGGATTATTTTGCCCGAGGCCATTGAGACAGTATCACACAACATAATTGCAGGAGAATAAAAATGAGTATTTACAATGTAGACAATCTCGGAGAGAAGCTGGCAAACAGCGCATACCCCGGCAGAGGCATTGTCGTAGGCAAGAGCCCCAACGGCAAGTCCGCAGTATATGCATATTTTATCATGGGACGTAGCGCCAACAGCCGCAATCGTATCTTTACAGAGACAGAGGACGGCATCAGGACCGAGCCCTATGACGCATCCAAGGTAGAGGACCCCAGCCTCATTATCTACGCCCCCGTAAGGCACTACGGTAAGTCCGTTGTTGTAACAAATGGCGACCAGACAGACACGGTTGTGGAGCATCTGGCAAAGGGAGAGTCCTTTGTAAATGCATTGAGAACACGCTGCTTTGAGCCCGATGGCCCCAACTGGACTCCCAGAATCAGCGCCATCCTGAACTTTGCCAATGGTTATGACTACGAGATGAGCATTCTCAAGAGCGCAGACGCAGAGGGTACAGCTTGCAACAGATATCTGTACAGCTATGAGCCTCTGGCAGGTGTGGGACACTTCATCCACACATATGGCGAGGACGGCAATCCTCTGCCCACATTTACAGGCGAGCCCGAGAGAGTTGCAACCTGCGACGACATCGACTGCTTTACAGACATGATTTGGAACAACCTGAATGCCGACAACAAGATTTCTCTGTATGTTACATACATCGATATCGAGACAGGCGCAGAAACTCACCGACTGATTAACAAATACAATTAAAGAGGTATACCATGAAGGAATTTGAACTTAAGTATGGATGTAACCCCAATCAGAAGCCTGCCAAGATCTACATGAACAATGGCGCAGATTTGCCCATCGAGATTGTAAACGGCAGACCTGGATATATTAACTTCCTGGACGCATTCAACAGCTGGCAGCTGGTCAAGGAGGTAGCAGAGGCTACAGGCATGGTAGCAGCAACCTCTTTCAAGCACGTTAGCCCCACTTCCGCCGCAGTAGGCAAGCCCCTCAGCCCCGAGCTCAAGAAGGCATGCTTTGTAGACGACATTGAGGGCCTGGACGATTCTCCTGTTGCATGTGCATACGCAAGGGCAAGAGGCACCGACAGAATGAGCTCCTTTGGAGACTGGATCGCACTGTCCCACACCTGCGACTTGACCTGTGCCAAGATTATTGCCAGAGAGGTTTCCGACGGCGTTATCGCTCCCGACTATACCGATGAGGCGCTGGAGCTGCTTAAGACCAAGCGCAAGGGCTCATATAACATCGTAAAGATTGACCCCAACTACGTTCCCGAGGAGCAGGAGACCAAGCAGGTGTTTGGCATTACATTCCAGCAGGGACGCAACAACATCAAGGTTACTAAGGAGATGTTGTCCCAGGTGGTTACAGCCAACAAGGATATTCCCGAGGACAAGATCATCGATTTGATTATCTCTCTGATCACGCTTAAGTACACCCAGTCCAATTCCGTTTGCTTTGCATATGACGGACAGGCAATTGGCGTAGGCGCCGGCCAGCAGAGCAGAATTCACTGTACCAGACTGGCAGGCCAGAAGGCCGACCTCTGGTTCCTGAGACAGGCTCCCCAGGTACTTAACTTGCAGTTCGCAGCAAACGTGGGACGTCCCGACAAGAACAACATTATCGACATCTATCTGTCTGAGGATGCCGAGGATGTATTGGGAGACGACGTATGGCAGCAGTACTTCGCAGTTCGTCCCGAGCCATTTACAAAGGAGCAGAAGAAGGCATATCTTGCCACAATTTCCGGCGTGTCTGTAGGTTCTGACGCATTCTTCCCCTTTGGCGATAACATTCAGAGAGCAGCCAAGAGCGGCGTTACATATGTAGCACAGCCCGGAGGCTCCGTAAGAGACGACTTGGTTATTGCAGAGGCAGACAAGTATGGCATGGCCATGTGCTTCACAGGAACAAGACTGTTCCACCACTAATATTTAAGGAGAAATACTGATATGTTTTTTGATAAATTGTCCCAGATTGATGCGGAAGTATATGCTTCCATGGAGAGAGAACTTCGCAGACAGCAGCACAATATCGAGCTGATTGCCTCCGAGAACATCGTTTCCGAGGGCGTTCTGCTGGCAGCAGGTTCTGTTCTCACCAACAAGTACGCCGAGGGATTTCCTGCACATCGCTACTATGGCGGTTGTGTATATGTAGACGAGGTAGAAGAGATCGCCAGGGAAAGAGCCAAGAAGCTGTTTAACGCAGAGTATGCAAACGTTCAGCCCCACAGCGGCGCCAACGCTAACCTGGCAGCCTTCTGTGCCTTGATGCAGCCCGGCGACACAGTTCTTGGCATGAGCCTTGCCTGTGGCGGACACCTGTCCCACGGCACCAAGATTAACATCTCTGGCAAGCACTTCAACGCCGTTCAGTATGGCGTAAATGAGGAAGGCCTCATCGACTATGACAACGTGAGAGCAATGGCCCATGAGCACAAGCCCAAGGTAATCTTGGCAGGCGCCAGCGCATATCCCAGATTTATCGATTTCGCCAAGTTCCGCGAGATTGCCGACGAGGTTGGCGCATACCTGATGGTAGATATGGCTCACATTGCTGGTCTGGTTGCCGCAGGCGTACACCCCTCTCCAGTACCATATGCAGATGTGGTTACAACAACCACACACAAGACCCTCAGAGGCCCCAGAGGCGGTCTGATCCTCTGCAAGGAGGAACTGGGCAAGCAGGTTGACAAGGCAATCTTCCCCGGCACCCAGGGCGGCCCTCTGATGCACATCATCGCAGCTAAGGCTATTGCCTTTGGCGAGGCACTCACACCTGAGTACAAGGAGTATCAGGCACAGGTTGTCAAGAACGCAGCAGTTCTGGCAGAAGAGCTCAAGAAGCAGGGCTTTGACCTGGTTTCCGGCGGCACAGATAATCACCTTATGTTGGTTGATCTGAGAGGTATGGGCATTTACGGCAAGGAACTGGAGATAAGGCTTGACGAGGTACATATCACAGCCAACAAGAACGCAGTTCCCGGCGACCCTGCAAAGCCTACACTTACCAGCGGTTTGAGAGTGGGTACTCCTGCAGTTACCACCAGAGGCTTCAAGGAGGCCGAGATGGTCAAGATTGCAAAGTGGATTCGCGACACAGCTGTTGATTTTGAAGCCACCAAGGACAAGACCACAGCAGAGGTTATTGCCCTTTGCGAGGAGTATCCCATTTATAAGGACTAACACAAATCCCGGAGGAACCCATGAACATTTTGGTTGTCGGTGGCGGCGGAAGAGAGCATGCCATTATTAAAAAACTCAGAGAGAACAAGACTGTTGACAAGATTTATGCTCTGCCCGGAAACGGCGGCATTGCCCAGGACGCAATCTGTGTTGATATAGGCGCAAAGGATTTGGATGGAATTGTGGAGTTTGCCTCTGCAAACAACATCGACTATGCGGTAGTTGCTCCAGACGATCCGTTGGTTCTGGGATGTGTAGACAGACTGAACAGCATTGGAATCCCGTGCTTTGGCCCCGAGGCCAAGGCGGCAATTATCGAGGGATCCAAGGCTTTCTCCAAGGACCTGATGCGCAAATACAATATTCCAACTGCTGAGTACCAGGTATTCACCGAATGCGCCGCAGCACTCAAGTATGTTGAAAAATGCAACATTCCTGTAGTAGTCAAGGCCGACGGACTTGCTCTTGGCAAGGGCGTAATTATTGCCATGACCAGAGAGGAGGCTGCAGAGGCAGTCAGATCCATGATGGAGGGCCACATGTTCGGTAGCAGCGGAGACTCTGTTGTTATCGAGGAGTTTTTGGAGGGACCTGAGATTTCGGTACTTTCATTCACCGACGGCGAGACTGTGGTTCCTATGATTTCATCTATGGATCACAAGCGTGCACTGGACAACGATCAGGGCAAGAACACAGGTGGTATGGGCACTATTGCTCCCAATCCCTACTACACCCCCGATGTTGCAAAGCGCTGTATGGATGAGATATTTGTTCCCACCATCCGCGCCATGAAGGCAGAGGGCAGAACCTTTAAGGGATGTCTCTACTTTGGACTTATGTTGACAGCACAGGGCCCCAAAGTAATCGAGTACAATTGCCGATTTGGCGACCCCGAAACACAGGTTGTGTTGCCTCTCATGGAGACAGACCTGTTGACAGTTATGCAGGCTACTACAGCTGGAAAGCTGTCAGAAATTGATGTCAAATTCTCAGATGATTCTGCATGCTGTGTAATTATGGCATCCAAGGGATATCCTGAGAGCTACGACAAGGGATTTGAAATCACAGCGGATGAAGATTTCAACGCATGCATGTACGTTGCTGGAGCCAAGGCACAGGAGGACAAGCTGCTGACTAACGGTGGCAGAGTCCTGGGCATAACAGCTACAGGATCAGACCTTAAGGAGGCTATTGCCAACGCATACACAGCAGTAGATAAGGTACACTTTGACAATGCATTCTACAGAAAGGATATAGGACAGAGAGCATTAGCTGCCCTGTCGGACAAGTAATATGGTATATAGAGTTTATGTAGAAAAACGACCTGGATTAGCCGAGGAGGCAGTATCCTTGGCAAAGGAGTTGACCCAATTTGTGGGCATTTCCGGCCTTAAGGGACTTAGAATACTCAACAGATACGACGTGGAGGGCATCAGCCCCGAGCTCTTTGAAACAGCAGTTAAGAATGTGTTTTCCGAGCCTCAGCTGGATATTACATTTGACAAGCTGGTTGTAGAGGAGGGAGACCAGGTATTTGCAGTAGAGTACATGCCCGGTCAGTTCGACCAGCGTGCAGACAGTGCCGCCCAGTGTATTCAGCTGATTTCCTGCGGAGAGAAGCCTACTGTAAGAACAGCCAAGGTGTACGTCTTGTCCGGAGAATTGACACCTGCACACATGGAGGCAGTCAAGAAGTACGTAATTAACCCTGTAGAGAGCCGTCTGGCAGCACAGGAATTGCCTGAGACTCTTGCTCAGCAGTACGAGATTCCAGAAAAGGTGGCAACCCTGGATGGATTTATAGACTTGGATGAGAAGGGCCTGGCAGATTTTATCGCACAGTATGGTCTGGCAATGGACCTGGGCGACATCAAGATGTGCCGTGACTACTTCAAGGGCGAGAACCGCAACCCCACCATTACAGAAATCCGCATGATCGACACATATTGGTCAGATCATTGTCGTCATACCACATTCCTCACCACAATCGACAGTATTTCCACAGAGGACAAGACTCTCCAGAAGGCCTTCGACAGGTATTTGGAGACACGCAAGGCTCTTGGCCGGACCAAGCCTGTAAACCTTATGGATATGGCCACAGTTGCAGCTAAGTATCTGGTAAAAACAGGCAAGCTGACAGACTTGGATGTATCCGAGGAAATTAACGCCTGCACAGTCAAGATCAAGGTAAATGTAGATGGAGAGCTGCAGGATTATCTGTTGCTGTTTAAGAACGAAACACATAACCACCCCACAGAGATCGAGCCCTTTGGCGGTGCAGCCACATGTATCGGCGGCGCCATCAGAGACCCTCTGTCCGGCAGGGCATACGTATATGGCGCAATGCGCGTAACCGGCGCAGGAGACCCCCTGAAGCCTGTAGACCAGACAATTCCCGGCAAGTTGCCTCAGCGTAAGATCGTACAGACAGCTGCTGCCGGCTATAGCTCTTACGGTAACCAGATTGGTCTGGCCACCGGTATTGTAGATGAGATTTATCACCCCGGATATGTGGCCAAGAGAATGGAGATTGGTGCAGTTATTGGTGCAACTCCTGCAGGCCATGTGCGCCGTGAGGTTCCAGCAGATGGAGATGTAGTTATACTGTTGGGCGGCAGAACCGGCAGAGACGGATGCGGCGGAGCAACCGGTTCCTCCAAGTCCCATACAGTCAAGTCCATCGAGAAGTGCGGTGCAGAGGTACAGAAGGGTAACGCCCCTGAGGAGCGCAAGCTGCAGAGGCTGTTCAGAAATCCCGACGCATCATCACTTATCAAGAGATGTAACGACTTTGGAGCAGGCGGTGTGTCCGTAGCTGTTGGCGAGTTGGCCGACGGTCTGCACATTGACCTGAACAAGGTCCCCAAGAAGTACGAGGGTCTGGATGGAACAGAGTTGGCAATCTCCGAGTCCCAGGAGCGTATGGCCGTTGTAGTAGAGGCTAAGGATGCAGACAAGTTCTGCGCTCTGGCCAAGGCCGAGAACCTGGAGGCTACAATTGTTGCAACAGTTACAGCTGAACCTCGCCTGGTAATGGAGTGGAACGGCGAGAACATCGTAGATATCTCCAGAGAGTTCCTGAACTCCAACGGTGCTGAGAAGCACATTTCAATTGAGATAGAGGATCCTAAGCCCTACGCAAAGGATATTCCTAACAACTATACAGAGGGAGTTATGCAGGTAATGTCTGACTTGAACTCCTGCTCACACAGAGGTCTCTCCGAGCGCTTTGACTCCACAATCGGAGCCGGTAGCGTTATGATGCCCTTTGGCGGTAAGAATCAGCGCACACCTGTTCAGGCGATGGTCAACAAGGTTTCCTTGGTTAAGGGCGAAACAGACGATTGTTCACTGATGGCATGGGGCTACAATCCCTTCATCTCTGAGGCCAGTCCCTACCACGGCGCCTATCTGGCAGTTGTAGACAGTGTTGCCAAGCTGGTAGCTACCGGAGCAGCCTTTGACAAGGTATACCTGACATTCCAGGAGTATTTCAAAAAGCCTGGAACAGACGGTAAGAGATGGGGACAGCCTGCAGCAGCAATTCTTGGCGCTCTTGATGCACAGTTGGATCTGGGCATCGGATCCATCGGAGGCAAGGACAGTATGAGCGGAACATTCGAGAACATCGACGTTCCTCCCACATTGGTTTCCTTTGCAGTTACAATGGACAAGATCCAAAACATGATTACGGACGACTTTAAGGCCCCCGGACACAAGGTTGTAATGCTGTGCCCTGAGATGGATGCGGAGTCCGGATTGCCGGTTGCTTCTTCTCTCGTTGCAAACATGAATTCAGTTACTGAGCTTATGAGGAGCGGTGCAGTCTGTGCATGTTACACACCTGGCATCGGAGGCGTTGCTGAGGCAGTGTACAAGTGCTGTGCCGGTAACGGTTTGGGCTTTGCCTATGACGACTCCGTAACTATGGAGCAGATTTTCGGATACAACTACGGCGCATTTATCATGGAACTGGCCGATGGACAGGCAGTTCCTGCAGGTACAATCGTCCTGGGTACACTTACAGACGACAGTGCTATGACATACAAGGACCAGTCTGTTTCTACTAAGGAAGCAGAGGAGGCCTACGAGTCGAAGCTGGAGTCTGTGTATGCTACCAAGGCTGGCGACGTTAAGCTTTATGACAAGATTGGCTGTACCACCAGATCTACAGCAAAGCCTGCTGTGTCTATTGCCAAGCCCAGAGTGCTGATTCCCGTATTCCCCGGAACAAACTGCGAATACGACAGTGCCAGAGCTGTG
>JAFVXO010000002.1 GCA_017501105.1 Clostridia bacterium | reverse complement strand
ATGCCCAGAGACAGGGGCGTTACATCCAGCAGAAGCAGTCCCTTCACCTCGCCCTGCAAAACGCCGCCCTGAAGCGCCGCGCCCATGGCTACGCACTCATCAGGCTTGATGTCCTTGCGGGGATCACGGCCGGTATAGCGCTTAACAGCCGCCTGTACGTCAGGAATACGGGTGGAACCGCCAACCAGCAGAACCTTATCGACCTGGCCTGCAGAAACACCTGCATCTACCAGTGCCTGTCTCAGAGGCTTCATGGTTCTCTCTACCAGGTCAGCTGTCAGCTCGTCGAACTTAGCTCTGGACAGTGTCATATCCAAGTGCTTGGGGCCTGTAGCGTCTGCTGTAATGAAGGGCAGGTTGATGTTGGATGTGGTCATGCCGGACAGCTCGATCTTGGCCTTCTCTGCTGCCTCTTTAATTCTCTGCATAGCCATCTTGTCGCCTGTCAGATCAATGCCGGATTCAGCCTTGAACTGTGCAACCATGTAGTCCATAATTCTCTGGTCGAAGTCGTCGCCGCCCAGTCTGGTGTCGCCACCTGTTGCCAAAACCTCGCATACGCCGTCGCCAATCTCCATGAGGGATACGTCAAATGTTCCACCGCCCAGGTCGTATACAAGGATCTTCTGGTCATGCTCCTTGTCCAAGCCATATGCCAGAGCCGCTGCTGTGGGCTCGTTGATAATTCTCAGAACCTCAAGGCCTGCAATCTTACCTGCGTCCTTGGTTGCCTGTCTCTGGGAATCGGAGAAGTATGCAGGAACTGTGATAACAGCCTGAGTAACTGTCTCGCCAAGATAGGCCTCTGCGTCGGACTTGATCTTCTGCAGAATCATTGCAGAAATCTCCTGAGGTGTGTACTGCTTGCCATTGGCGTTAACCTTCTCGGCTGTGCCCATCTTTCTCTTGATGGAGATGATAGTTCCGTCGGGGTTTGTAATGGCCTGGCGCTTTGCCACCTGACCTACCAGTCTGTCGCCTGTCTTAGAAAATGCTACAACAGAGGGAGTTGTTCTGTTTCCCTCAGGATTGGCTATAACTACAGGCTCTCCGCCTTCCATAACAGCTACACATGAGTTTGTTGTTCCCAAATCAATACCAATAACTTTTGCCATCTTAAATATCCTCCTGGATTAAAAATCGTTTATTGTTTGCTGCAAAATCTGCAGCGTATTTGCTAATAATATATGGACTAGTTTGCAACCTTAACCATACTATGTCTGATTACTCTGTCTCCCAGCATGTATCCCTTTTGGAATTCCTCTACCACCACATTCTCTCCTACGGAATCATCCTCAACGTGCATTACCGCATTGTGAATGTTGGGATTAAAGGGCTGTCCTACTGCCTCGATCTCGGATACTCCAGCCTTGGCCAGAACCTCCTTGAACTGTCTGATGACCATCTTGACTCCCTCGTGGTATTTTTTTGCCTCGTCGGTCTCCGGAACTGCCGCCATAGCCCTGTCCAGATTGTCCAGCACCGGCAGAATCCTCTCTATAGCATCCGCCTTGCCGTCTCCGAACATTGTTTCCTTTTCCTTGGTGGAGCGCCTGCGGTAATTGTCGTATTCCGCTGCCAGCCTGACGAACTTGTCGTTCGCCTCGGCCATCTCCTTTTCCTTGGCCTCCAGTTTCTCCCGGAGTTCTGCTACCTGCTTGGCCAGCTTGCGGTCTACCTTATCCTGCTTTCCCTTGGCAGCCTTGTCCTGGGCAGCTTCTTCTGTGGGCTGAGGCTCCTCAGGAGTCACATTGTCCTTGATTATTTCGTCGTTCATTCTCTATCTCCTTCCGTTAAGCCCTGCTTGCCGGGGTTCAGCCCCTTGAGGCCCTTGCGGTTCATAACTGATTTCATATCTCTGAGCACCGAAACCACTCTGGCATAGTCCATACGCTTGGGGCCGATGACTCCGATGAGAACTCTGTGGGTGGAATCCACATCGTAGGTGCCGGCTACAATGGAACAATCCTGCATTTTCTCATCCCGATTCTCACTGCCGATGCTTACATACAGGTCGTCTCCCTCTCCATCCTCCATGTGAGTAACCACATCCCGGATAAAGCCCTTCTCCTCCAACATCCCGATGATCTCCTTGGCCCTGGCAGAATCGCTGAACTCGGGATACTCCAGAACGTTTTTGGCTCCATCGGTGTAGGTCCTGTGCTCCTCATTCCTGCGCCTGGACTCTACTATGCCCTGGAGTACCGGCAGAAGAATGTCTGTCCTGATGCCGTCGTGTTTGCTGAGAGTGTTGGCCAACGCCACGTCTATGGAGGAAATCTCTAGGCCGTGGAGTTTGGAGGAAAGCACCTTGGCTATCACACCTATCTCCTCGACAGTGGCATCCTCGGGTACCAGAATGATCCTGTTGTGGATGCTGCCCGCCTCGGTCGTAACCACCACCATAACCTTCTCCACCTCTACCGGGAACAGCTGTACGTTCTTTATAACCTCTCTGTCGTCGTCGGTCTGAGCCGTGGCCACGATTGGGTATCCGGTAATCTGAGACAGCAGCCTGGTGGCCCGCTGGAGCATGTAGCTGAGCTCGTCGATGCGGGACTCCAGTATCTCAGTCATAGCAGCAAGACTCTCCCGATCATCTACCTCCCTGGGGCTGAGCATGGTATCTACATACAATCTGTAACCTCTATCTGAGGGAACACGGCCTGCAGATGTGTGGGGCTGCTCCAGATAACCCATCTCCTCCAGATCCGCCATTTCGTTGCGTATAGTGGCGGGAGAGAGTTTGAGGTCCAACTTCTTGGAGATATTCCTGGACCCAACCGGTTCGCCTGTCTGAATGTACTCGTCTATGATAGCTTCTAATATCTTTAACTTTCTGTCGTCCATTTAATCCTCCCAGGGGTGGCCTGTTTGTGCTCCTCTGTGGAATAATGTTTCCTGTTTTGTTAGCACTCAATCGAGTCGAGTGCTAATCACTGTGTACATCTTACCTTGGTTGCCAATGAATGTCAACACAAAAATGTAAAATACGTAATTAAAAATTGGGGTGTTAATGTACAAAAGTTCTGCTATAATAGGCAGATAGAAATAGAAAATGAGGTGGATATTTATGCAAATTAAGTTAATAGATGGCGGTGTTGTTGCTCCTGAGGGCTTTTTCGCCTCCGGTATTGCAACAGGCATTAAGCCCAACGATGTAAATGATTTCGCATTGATCTGTTCTGACGATACTGCAGCTGCCGCAGGTGTATTCTCCGGCGCTAACGTTCGCAGCAACTCCATCAAGGTCGTGATGGACCACATTGCCAACGGATATGCAAATGCTATCGTAGTCAACAGCGGCAATGCAAACGCCTGCAACGGTCAGCAGGGCATTTCGGACGCAAAACAGATTTGTTCTCTGGTAGCTGAGCAGCTTAGCTGCGAGGCCGAGGATGTGCTCTTCCTTTCCACCGGAATTATGGGCAAGCCTCTCCCTATGGACAAGCTGGTTCCCTCAGTTGAGAACCTTGTCGGAAACATGTCTGACAGCGGCAATCTGGATGCAATTGATGCAATTATGACCTGCGATACTCGCCGCAAGGAGTATGCCGCAGAGTTCAAGCTCCAGGACGAGACAGTACGCATTGGCGTTATGGTTAAGGGCTCTGGCATCTACTATCCTCTTATGGGTGGCATTACAGTTATCATCACCACAGACGTTAACATTTCCAAGGCACTACTGCAGAAGTCTCTGGAGACAGTTGTTTCCAAGACCTTTGCCAAGATCTCCGTTGACGGCAAGTTGGCGGGCTGTGAGGCTGCAGTTGCTCTGGCCAACGGACAGGCCGACAACTCCGGTATTGTTTCTCAGGACAATGCATATGACAGCTTCACCAACGTTCTCCAGTATCTGTGCTCCAACCTGTGCAAGGATCTGGTGAGAGACTGTGAGAGCTCCAAGTTCGTGGATGTATGTGTCAAGAACGCAGCTTCCTCAGAGGAGGCACTGACATTGGCTAATGCTATTGCTTCTTCCTCTGCATTCAGGGATGATCTGGCAGAAGGCATCTGCGATGTAAGCAGCATCGTCAATGCACTCAACGGCAGTGGCATTGCATTTACCGAGTCCATGCTGGATGTTTACCTGGGAGATGTGCAGATTTTGAGAGCCGGCAGCGTTGCAGACTGGGATGCAGATGCCGTAAATGCCCTCCTGGCCAAGAACGAAATTAGCCTGACAGTGTGCGTCGCAACAGGCACCTTTACAGACAAGATTATGGCCAGCCTGTACTAATACGACATAGAGTAAGAGATATAACGAAAGCGTGACCGCGAGGTCACGCTTTTTTGTTTGGGTTGTTGTATGGTGTCACACTTCACTTTCCTACTCCAGGGTCGCCAGCAGACCTGCGCAGCCGTCCCAGATATCGCGAAAGGCCACATCGAACCTGCCGGTGTACCAGGGGTCGGCCACCTCTCCGCCGCGATGGGTATAGTCCATGAGCTTGTGCACCTTGTTCTGGGGGTCGGATCCGAAGATTCTCTGCATATTGCGCATATTAGCATTATCCATGCCTAATATAATGTCGTAACTGTCATAGTCTGCAGGGGTCAACTGCACTGCCCTCTTGCCCTCCGCCGAAATGCCATGCTTGGCCAGCTCTGCCTTGGCAGGAGGATATACGGGATTGCCCACACCGCCCCAAATTTCCTCGGTGCTGGTGGCGCAGGACGCTATATGGAACTGGTCTGCCCTGCCAGCCTCTGTGACCATGTGGCGAAAAATAAACTCAGCCATAGGGCTACGACAGATATTGCCGTGGCATACGAAAAGGATTTTAGTCATAGGTTTATAATCTCTACTTATTTTATGAAAAATATCTTTGTGTGTTCTGTTATGTTGTCTTTTATCAAAGTTCGATTTGGTTCCTGAACGGTTGACATCTCGATTTAACACCCATAGTTTTTGTTCTAT
>JAFVXO010000115.1 GCA_017501105.1 Clostridia bacterium | reverse complement strand
TGGTACTGATGTGCCTTTTTGCAGGACCAAGAGAACAGCTTTGTGTACGGGAGACGGCCGAAATATCAGATATATCAGGGATAATATGGATTGGAGCAGATATGCCCTTGTGCTGATTAGGCCCAATGTGGGGATATCCACCGTGGATGCCTACTCACAGTACGATGTTCTCACCGGCGGAGTAGATAATGCTGCTCCCGGTCATCAGGCTGCAGTCGAGGCTCTGTCGTTGGGTGATATGGAGATGTTGTCTCACGGCGCATACAATGCCTTGATGATTCCAGCACTTGCTAAACACAAAATTGTTGGGGATATTATAGATTACTTACGTGCCAGGGGGGCTGTTCTGGCTATGATGTCCGGCAGCGGTACCTGTGTTTACGGATATTTTGATAGAACCATGTCTCCTGACTTCAATGATATACTGAACGGAGCCTACGCGGAGTTTGGTAATCAAATCTTCACGTATGCAGAGATGGAGGAGATATGAGCCGAATCAGAACCGGGGTTGATCTGGTATACATACCCCGTATAGTTAGCTTTATGGAGTCCGGAGACACAGAGTCAAGGGCCACAAAAACCTTCTCAGCAGAAGAGATTCAGTATTGCCGTAAGTCTGATGGAGGATGGCATTACCACCGTCTGGCAGCTCGATTTGCGGCTAAGGAAGCCGTTTTCAAAGCAATGGGTATCGGATTTTCCCAAGGACTATATCTACATGATGTATCCGTTGGTCGTAGGGAGAGCGGTGAACCTTATGTTATTTTAAGCTCCAAGGCTCAAGCTGTTTTTGAAGCTATGGGAGGAGTGTCACTCTCAATATCATTAACCCATGAAAACGAATATGCCTGTGCCTTTGTATTGGCAGAATTTTCAAAATAGCCTATAAATTGTCAGAGATTTTCTGACAATGTTTTGCATATTTTTCCGCTGATATTTCCCTGTTTTCCTCACAAAATAACACAACAAATAGTGTTTTTTGGAGGAAAGATGAAAAAGACAAAAACGATAATCAGATATTTTGTTCTCGGTACGATTGCAACTCTGTTGGTTGCATGCGGCTTTCTTTATTTTGCCGTCTTTAGCGGACTAACAAATGATTCAGAATCTATGGAAGACGCCTCTGAGTACCTTGGTTCAACAAATATTGCCCATGCAGCAAACAACAACATTACAGCAGAACAACTACTGGCCAGAGCTATTAATGGTGAGGCCAGAGGAGAACCATACGAGGGACAGGTAGCAGTGGGAGCTGTGATTCTTAATAGAGTTAAAAGTGCGGATTTTCCAAATACAATTGCAGGGGTTATCTATCAACCCTGGGCATTCACTTCGGTCCACGACGGCCAGATTGATTTGCCTATAGAAGAGGGGAGCACATGTCTGCAGGCTGCCAGAGATGCGCTTAACGGATGGGATCCTACAAACGGATGTCTGTATTTTTGGAACCCGGAAACAGCTACCAGTTCATGGATATGGACACGACAAGTAATGACAAAAATTGGCAAGCATAACTTTGGAATATAGGTGGGCACATGAAATTTAGAAAAGTATTTTTATATTCACTGGCCACGGCTGTAACGATAGGATTAGCATCTTACGCAATAGTTATGTCTGATAGGGCAGAACAGAATCATCGAGACCTGAATAATTCATATGACAGGGCCTTTTATGACTTGACTTCATATATGGATAATGTGGAGGTGTTGTTGGCAGAAAGTATGATAATTGCACACCCTGTAAACACGTCCATTACCCTGGAAGAGATTTGGAGGCAGGCAAATTTGGCCCAGGAGAATATAAGTCAATTGCCAGTTGGGCAGTCCGTGTTATCAACTACCTCAAAATTTTTGAACCAGCTGAGCACGTTGGCATATGCCGCAAGTAATTCGGTTTCTTCGACAGGAGAAATACCCGAATCCTATCGTAGTGAACTGGAAAATATGCACCAATACTGCCTCTCCTTGGCAACCGATCTTCATTATATGGAGGATAGCATAAGCGACGGAACTTTGGATTGGGGCGTTTTGGGACAAACTCTATACCACGGAGGCACGTCTGATTTAATTAGTCCTTTAGGTGACCACTTGGTCGATATTCCTGAAATTGTATATGATGGACAGTATTCTGATCATCTTACAAATAGTGTACCCAAGGGCCTGAAAGGCAATGATATAACGTCTGAGGATGCTGTTGAAATAATGAAAGCTATACTAGAGGAGGCAGGAGTAGAAACCCCCGTAGTTACTTTAAAAGGTGAGAGCGAAGGAGTTATACCCATTTATTCTTTGGGAATTGAGACTGCAGATGGGTCAAATGCCAATGCTGCTATAACAAAAACTGGCGGAATGCTGTTATGGTATCTGTGGGGCAAGGAGTCCACCGATGAAATTAATATTTCAATAGCCGAGGCCCAGGAAATGGGGGCAGATTTTCTGGCTGCAATAGGGTTTGAGGAAATGGTCGCAACACATACTGAAACTGTATATAACTCTGACACAGGTAATATAATTACAGTCAACTATTGCTATGAGAAAGACGGAGTAAGGTACTATCCTGATCTGGTCAAGGTCAGAATTGATGGAACAGACGGAACTGTTGTTGGTGTTGAGGCAAGAGGCTATATTAACTGCCATAGTTATAGGGACAGTATAGAGGCAGCAATTAGTGAAGAAGATGCTCTGACTTATATTTCATCGGATGTTACAGTTGATAGTATATCCAGAGCAGTTATTCCAACCGACTACGGAACAGAGAAAGATGTCTACGAGATTACCGTAAACTATATGGACAAAACCTTCCTGGTCTATATCGATGTGATGACAGGCAGGGAAGAGAGAATCCTGGTTAAGACGCCGGAATAAATTCAAGATTCAAGTAGGACGGATAGGAGCATAGCTTGTTCCGTCCGTGTACATAGAGAGGTTTACTCCCGGAAGAACATGGAATATAATTGCATAAGAGGTGATACATATGTTGTCTTATCAGCAGATATTTGAGAGTAAGGAAATCATGGCCTACATTGAGCGGGCCGACGAAACAATCAGAGAACTGGGTTATACGGAACACAATTTGACACATGTTGGTACCGTAACTCGCCTTGTTAAGTATATTTTAGAGAGTTTAGACTATTCTGATCGGGTAGTCGAACTTGGCATGATTGCAGCCCATATGCACGACATTGGAAATATGCTTAACAGAGCGGACCATGCTCAGACCAGTGCTATTATGGCCTTTACTTTGCTTAGGGACATGGGTGCTGCAACAG
This sequence comes from Clostridia bacterium, assembly GCA_017501105.1. GTDB lineage: Bacteria > Bacillota > Clostridia > RGIG7378 > RGIG7378 > RGIG7378. The sequence goes on along the minus strand of JAFVXO010000115.1, from coordinate 3,893 downwards.
ATGAGATTACGGAGATATGTACTGCTATCAGCAACCACGACGAGGCCACAGCCATTCCGGTATCGCCTATTGCTGCTGCACTTATTATCGCAGACAAGTCCGACGTGCGTAGGAGTCGTGTCAGAAACAGCCTGCTGGTTTCCTTTGACATTCACGACAGAGTCAACTATTCTGTAACGGATTCATCTCTGACAGTGGACAAAGTTAATAGGCAGATAACGCTTTCTCTGTCAATTGACAATAAGTATTGCACAGTTATGGAATATTTTGAGATTTTCCTGAACAGGATGAATTTATGCCAGAAGGCTGCAAGGAAACTTGACCTGCAATTTGGATTGATGATTAACGGACAGAAAATGATTTGACATATGAACAAGGACGCTATTAAGACAGTTTCGGTAAATAAAAAAGCATATCACGATTACTATATTCTGGAGACTTTGGAGGCCGGCATAGAATTGGTCGGAACCGAGGTTAAGTCCATTAGAGCGGGTAATGTCAATCTAAAGGATTGCTATGTTTCTACCCACAATAACGAGATGTATGTGTATGGTATGCATGTTAGTCCCTACGACCATGGCAATATCTTTAACAAGGACCCCCTGCGCCCTCGCAAGTTGTTGCTGCACAGGGCTGAGATTTTAAAAATGCATCTCAAGTGCAAGCAGGATGGTCTGACGCTGATCCCATTGTCTGTATATTTCAAAAATGGCCTTATTAAGGTCGAACTGGCTTTGGCAAAAGGAAAAAAATTATACGACAAGAGAGAAGACATGGCTGCAAAATCTGCAGAGCGAGATATTCAGCGCAGCATGCAGGTTTAGTTTCCTGACATAATTAACAAATGTACCCCATATAATCTCCGTGGAATAGCAAGTTCACGGAGATTTATTTTGTCCGGCACAAAACATGATAGGAGTATAATTCTCGGAAACTACATAGTAGAAAATAACAGCACAGTCAGAGCCTGTGCACAACAGTTTGGAATATCAAAATCCACAGTACATAAGGACGTGTGTAATAAACTGCGGAATTGTGACAAAATCCTATACGAGCAGGTCCGCAAGGTATTGGACACCAACAAGGCAGAGAGACACATCAGGGGAGGAGAGGCTACAAGGGAAAAATATACTGCAAAAACCTGAAAATCAGCAGGGTTGCCCTCTTACTGAGCCTTTGATATAATCGGAAAGGTTATAAGCCATATTTTGTATATTTATATATTTGGAGGTATTTCAAATGGCAGAGTTAAAGGGTGCTGCAATATTTGGTCAGTCCGGCGGACCTACATCAGTTATCAACTCTAGTGCTGCAGGCGTATTTATTGAGGCTCTTTCTCAGGGCAACATTACAGCTGTTTACGGCGCAGCCAACGGCATCAAGGGTATGCTTGAGGAGGATTTCTACGATATTGGCAAGGAGGATATGCATGAGTTGGAGCTGATGAAGACCACTCCCTCTTCACTGCTTGGTTCTGTCAGATATAAGCTCAAGGATGCCGACGTCGACGACACAGATTACAAGCGTCTCCTTGAGGTGTTCAAGAAGTATGATATCCGTTACTTCTTCTACAATGGCGGAAACGATTCCATGGACACATGCAACAAGGTTTCCAAGTACATGCAGAAGGTAGGTTATGACTGCAGAGTTATTGGCGTACCCAAGACTATTGACAACGATCTTTATGGAACAGATCACTGCCCCGGCTATGCATCTGCAGCTAAGTATATTGCTACATCCATTATGGAGGTTTACCTGGACGCTCGCGTTTATGACACACCTATGGTATGTATTTTCGAGATCATGGGCAGAAATGCAGGATGGCTCACAGCAGCTTCTGCTCTTGCCAGCTACAAGGGATACGGCCCCGACCTTATCTACCTTCCTGAAAAGACCTTCTCCATGGACAAGTTCCTGGCAGATGTTAAGAGAAAGTATGAGGAGAACAACGGCAAGGTTATTGTAGCAGTTTCCGAGGGTTGCCACACAGAGGATGGCAAGTACATCCCCGAGTTGGGTGCAAACCTGGCTACAGACTCCTTTGGCCACGCTCAGTTGGGCGGCGCAGCCTCCATTCTTGCCAATGCTGTTAAGAATGCTGGCATTTGCTCTAAGGTAAGAGGCATTGAGCTGTCTCTGCTCCAGAGATGTGCCACACACTGTGGATCCAAGACCGATATGGAGGAGTCCTTCAACGCAGGTCGCGAGGCAGTTAAGGCTGCATGCTCCGGCATGACAGATATGATGGTTGGATTTAAGAGAGCAGACAAGGATGAGTACGAGTGTGAGTACGTTCTCCTGCCCCTTAGCTCTGTTGCCAACACAGAGAAGAAGGTTCCCGACGAGTGGATTACAAATGACGGCACATTTGTATCTGAGGAGTTTGTAAAGTACGCTCTGCCTCTGATTCAGGGTGAGACTCCTATCGCAAGAGAGGATGGACTTCCCAGATTCTCCCGTCTGGCTAAGGTTTCTGCTAAGAAGTAATGAAAATACATTCGTCCGCTGAGGATTATCTCGAAACCATATTGGTGCTCCATCAGGAGAAAGGCAAGGTCAGATCCGTCGATGTTGCCAACAGACTTGGCTATTCCAAGCCTAGTATCAGTGTGGCTATGAAGAATCTCAAGGCCTCTGGCGATATTGATATTGATGACCACGGATATATCAATCTCACGGACAAGGGGAGAGCCATCGCAGAGAACATTTACGAGAGGCATCTGCTTTTAACCAGATTGTTTATCTCCCTGGGAGTTAGTCCAGATGTGGCCAGAGATGATTCCTGCAGGATAGAACATGTAATTTCACAGGAAACTTTTGATAGAATCAAAGATCACGTGAACAAGTATCTATCAGAAAAAGACTAAAATTAAGCCTCGCTCAACCGAGCGGGGCTTTTTTATCTATGGGTTACGAAAAAGATATCTAAGCAATTTTCATTAGGATATGAGCCCATGAAACACTTTTCTGAACAACATTTCAGGCAAAGAATTAAGTTCAGAAAGATCGTGCCATGTCAAACGGTTTATCCGTATTTTCTTTTTGCTTAATACATTAAGGCGTTTGTCGCTTTTCTTTTGGTTTGCATCTGCCTTTATCTTGAAAACATTTTTGTTTAATTCTATAACCTCATAACAAGGATTATAATTATCGGTAGAAACATATGAAAAAAACTGTTTGGAAATATCGATAATCAAAATTGGCCTTTTGACTGTATGAGTATCTTTGTTGTATATACTTGCCTGTAAAAATATCAAGTTTCCATCCAGGTTGACAGAGATATTAGGGCAAAAAGCAATACCTTCGGTTATGTTTAAAAATAATTCCGGTTTTTCTTTGTTTTTGATGATTGCCAAGAACCCCAAATAATTGCTCATCGATACTTCAGCGATGGAGTATATGCAGCACAATGTGTCGCTTTGAGGAATATCTAAAAACTCATCGTAAATATAGGGAATTGAATTACGCTTATCCCAATGGGGAAGCGAAGAAAAATCAAACTTCCAATCTGTTGTTTTCATATCATCACCGCCTTTGGTTCATTGTATCATGCAACACACAAAATCGCGTAGTATTTTTCTTTTAATAAATAAAAGTTTTATGTTTTTTTTAAATTGTTAAAAAAAAGTCAAAGGGGCAACTTTTATATATTGCTGTTTTTATTGTTTTGTATTATATATGTATAATGTACTGGCGTAGTAATATCAAATTATTTGCTAATTTTTTGATTGGGAAGGACTATATTTTATGACCAGGTTCTACAATACATTGGCAGGCAAGGTGTAACTGTGTACACTTTTATTTGGAAACAGAATTTTACATAAACAACCCCATCTGTAATGCGTAGAGGTTTTATTCTTCATATGTATTATAGATGGTTTTTACATTGTTTA
>JAFVXO010000114.1 GCA_017501105.1 Clostridia bacterium | reverse complement strand
TTAAACTTAATTGCGGAGGGAACCTTGAACCAGGCTGTGCCTGTTGCCATGCCTGCTGCCATATCTGTGGAACCAACGCCTGTGGAGAATGCCCCCAGAGCGCCGTATGTGCAAGTGTGGCTATCTGCTCCTATAATACAATCTCCGGCGGTCACAACTCCCTGCTCGGGCAGCAGAGCATGTTCGATGCCCATCTTGCCCACGTCGTAGAAGTGGCTGACGCAGTGGCTGCAGGCAAACTCCCTGCACTGTTTGGACTGCTCCGCGGCCTTAATATCCTTGTTGGGCACAAAGTGGTCCAAGACGATTGCGATCTTGTCCTTGTCGAACACCTTGTCGAAACCGGCCTTGTTAAACTCATTGACTGCAACAGGCGTAGTTATGTCATTTCCCAATACGATGTCCAGCTTGGCACTGATCAGCTGTCCAGCTTTAACTGAATCGAGACCGGCATGGGCTGCCAGTATCTTTTGTGTCATTGTCATTCCCATATTGGTTGCCTCCCTAGTCGTTGAATGAATTGTTATAGGCACTGATCAGCGCGTTGATACTGGCTCGGATAATATCCGTATCAGTTCCTGCACCCCATGTGACCGTGCCGTCGCTAAGCTCCAAGCCAATGTAAGCTGCAGCGGTACTCTGGGAGCTCTGGCGCTGCATGCTGTGCTCGGTGTACACCTTGAGCTTGTAATCCTTGCCTGTATAGTTCTTGAGGGCATTGCTCACTGCGTCCAACGATCCGTTACCCTCTGCGTGAAGTGTGGTCTTATTATTGTCCTTGATAAAGGACACATAGGCCTCTACTCCGTTGACAGTCTGGGTAAAGCTCATGTTGGCCACAGAAACAGGGGTCTTGATGTTCATGTAGTGGCTGGTGAATATATCCAGAACGTCGGTAGCCTTGAGTTCTCGGTGCTCGTGGTCGGAGACGCCCTTGCAGAGATAGCTGAAATGCTCTCTCATCTCTGCAGGAAGCACATAGCCGTAGGTCTGCTCCAGCAGATATCCTATGCCGCCCTTGCCGCTCTGGGAATTAACCCTGATAACATCTGCCTCGTATACTCTGTTGATGTCATGGGGATCAATGGGAATATAGGGCACATTCCAAGTGGTCAACCCCTTCTCCTCTCTCCACTTCATTCCCTTGGCAATGGCATCCTGATGGCTGCCAGAGAATGCTGCAAACACCAGTGCTCCTGCGTAGGGACTGCGCTCATATACGTGCATTCTGGTGCACTTCTCATAAGTTTCCACTATGGAGGGCATATTGCTGAAGTCCAGCTTGGGCTCGACGCCGTGGGAGTACATGTTCATAGCCAAGGTTACGATGTCTACATTGCCTGTTCTCTCTCCATTGCCAAACAGTGTACCCTCTACTCTGTCAGCGCCGGCCAGCAGTGCCAACTCTGTGTCTGCCACGCCTGTTCCACGGTCATTGTGGGGGTGCAGCGACAGGGTTACATGCTCACGGTACTTGAGGTTTTCGCTCATATATTCCACCTGGCTGGCGTAGACGTGAGGCAAGCTCATTTCCACAGTAACAGGTAGGTTGATAATAACGTTGTTGTTCTCAGAGGGCTCCAGGATGTCCAACACTGCGTTGCATACCTCCAGAGCATACTCAGGCTCTGTGCCGGTAAAGCTCTCGGGAGAATATTCAAAGCGGAAGTTGCCCTCGTATTCGTCGGCCAACTTTTTAACAAGCTTGGCTCCCTCTACGGCGATCCTCTTGATCTCCTCCTTGGACTTGCGGAACACCTGCTCTCGCTGGGCTACACTGACGGAATTGTAGAAGTGGATGATTGCGCTGGGAGCTCCCTTGCAGGCCTCGAAGGTCCTGCGAATAATATGCTCTCTGCACTGAGTCAGCACCTGGACGGTTACATCTGGGGGAATCATGTCACTTTCGATTATGGTGCGCAGAAACTCGTACTCTGTCTCGGAGGCTGCGGGGAAGCCCACCTCAATCTCCTTGAATCCCAACTGCAGCAGCAGGCGGTACATGTCCAGCTTCTCCTCCAGACTCATGGGGATAACCAAGCTCTGGTTGCCGTCTCTCAGGTCCACACTACACCAGGCCGGAGCCTTCTCAATATGGTCCTTGGTGACCCATTTGTTGTATGTACCCGGGACAGGGTAGTAGCCAATTTGGTATTTTTTACTATCCATTAACTCTCTCCTGATTGCCTTTATTAAATCTCTGCTATGGTGTCCACTTCTACCAAAACATTCTTTGGGAGTGTCTTAACTGCCACACAGGAACGGGCAGGCTTGCCGGTGAAGTACTTGCTGTACACTCCGTTAAATGCGGCGAAATCTTCCATATTGCTGAGGAAGCAAGTAGTCTTCACTACCTTGTCCAGAGATGTGCCGGCTGCTGTGAGCACGGCCTGTATGTTCTTGCAAACCTGCTCGGTCTGCTCTTCGATTGTGGTCACCTCAACTGCTCCGGTGGCGGGATTAATCGGTATCTGTCCCGATGTGAAAACCATTCCTCCTGCGCAAATTGCCTGGGAATAGGGGCCAATGGCCTCCGGTGCATTACTTGTATATACTGCTGTTGCCATGTTTATTCTCCTTAGTTGACAATCTTGAAGCCCTCGGACTTAAGAGCCTCTATAATCTGCTGAACGTGGTCGTAGTTGCGTGTCTCCATGGTGATGCGCAGGTAGCAGCCGTTGATACTCTCTGTCTCTCCTGCTCTCTCGTGGTGAACGCTGATAACGTTGCCTCCGCAGTCTGCGATAATTCTCGAAACGTCCTTGAGCTGGCCGGGCTTATCGATGAGCTCTATCAGCAGGTTGGTCTGTCTGCCGGACTTCATGAGGCCTCGCTCAATAACTCTGGACAAGCTGGTAACATCGATGTTTCCACCGGATACCACGCTGACAACTCTCTTGCCCTGAATTGGGAACTTGTTGAACATAGCTGCCGCCACGGATACTGCTCCCGCTCCCTCTGCAACCATCTTCTGGTTCTCAATCAGAGCCAGGATTGCGGAGGAAATCTCGTCCTCAGTAACCAGTGCCATGTCGTCCACATATTTGGATACCATATCATACGTGATGTCGCCGGGGCGCTTAACCGCAATACCGTCGGCAATTGTGGAGACTCTCTCCAGACTCTGTATGCCTCCTCCATTGATGGAGTTGTACATACTGGGAGCTCCTGCTGCCTGTACTCCGTATACCTTGATTGAGGGGCGAATGGACTTGATGGCATATGCTACACCGGAGATCAGTCCGCCTCCTCCAACAGGCACTATAACAGCGTCAATCTCGTCCAGATCGTTGAGTATCTCCAGGCCAATGGTTCCCTGACCTGCGATAACGTTCTCGTCATCAAAGGGATGCACAAATGTGTAGCCCTTCTCATCTCTGAGCTCCAGAGCCTTCTTGTACGCATCGTCGTAGTATCCCTCCACCAGGCACACATCGGCGCCATAGGACTTGGTGGCCTCTATCTTGGAAATAGGTGCATTGTCGGGAAGGCAGATGAGAGATGAAATGCCGCACTTGGAGGCTGCCAATGCAACTCCCTGGGCATGGTTGCCTGCGGAACAGGCAATAACGCCCTTGGCCTTCTCCTCCTCAGACAACATTGCTATCTTATATCCCGAGCCTCTGAGCTTGAAGGAACCTGTCTTCTGCAGGTTCTCCGGCTTAAGGTACAATTTGCAGTCCAGTTCCTCACCATAGGCTGTTACCAGAGGTGTTGGACGAATTATGCTTTTGAGTACCACTGATGCGTGAAATACCTTGTCGATTGTGAGCATTGTATTATCCTCTTTTCCTGAGAAATTAAAACTAAAACCCTGTCTCGTATTAAAGAGACAGGGCCATCACAAAGTGTTAGATAATCTCCTTAATCCACCCCTTGGGGGCTTCGATCCTTCCTAACTGAATATCTCTGAGAGTGTCATATAGTTTTTTGGTAATAGGTCCCATATCCGTCATACCGGAGGGGAAGCATATCTCTCTGCCATGGTCAACAATTTTGCCCACAGGAGAAATAACTGCAGCTGTTCCGCAGAGACCGCACTCGGCAAATTCATCAACCTCTGACAATGCCACAGGTCTCTCCTCAACCTCCATGCCAAGATAGTCACGGGCAACCTGCATCAGTGATCTCTTGGTGATTGAGGGCAGAATTGTGTCGGACTTGGGGGTAACCAGATTGCCATCCTTGGTGATAAAGATGATATTGGCACCGCCAGTCTCCTCGATATATGTACGTGTAGCGGAATCCAGATAAACGTTCTCGTCGTAGCCCTGCTCATGGGCGTCCACAATGGCGTAGAGGCTCATGGCGTAGTTGAGGCCGGCCTTGATATGTCCTGTGCCTCTGGGAGCTGCTCTGTCGTAGTCTGAAATGCGAAGTGTAAGTGGCTTGACGCCTCCCTTGAAATAGGGGCCTACCGGAGTTGCAAATACTCGGAACTGGAACTCGTTGGCAGGCTTAACTCCAATGATTGCATCGGAGCCAAACATAAATGGTCTGATGTACAGAGATGCTCCGGAACCATACGGGGGAACCCACTCGGCATTGGCTCTGACTGTCTCCGCCACTGCCTCCTCAAAACGTCCCTCAGGCAGGACCGGCATCTTCATGCGTCTGCAGGTGTCGGCCATTCTGGCCGCATTGAGGTCGGGGCGGAAACATACGATCCTGCCATCCTCTGTGGTATAGGCCTTGAGCCCTTCAAAACAGGTCTGTGCGTACTGAAGCACACAGGCGCATTCGCTCATGGTAATCGTATCGTCTTCGGTTAAAGTGCCCTGGTCCCAACTGCCATCCTTGTAGTTGGATACATAGCGCTTGTCGGTTTTGATGTAACCAAAACCCAGGTTGTTCCAGTCGATATTCTTCTTGCTTCCTGAATATGTCTGCATACCCTTGCTCCTAGCTGAAATTAATTTAGAATTGTACCATTCAGCGCTTCTCGGGTCAATGAAGCAAACAAACTAATAAATATGGATTTAAGATATTTACGGTTAATTGTTTTTAACGAAAAATGCAACTTTCGCGGGGCCTAGACCATCTTTTCCTGCTTGACTTTGTGGTCAATTACGTGGCGTCCTGCCAACTCTGCTCTGATGTCCTCCAGGCTGATTCCCATCTCCACCATCAGCACCATTACGTGGTATGCCAAATCGGCAATTTCGTAAATGGTTTCGGCTTTATCCTGGGCCTTGGCTGCGATTATAACCTCAGTGTTCTCCTCGCCCACTTTCTTGAGAATCTTGTCCAGACCCTTCTGGAACAGGTAGGTTGTATAGGAGCCCTCGGGCAAGGTAGCCTTGCGGCCCTGGAGCAACTGATACAGGCTTTCCAGAGCAAATCCGTCGGGTTCATCTCCGCAAAATACCTCCTGGGTAAAGCAGGAGTCGGTTCCCATGTGACATGCGGGGCCATCCTTGCGAACGCGAACTGTCAATGCATCTCCGTCGCAGTCAGCTGTTATTGAGACTACGTGCTGGTAGTTTCCGGAGGTCTCCCCCTTGAGCCACAGTTCCTGTCTGGAGCGGCTGTAAAAACAGGTTAATCCCTTTGCCATGGTTATTTCCAGGCTCTCCTTGTTCATGTATGCCAGAGTCAGCACCTTGTTGCTGTCTGCATCTACTACAATGGCAGGGATCAATCCCTTATCGTCGAACTTAAGCATATTGATGTCTATCATGTTATAACCTCACCGGAATATTGTTTTGTCTTAGTTGTTTCTTTAGCTCAGTAATATTTACCTGGCCGAAGTGGAATACTGAGGCGGCCAGACCTGCATCCACCTGGGGCAATCGGGAGAACAGCTTGACAAAGTCCTCTGCCGAACCCGCTCCACCGGATGCGATTACAGGCACCTGCACTGCATTGCACACTGCCTCCAGCATTTCCAGGTCAAGGCCCTGCTTTACGCCGTCGGTATCGATGGAGTTTACTACCACCTCTCCGGCGCCGTTGTCCACGCAGCGCTTAATCCAGGATATTGCCTCCATGCCTGTGTCCTCTCGGCCTCCCTTGGCAAACACCCTGAACTCTCCATTAACCCGCTTGATGTCTGCAGATAACACTACGCATTGATCGCCGTATTTTTTAGCAGCTGCACCTACAAGATCCGGGTTGCGGATAGCTCCGGAATTGACACTGACCTTGTCTGCTCCGCAGTTCAGCACCCTCTCAAAATCGTCCAGCGAGTTAATTCCTCCACCCACCGTCAGCGGAATAAATATGGTGGATGCCACCTGGGTGAGGATGTCTGCAAACAGCCTGCGTCCCTCGTTAGAGGCGGTAATGTCGTAAAACACCAACTCGTCTGCGCCGTTGTCGCTATAGTACTTGCCCAGATCCACGGGAGATGACACATCCTGCAGTCCCTGGAAGTTGACACCCTTGACCACTCTGCCATCTTTGACATCCAGACAGGGGATGATTCGCTTAGTTATCATTGTACCTCCAAAATTGCCTGCTGCAGGTCGATTGCACCTACGTAATATGCCTTGCCTACAATAGCGCCGTGGAGACCCATCTGATTCAGAGCACGCAGGTCCTCCATTGAAGAAACGCCTCCGGATGCAATAATGTCTATGTCGTAATTTTTGCACAGGTTGCTGTAGAGCTCCAGGTTAGTTCCCTGCATTGCACCGTCTCTGGAAATGTCGGTACAGATAATAGTGGAAACACCCAACTCCTTCATCTGTACAAAAAACTCCTCCGCTGTGGTCTGGGACTTCTCAGTCCATCCCTTGATGGCCACATAGCCATCCTTGATGTCTACGCCTACAGCAATTTTGTCTCCAAACTCCCCCACTGCCTTTGAGAGGAACTCGGGGTTCTCAACTGCGGCCGTACCAAGGATAACTCTATCCACTCCGGCGTTCAGGTAGAACCTGACAATTTCCATGGTGCGGATACCGCCTCCCAGTTCTACAAAGCCCTGAAAAGCATCTACTATTTCGCGGATAACATTCTGATTGGCGGGAACGCCCTTCTGTGCGCCCTCCAGGTCTACCAGATGCAGACATTCCGCCCCCTTGCTTCTGAAATCCGCAGCAACTGCAGCCGGGTTATCGTTGTACACAGTCATTTGGTTGTAGTCACCCTTAAACAGGCGAACCGCCTTGCCCTGATACAGGTCGATGGCCGGATATATCTTCATGTAGTTATCTCCTTTCGCTGGCAAAGCTGCGCAGAATCTTTAGGCCCACCTTGCCACTCTTCTCGGGATGGAATTGGCAGCCGAATATGTTGCCCTTCTCCACAGCAGCAGTAATGTTGAGTCCGTACTCTGTAGTTGCAGCAAGTGACTCATCACAGCCGCTGGCATAGAAGGAATGCACGAAATAGACGAACTCTCCTTCCTCCACATTTGCCAGCAATTTGCTGTGGGGGTTAACCTTGTGGAGGCTATTCCATCCTATGTGAGGTATCTTGAGTCCCTCTGGCAAAGCCCCCTCCATGGGAACCACACTGCCCTTTAAGAGACCCAGTCCCTGGTAGTGGCCGTATTCATAACTATCCTCAAACAACAGCTGCATACCCAGGCAAATGCCCATCAAAGGTTTTCCTGCTGCAGCCTGGTCCAACACAAATCTGTCCAATCCGCTCTGGCGCAGCTTGTTTGCCGCATCTCCAAAGGCACCCACACCGGGCAGAATCAACCTGTCTGCTGTGGCCAGTTGCTCCGGATTGCCTGACACAAAAGCCTCTGCTCCCACCTCGCTAAAGGAGGACTTCAGGGAAAACAGATTGCCAACACCGTAATCGATTATGCCTATCATTTACAGCACTCCCTTAGTAGAAGGTACGCTGTCCAGATTGGCGCTATCAATGGATACAGCCTCTCTGAGAGACCTGGCCACAGACTTGAATGCTCCCTCTACGATGTGGTGGGAATTGCGGCCCGCCAATCTGCGAATGTGCAGACTCATGGGGCACTTTCTGGTGAATGCCTCAAAGAACTCCTTAACCAGTTCTGTGTCAAAAGTTCCAATCTTCTGTGATCGGACGGGCAACTTGTAGCACAAGCATGTTCTGCCGGACAGGTCTACTGCTGTCATGACTAATGCCTCGTCCATGGGCAAAATGCAGCTACCGTAGCGTAGGATGCCTCTCTTGTCTCCCAGAGCCTCTGCAAATGCCTGGCCCAGGCAGATACCCACATCCTCAACTGTGTGGTGGTCGTCCACTTCCAGATCCCCCACGCACTTTACCTCCAGATCAAACTTACCGTGGGATGCAAACAATGTCAGCATATGGTCCAGGAATCCGCAGCCTGTGTCCACTATGCTCCTGCCTGTGCCGTCCAGGTTAATGCTCAACTGGATCTGAGTCTCCTTAGTTGCTCTGTCTACCTCGCTGTATCTCATAGACTACCTCCGCCTACAATCTCCTTAACTATCTCAATAATCTTTCCATCTGCTGTGCAGTGCCAACGGTTATTCTCACATAATCTGCAATCCTGGGATTGCCAAAATGTCTGACCAATACGCCTCTGACCTTGAGGGCCATGTAAAGTTCTTTGCCGCCAATTTTCGCTGCCTTGGCAAAGAGGAAGTTGGCGTCAGATGGCAGCACCTTAAATCCCAACTCCGTCAACGCCTGTGCTGTCCATACTCTGGTACGGGCTACCTCCTTGCAGCAGTCCAGGTAGTACTGGTCCGCATCTACGGTAGCCTCTGCCAGCAGCATTGTCAACCTGTTAATGCAATATGGGTTGGTGGAGTATTTCAGTTTTTCCAGATCCTGAATAAGCTTGACATTGCCTATGGCATAACCCAGTCGACCTCCCGCCATATTGCGGGACTTGGAATATGTTCTGACCACTAACAGGTTGTCGTACTTCGCAACCAAAGGGGCGCAGCTCTGTCCGCCAAAATCCACATATGCTTCATCTATGGCCACGATGGAGTTCGGGTTAGACCTGATAATATCCTCGATGGCTCCCATATCCATACTCATGCCTGTGGGAGCGTTGGGGTTTGCAATGAGAATCAACCGATTCTGTTCCATATATTCGTCAGGATCGATGGTAAAATCCTCTCTCAAGGGAATCTCCCTGTAGAACACCCCGTTTAGCTGCGCAAAAACCTTGTAAAATCCATATGTTATGTCCGGGAAAATAGCCCCTTTGCTGCCATATGCCATGAATATAAAGTTAAGGGCATCGTCGGAACCGTTGGTTACAAAGATATTCTCCGCATCATAGCCACAGAGGCCGGCCAGCTTGGCTCTCAGCACTCCGCAGGTTGGGTCCGGGTACAGCCTCAGCAACTCTATCCGCTCTGCCGTTACTGCCCCCACTACAGAGGGTGCCGGCGGATATGGGCTCTCATTGGTGTTCAGTTTGATATACTCCATGTCCTTGGGCTGTTCCCCTGGGACATAGGCATCCATCTGCTGATACCTTTCTGCAAAAAAACGACTCATATTACTCCTCTATTCTGGAGGTAACGCTCCTGGCGTGGGCCTCCAGTCCTTCCTTGCGGGCAAAGTATGCCACATCCTGGGCCACTCTCCTGAACGCATCCTCTGTGTAGTAGGTGTACTGTGTCTTCTTGACAAAATCATCTACAGACAGGGGGCTGGAGAATCTGGCTGTGCCGCTGGTGGGCAATGTGTGGTTTGGACCTGCATAGTAGTCGCCGTATGCCTCTGGACAATTTCTGCCCATGAAAATCGAACCGGCGTGCTTGACTCCGTCCAGGTAGTCAAAGGGATTATCCACCATGAGCTCCAAGTGCTCCGGGGCGATTTCGTTGGAAATTTCAATTGCCACCCTAAGGTCCTGGGCAATTATAATCTTGCCGTTGCTGTCGATGGATTTTCTGGCAATCTCAGCTCTGGGCAACAGGGGGATTTGTCTCTCCAGTTCAAGGCTGACTGCCTGTGCCAATTCCTCACTGTCTGTTACCAGAACTGCGCTGGCCATGGTATCGTGCTCAGCCTGGGACAACAAATCTGCAGCCACGTGTACTGGGTTGCTTTTGCCGTCAGCCACCACCAATATCTCGCTGGGACCGGCAATCATATCTATGGACACCTGGCCGAACACCTGCTTCTTGGCCTCAGCCACAAATGCATTGCCGGGGCCTACGATCTTGTCCACCTTGGGCACTGATTCTGTGCCATATGCCAGTGCTGCCACTGCCTGGGCACCACCCATTTTAAATATGCGCTGCACCCCTGCAATCTTGGCCGCTGCCAGAATGACGGGATTTACCCTGCCATCTCGACCTGGAGGTGTGACCATAACAATCTGGCCGCATCCTGCAATCTTGGCTGGTATTGTATCCATCAGAACAGTGGAAGGATATGCTGCTGTTCCACCGGGAACATAGAGGCCCACCTTTTCAATAGGGGTTATCTTCTGCCCCGACACAACTCCGTCCTGCTCTGTAATGATAAAGCTGTTGCGCACCTGTCTGGAGTGGAAGCTGCGGATGTTGTCTGCAGCCTTACGGAGTATGTCCAGAAACTCAGGCTCTACTGCCGCAAATGCCTGGTCGATTTCCTCCTGGGTTACCTCCATATTGTCCAAAACCACCTTGTCAAACTTGACGGTATAGTCCAGGACGGCCTTGTCGCCGTTCTGACGTACATTGCTGATAATTTCGGCCACAATTGCCTCTGTATCTGCAATCCGACTCTGTCTGGCAAATATCTCAGAGTTGCTGATTTCGCCGTATTTCATTATGGAAATCACTGTTGTACCTCCCTCTGTCTCTCCAGTCCCTGTCGGATGGAATTAATCTCCTGATACTTAAACTTGTATCCTGCCTTGTTGGCAATCATTCTGGCGCTGATGGGAACTATCTCCTCACAGACTTCCAGATTGTTGGCCCTCAGGGTGCCTCCAGTCTCCACAATATCCACAATCACGTGGGACAGGCCCAGCAACGGGGCGATTTCTATGGAGCCGTTGAGCTTTATGATATCTATATCCCTGCTCTTGGAATCGTAGTAGCTCTGTGCGATGTTGGGAAACTTGGTGGCCACCTTGAGTGTGGTTCCTGTGGTTTCCTTGAACCCCTTTGGAGCGGCCACTGCCATGCGGCACTTACCCAACCCAAGATCTAACAGCTCGTACACGTCGGGTTTGTACTCCAGCAGGATGTCCTTGCCTACTATACCCACGTCTGCAGCGCCTCGCTCTACATATATGGCCACATCCGAAGGCTTGACCCAAAAATATCTGACACCCTTCTCGGGATTTTCAAATACCAGTTTGCGGTTACTCTCCTCTATGGCCGGACATTCGAATCCAGCTGCCTTGAGCATAGCATATGTCTTTTCACCAAGGCGTCCCTTGGGCAATGCGATGTTAACCATTGTTTTCAAGTGTATATTCCTCCACTGCCACCATATTGTCTGACATGCCATCCATTTTATCAAGCAAGTCTACATAGATTGCAAAGCCGATTGCCTTGCTGTTGCGTCCTATCTTCCTGAGCAGCGCATCGTACTGGCCTCCTGACAAGATGCCGGTAGGTATGCCCTCCACATATCCCTTGAACACCACGCCGCTATAGTACTTAAGGTCGTTTCCTACTGAGAAATCCACCCTCAGAGCGTCGCCGTAACCGCTATCCTCCAGAGCATCACATACCTCTCGGAACTCCTGATATGCATTCTGCTCAGCAGGAGTCACCAGCAGTTGCTCTATCCTGGGCAAAACCTGGGCTGGGTTGCCACAACAATCCAGAATGGCGGTGAGCTTGCAGGAATCCACCCCTTCTGCTCTGCAGACCTCATCCAGTTCGTGGAGGTTCTTGTGTCTGAAGCAGTTTAGAGCTCGGTTTTTGCCAGAGTCTGACAGGCCACTGGCATCAAGCACTGCGGATATAAATCCCATATGAGATACGTCCAGAACAAACCTGTCTGACAACATGTCAAGGCTACGGGCTGCCAACAGTACTACCTCTGCGATACTCTTGGTGTCCAGGTCACCTACACACTCCACTCCCGCCTGCATGATTTCCTTAAATGAGCGACTGCCCTCAGGAACCCTGTATACATTTTCGTTGTAATATAACTTTTGAACCTTGCCCGGGGCGTCTGTGGTATTCTTGATTATGGACAGGGTAACATCTGGCTTGAGGGCCTTCAGCCTACCACTGCGGTCTGTAAATGTAATAACCTCGTCGGATACCAGAAAGTCCTTGTTGCGGACATACAGATCGTACTCCTCGAATCGCCCCATTTTGTAGCGGTTATATCCGTATTGGTCATAGAGGCTGCGCAGAGCAAATATTGCCCGCTCCTCATTTGTAAAAATGCTGTTATCTATCTTCATTGTTTTCCTCCGCATCTTTCATGCGATCCAAGGCTATACGATATCCTCCTCTGCCATACATGAGGCATTTGTTAACACGGCAGATAGTCGCGGAGCTAACTCCCGTGTCCTGGTAAATTTCCACGTAATTCCTACCGGAGTCAAGCAGCTGCGCAACCTGTAGGCGCTGGGCCATAGCCTGCAACTCCTTGATTGTACAGATATCCTCAAAAAACATGGCACATTCCTCTGCGGATTGCAGAGAAAGTATTGCTTCAAATAGGGTATTCATCTCAGATCCATGCATATCCATAATCCACATACCTCCTCATTTCTGACATTTCTTGTATTTTAGCACTTTATCTCGCTAAAACAATTAATGTTTTTTGCCCTTTTGTTCCAGAAAACACACATATAATGAACATAGAAAAACGGCCAGGCTCTATGCCTGACCGTTTAGTGTTTGTTAGTTGTCAGTTAGGATTACTTCTTCTTCTTAGAAACAACGATAACTGCTACTACTACAGCAACTACAACAACTGCTGCAACAACGATGTAAATCCATGTGTTGTTGGGCTCCTCATCGCCTTCGCCAGCATCACCAGAAGGTGCTGCTGTGGGAGTTGCCTCTGTACCAGGATCTGTTGTAGGCTCCTCTACAGGGAGATCTGCTGTGCCGCCAAGAACGAGGTCGCCGAAGTTCAATGTCTCCAGATAGGGTCTGGTAACGCCAGTCTCGTCACCGTTCTCATCAACCTCGAGAACGTTCCAGCGATAATTCTCAAGCTCCATGGAAATTCCATCCAGAGTACCTACGTCTGTGTACATGAACTCAACACCAAGAACATCGCCCTCCTTGTGTCCATCGGGGCTAAGAATCTTCATGGCAACTTCAACAGTAGCTGTCTTCTTGTCATCGGAAAGAGAAAGAGCCTTCTGTGCAACAATCTCATCGTCGGTGAACTCTGTGGTATTTGTACCAGGGGAAATTGTGAGACCATCATCAGGGTAATTTTTATCATATGTAAGTCTCATCTGGTATGCATAGTCAGAGTAGGCACCCTCGGTCTTCTCGCCCTCTTCTACATAAATCTCGATAACATCCTCGTGGAACTCGTCTGCATTGACTGCAACGATAAGGAAGTAGATGTAGGTGTCATCGTAGAGGATCTTAGCCTGAACATCAGTGCCCATGTAATCGAATGCAGAATCAGGATATGCAGAATCGTAGGGGACGTCAATCTTTGTCCACTCAACTGCTGCCCAAATGTCATCGATCTCGCCGTCTACAGTAACTGTAGCCTTCTCTGCTGTGTAGGATCTGCCAAGGTTGCCGGGATTCTCATCAGCCAGAGCAACATTTGCAAATGACATAACAACCAGAAGCATTGCAACAACGGTAGCAATAATTTTCTTCATTACTAATGTCTCCTTTTGAAAATAAAAATAATTATTTTTATGGTTCACTCTCGACAAAAAGCCAAGGATGGACCACTGAAATCTTAGCAAGATTAACTATGAAAGTCAACCTTAAACATCTGCATTTTCTGCAGAAAGTGTCGAAAATCAGAACATGTCCACAACATTGCACAGTTTCACAGGCTGTACCGTTCCGTCACTCATCCTCTTGAGGTTGACCGTACCGGAGGCAAGTTCGTTGTCTCCCAGCGCAATGGTGTACTCTGCACCTATCTTGTCAGCGTACTTGAACTGTGCTTTAAAGCTACGGTTCATTATATCTGTCTCCACGTATACGCCCTTGGTCCGTAAACTATATGCAATGCGCTCCGCCTCCATGACAGCCTGTTGTCCCATGGCTGCAATATACAGCCTTGGCTTAGGGGCAGACAGGTTGTCCAGCAGTCCGCAGCTCTCCATGTGGAGCAACATGCGCTCAATGCCCATGGCAAAACCCACAGCAGGAGTATGTGCACCTCCCAGAATCTCCACCAAGCCATCGTATCTGCCGCCGGCACAGACAGCTCCCTGGGAGCCGATGCCTGTGGAGATGAACTCGAATACCGTCTTGGAGTAATAATCCAGTCCGCGAACCACATAGGGGTCTACCACATACTTTATGCCCAGCGCGTCTAGTCCTGCCTTGACCTGCTCAAAGTGCTCTGCGCACTCGGGACACAGGTGATCTGTGATCTTGGGGCAATTCTCCGCCAGGCAGTTGCAATCGTGACTCTTGCAGTCCAGGATTCGCAGAGGGTTCCTCTGGAGTCTGCCCTTGCATGTATCACAGAGCTTGTCCTCGTTGTCGGAGAAGTAGCTCTTGAGCATATCGTTGTACTGGGGCCTGCAGTTAGGGCAACCGATGGAGTTGATAACCAACTGGATGTCGGAGATGCCAAGTCTGGTAAGTATGGTGTTGACCATAGCAATTACCTCTACGTCTGCATTGGCTCCAGCTGCGCCAAACAGTTCTACGCCACACTGGGTGAACTCTCTGTATCTGCCCTTCTGCTTCTTCTCATACCTGTAAATAGGCATATCGTAGAAAATCTTAACAGGCTGTGGCAGAGAGGCCATACCATTCTCGATATAGCTCCTGACCACGCCGGCAGTTCCCTCAGGTCTGAGGGTAAGGCTCCTGCCGCCCTTGTCCTCAAATGTATACATCTGCTTCTCTACTACGTCGGTAGTGTCTCCCACACCTCTGGAAAACAGCTCCGTTGCCTCAAAAACAGGTGTGCGAATCTCGCCAAAGCCGTAGGCCTTGAATGTGTCGTGGATAATATTGCATATATAATCCCAAGCGGGTCTCTCTGACGGCAAAATGTCCTTGGTTCCTACTGGTACTGTAATCATGTTTTCCTCCGGAAAATTTATCCTTGCATTCTAATACATATTGCTCAAAAAGTCTATTTTTTTGGTTATCTGGCCATCTATTCCGGCTATATACTGCAAGGGGTCCTTGATGTTAAAGCACCTCTCCAGGTCTCCGGGCCCCACAACCCTCTTGGTCACAGAACCGGCGCCCAACCCCAGTATGTGCTGGGTTTCCTCCTCGATGAGCACGTTGTATCTGCAGAAGTATCCCGGCCTGGCGAACCCGGTATTCTCCAGATTTCCTGCGGCGTTCTTTTGCCTATACAAGTAGTAGGGCTCCATACCTATGGCAGCAGCAGTTTCGTAGCCCATGTTTACCATCCGGTCCATGACACTGTGGTCTGTGGAATGGCGATTCTCTCCCCTCATCATGGCAGAGGCCCTCTTGAGGCATAGACTGTGCACTGTAAATCCCTGGGGATTCAGCTGGCGAATCTGTCTCAGTGTCTCTGCAAAATCCTCCTCCGTCTCTCCCTCCAGACCGGCTATCAAGTCCATGTTGATGTTGTCGAATCCCATGTTCCTGGCCAGTTCATACACCCTGATGGTGTCCTCCGGGGTGTGCCTTCTGCCAATCTTTGCCAGGGTCTCCCCCTTCATTGTCTGAGGATTGATAGCCAACCTGTGGACTCCGTGCCTCCTCAGCACCTCTAGTTTCTCCGCGTCTATTGAGTCGGGTCTGCCTGCCTCGCAGGTCAGCTCTGTAAACGAAGGAAAAGCCTCCAACACCCCTGACATAATGCGGTCCAATTGAGCTGCTGTGACCGACGTGGGTGTTCCACCTCCAAAATAGCAGCAATCGCAGGTTAGTCCCGCCTTGATTAGAACCTCTGCAGTAGCTCTGGCCTCTGCCACTACTGCATCCACATACCTGTCCACCCAGGTCTCGTAGCGGCCTATGGGATATGCTCCAAAGGAGCAATAGGAACATATGGTAGGACAAAATGGCGTACCCACATACAGGGAAAAGCTGTTAGTCGGGGTGCTTTTCAAGATGGCGCTCTCGTTGGCTGCCACTCTGAACAGGGTATTACATTTGTCGGCCCTGATATTTAGTTCTGCTCCCAGAAAGTCCGCTCCCTCCTGAGGAGACATACCCTCTGCCAGGCACTGGGTGGCCAGCTTCACTGGCTTAACTCCGGTCTGTATGCCCCAGGGCGAGGTGTATCCGGTCTCCTTGGTCAACAGGGCAGCAGCTGTCCTCTTGACTGCGTTCTTAAATGGGTCCGTAAACATTGACTGGGCCGGGGTATTATCCACCTGGACGGATTGATCCAGCACCACTTCTGCCACAGGAGTTCCCATTTTGCACAGAGCAAGCCTGAGGCCACTATCTGTGGTCTCTGCCAAAAGGCCTGTTTCGTACTGTTCAAATGGGGTGTGGTCGCCGACAGTAGCCACACTGTGGCGGTCAAAATAAATCAGCAGAATCTCGAACAATTCCGTGTTGTAGTTACAGCCTATACACTTAAATCCAATCATTACAGTATCTTGGTGCTGTCCAACAGCAGTGTGCAGGGGCCATCGTTCACCAGCTGTACCTTCATGTCAGCTCCAAAGACTCCTCGCTGAACCTCCAGTCCATAGTTGTCCTTAAAGTACCTGACCGCCGCCTCGTACATTGCGTTGGCCTCAGCAGGCCTCATCGCGCCGTCAAATCCAGGGCGTCTGCCGTGTCTGACATCTCCCAACAATGTGAACTGGCTAATAAGCAGAATCTCTCCCGATACGTCGGAGAGGCACCTGTTCATGCGGCCGTCCTGATCCTCGAATATCCTCAAATTATAAATCTTATCACATATGTATTTGAGATCAGCCTCGGTGTCTCCTGTGGCAACCCCCAGCAGCACCATATAGCCCTGGCCAATGGAGCCCACCGTCTGGCCATCTACCACAACAGATGCGGAGGTAACCCTCTGTACAACTGCTCTCATCAGTCCTTGCCTCTCTTTACTTCGTATACACTGTCTACCTTGCGCAGTTTTCGAATCAGTCTGTCCAGATCCGTGGCGTTCTTGATGCCCACGCCCATTTGAATGGTAACCAGGCCCTTTTTCACTCTGCCTGCATTTATGGAGTTGAACTGTATCTTCTCTTCCTTGATAACCTCGGAAATGTCGTACAGGAGGCCATTTCTGTCGTTTGCCTCCACTGACAGACCCACGTTATATACGATGTCATCCTCCATTATCCACTGAACTTCCACATATCTCTCTGGTTCCAGCTCACTGGATGGCCTGGACTTGCAGTCCGCCCTGTGAACCGACACTCCTCTGCCTCTGGTTATATAGCCCATGATGGGGTCTCCGGGAATTGGGGAGCAGCACTTGGAGATATTCACCAGACAGCCGGGCAGACCAGCCACGATTATGCCCTTGGAATGCTTGGCTGCCTTGGCCTTTTCTGCCCTCTTGGCGGCCTCGGAATCCTGAGCAACAGCTGTAGTCATGCCTGCGACTGCAGCGTCCTTGTCTTTGGCAGTTTTGTTGGTCCTCTCGTAGAGGTCTCGGACCTTGGTCAGGAACTTGCTCGCTGTAATACCGCCGTATCCAATGGTTGCGTACAGGTCATCCATGCTGGTCATGTTATATTTGTGGAGGATGGGTTCTGTAATCTCAGGCTTGAGCATTTCTGCAATGCCATCCGTGCGGCGAACCTCAGCGTCAAACTGTACCTTACCTGTAGCAATGTTTTCGTCACGCTTTTCCTTCTTGAACCACTGGTTAATCTTGGATCGGGCCTGGGAACTCTTGACGATCTTGAGCCAGTCCCTGCTGGGGCCGTTTCCGTTGTTGGTAGTGATAATCTCTACCTGATCGCCATTCTTGAGGGTGTAGTTGATGGGCATAATTCGACCGTTAACCTTGGCTCCCATCATCTTGTTTCCCACTGCGCTGTGAATTGCGTAGGCAAAGTCAATAGGTGTAGAACCTACAGGCAAGCTGATAGGATCTCCATTTGGTGTGAAGACGTATACCTCGTCGCTGAACATGTCGGTCTTCATGCTCTGGACGAAGTCGTCCGGATCCACCACTGTGTCCTGTTGCCACTCTACCATCTGGCGAATCCAGTTAATCTGTTTGTCCATTTCGGCGTCATTGCCCTTGAAGTTTTCCTTGTACTTCCAATGGGCGGCAATACCCTCCTGAGCCACTCTGTGCATGTCCCAGGTCCTGATCTGCACCTCAAAGGGCAGTCCGTCTCCACCTACCAGGGTGTTGTGAATAGACTGGTACATGTTGGGCTTGGGCATGGCAATGTAGTCCTTGAACCTGCCGGGAACGGGGGTAAACATCTCGTGAAGTATGCCCAATACGGAATAGCAATTCTTGATGGAGTCCGTAATTACGCGGAATGCCACCAGGTCGTAGATTTCGTCTATGGAACGATTTTGCATCTTCATCTTGCGGTAGATGCTGTAGTAGTGCTTCTGCCTGCCCTCAATCTGGGCGGGAATATTGGCCAGAACCAGCTCGTTCCTCAGTTGGTCAATGGTCTGTGATATGAACATCTCCCTCTCCGACCACTGATTCGAAACAGCCTTTACGATATGGGTGTAGGCCTCGGGGTCAATGTATTTGAGAGAAAGGTCCTCCAGCTCGCTCTTGAACCTCTGGATACCCAAACGGTTAGCAAGAGGTGCGTATATATCCAGAGTCTCTACAGCAATGGCCTTTTGCTTCTCCGGGGGCTGGAACTGAAGGGTACGCATGTTGTGAATGCGGTCCGCCAGCTTGATGAGCATGACGCGCAAGTCCTTGGCCATGGCCAGGAACATCTTGCGGAAAGTCTCCATCTTCTGTTCCTCTTTGGATGAATAGGGGATGTTGCTCAATTTTGTCACGCCATCTACGATTGCGGCAATAGTCTCGCCGTATTCCTCCCGGACGTCATCCAAGGAATAGTCAGTATCCTCCACCGTGTCGTGAAGCAGCGCTCCGCACAGGGCACAGTAGTCCTGCTGCATGTCTGCCAGGATCAGGGTAACCTGTACCGGGTGGACAATATATGGCTCCCCGGACTTGCGCAACTGACCTTGATGTAATTCCAGTGCCTTGTTGTAGGCCTTCTCAATCAGGTCCCTCTGGCGCTGGTCTGTTATATATCTAATTTTAAAGAAAATGGAACTGAGTAACTGATCCATATCAATATCCTCCTATCAGGTCATAGAAGCATTCATCTATAGCTCTGTCTCCCACCTTGTCCTCTGAACAGTACAGCCAGCCGGTCTCCCCTGTCTCGGCCTGGATAAACAGCCAATTAACTCTATCCGTTGCCAAAATAACCACCTCGGTGTCTGCAGCTACCTTGACTGTATCGGATGATGTACTCATGGCGCTATGGAGTTCCAGTTCCACAGCAGTCTCCAGCAACTGTACCAGGTAATAGGCCTCTGTAGCCTCGGGAAGCAACTTGCCCTCTGTCAGAGTGTACACCTCTGTAATATCCTGCATAATGTGGTCATACAGCAGTCCGCATGGCATCTTTGCAGCAATGCGTCCGTTTCCGGGATAGCTGATGTCCGTGTAACCGTAGATAACTCCTGTGCTGCTGAGGGTGCTGTTGGCAAAGTCAAACACCTCCACTGCGAACTTGCCCTCTGGGGTATATCCCACAACGGCCACCTGGAATCCCGGGATTTCGATGTTGATATCCACCACGTGGAAGTACATAGGTGTCATGTTCCCTGCCACAGCCAACTGCTGCTGGTCTACCTGCAGGGTACCGTCGGCCAAGCCAATCTGCTCCAAATCTCCGTCTGCATCCAGATCCGCCTTGGAATAGTCTGCGTTGTAGTTGTATGTATTTGCATTTACATTATTCATGTAACTGCGAATAGTTATGCTGTTGTACAGTTCCACTGAAGTCAAATCCCTCTCGGAGAATCCCTCCACCGGCTTGTACCACCTGGTGGTAGAGAAATAGCTGGCAAACTCTGTGTCCTCAAATACACATCCGTGGCGTGCTGCGATCTCGTTGTATGCATAGCTGACTGTGGATGAATAGAGAATGTACAGGTCGGAATAGCTGAGCCGCTCGGCAGAACTGTTGGGGAACAGATAGTCCTCGTAAACCGCCAACTGGCGTTCCCTCTCCACCAGGTCTCCATCCCTCAGCATAAAGAATGCAGGATAACCACCACCGGTCTTGCACTCAAAACATGACAGCCTGCTGCGGTAGTAGAAGGACACTGTATCGGCTCCGGTAGCCTCAGCTATGTCGCAGGTATAACAGCCCTGCTCTGTAACGTCCACAAGCACCACAGTTTCCCCATCCTCTCCGGTGTAGGCAACTATCTCATCTGTGCCATCCAGGTCCACGTCGTGCATATCGTAGTCCAGACACTGAATCAAGGGCAGCTTGTCCTGCCAAATGTAAATCATTGTGGCTGTCTCAAGGGGAACATGAATCATGTACACAGGTGCTCCACCCAGCACATATCTGTATACATTGGGATCTCCCTGGGGGTCAAAGCCCTCATAAACCCTATAGAACTCCTCTGTAACGGGATCTCTCATGTAGAAGTCGTGGCTGTCCCCGTTTGTATAGATGCACATCTCATAGCTGTCAGTGGCTTCCGGATCCACTGTGGCCTTAAATACCTCCTCGCCCTGGGGAATTACGGCCTCCATCGCTGTTCCCATCACGGCTGTGAGCACGTCCTCAATTACCTTGGCGCTATATACAGAGTTGTCGTTGGGATAGGTATCTATGGTTGGGTCCGGAACGTCTCTGTCCGTGAGCATGATAATGCTCACTATC
>JAFVXO010000113.1 GCA_017501105.1 Clostridia bacterium | reverse complement strand
CCAAAGCACAGATATAATCGCAGTAAGTCCAAAATATCCAAGACTATTTTTACGTATATTATCTTTATCGATTGCGGTTTCTTGCTTGATAAGTTCGCCGAGTTGCAAAACAGGAAGCAACAGCCAACCCCAAATAAAGTTATTTGCAACCCAATAGGTGCCTTGTTCACCGACAACATTTACCATGCGGGAAATCATCGCCATATATGCAATATTGCGAACAAGGGACTCGAGTCCGGAAATACCTCCTATTTTTATAAATTCTTTTACCCAAGCAAAATTAAGTTTTGCCTTGTCAAAAATGTTGATATTTTCTTTTGAAAGAAGTACAAGTGATACAGCAAGTAAAACAATATTAACAACAATATTTGAGTAACCAATTCCGTTTACGCCGAGGGTTAAGGATATAGGCAATGATGATACAAGGAATGTATCACAAACAAGGCTTAATACAAGTCTTGCAAAGGTTAAAATATAAAGATATTTGCTCTTGTTTATTGTCACAAGCGCAACGAGTGTGAATTGTGTAAGTATTAAAAATATGTTTGCTATACTTTCAATACGAATATATGTAGCCGAAGCATCAAAAATGTTAACATCGGTTGCCATTAGCGACAAAAGCGGTTTTGTAAAGCAAACGATAGCAACGGACAAAATAAGATAAACGCCTAAGGACATTAACATTCCTGTTTTCACTCGGTTGGCGAACTCTTTTTTGTCATTTGCCACCTTTCCGATGAAATAAAACAACGGTAGAATAATTGCCTCGTTTATGATTTCATAAAGCAGATTTACCCACGATAATTGCCCTGCGATTGAGAAAGAGTATTCTCCGGGAAGTGAGCCGAGAAAAAACACGCGCATAGTGGTGTACACTGTGGGTGCTAATCCGAGGACTAAAAGTGCGAAGTAGAGCTTGTAGTTGATGGTTGATAATGACAGTTTGATTTTGGAAAACATTTTGTTTTCTTCCTTTTTATAATATTTATAAAAAGCGACAAAAAAGACGTCTGCACAAAAATCGCAGACGTCAAAATATAACAAGGGGCCTTATGCTATTGACGACCACGACCAAAAGTGCATTTGCCAGATAGTACCACACCTGTCAAGTATGTGGTAGTTACCTCATAGCTTAAAGTCGCAATTTACATTCATATTATAAGAATATAACTGAATGAAGTCGACAATTACTATCCTTAAGAGTACGATCCGTAGCAGCTCTTTTTTTGTACAGTTTACAGTTCGATAGAAAATTGTTCGCCGTCAGCAACAATGTATACCTTGCCATCCTCAGGCTTGACGTATACCTTGCATTTCTTGGAGTTGCATGCAATGTCCTTAACAGCCTTGGTAATGTCCTTAACAGAGAATTGTTTTCCATGATACTCCATATAAATATCCACGGAGGGACCTCTGCTGGTTGTCTTAGCTGGAGTTGTTGCAGCGTCAGTAACTACAATAGCTGTGGATGATTTTTTTCTTGGTGCCATAATTAATACCTCGTTATATAATAAAATTAATTAGTATTCATTTACATTGATTATAAATGATTTTTGAGATTATACCACATGTAAAAATCACAATTTGACAATATTTGTGAGTAAAAATAATATATTTATAGATACTCTTATTATGTGTTAATGGAGGTAAAACCATGAATAGAATTATTACCATTGGCAGAGAATTTGGAAGCGGAGGCAGAGAAGTAGGAAAGCGTCTGGCGGAGAAATTAGGTTTTGCCTATTATGATAAAGAAATTATTGAGGAAATTTCCAAGAGAACTAATCTGGCAACTGATTACGTAAAACAGATCGTAGAGAAGAGACCCATTGTTTATTATCCAATAACAATTGGAATGACACTTCACAATGATTATTCTGATGTTATGATTTCAAATCAGACCTCTATTATCTCTGAATTGTCAAATACTTTGAACGATATGGCTGATACATCTGATTGTGTTATCGTTGGCAGATGCGCTGATAGTCTGCTGAGGAACAAAAAACCTCTGCGAATATTCGTCTATGGAGAATTGGAAGATAAGATCGCCAGATGCAGGCTGAAGGCTCCTGAGAACGAAAACCTCTCCGACAAAGAGCTGGTAAAGATGTTAACCAAGGTTGACAAAAACAGGGCCAAATACTACGAGAATATGACCGGAAACAGGTGGGGAGCCAAGGAAAACTATGACCTGTGTATCAATACATCTTCTATTGATATTAAGGATGCATGCTCTATGATTGCAGCATTGGTTGAGGGCAAGTAGGCCACATTAAGCGGGTATACGGTGTTTGGATTCCAGCTTCTCGTGAGCTACAGCCATAGACACCAGTGCAATTAACAGATAAACAGGTAGCAGAGATACGCTGATGCTGTTGGCAATCAGGCCAAACATGGCTGGCATAATGCAGTTGGCAGTGTATGCACTGGCCATTTGTACACCAATAACAGCTTGAGATTTGTCGGCTCCGAAGTGATTTGGGGTGGAGTGAATAATGCAAGGATAAATTGGAGCACATCCGAGGCCCGTTAATACTAATCCAACAATGGTTAGTACAATACCGGGAGATAGCAGAATTGTAATTAATCCAATTGCAATTACAACTTGTCCGGCTCGGATCATCTGAGCATCTGAGAATTTCACAGTAAGAAATCCATTGACGGCTCTGCCAACTGTCAGACCAATATAGAACAGTGAGGCGAGCTTGGCAGCCATGTCCTCGGGGATGTTGCAATTGAGTACCATGTAGCTACTGGCCCATAACATTGTAGTACCCTCCAAGGTACAATAGCAGAAAAATGTAAGCATAACTTCTCTGGCACCTGGAATTCGAATGATTTCCCTAAGTGTCAGAGCTTTTTTATTGTCTTTGTTTTTAGTATGCTCCGGCGCTCTGTTATGCCATAGTGGAAGACTAAACAGAAGAATAGATACAATTGCAACGAGGAATATGCCAACCATTCTGTAGCCCCAGACCCAAGTGCCCCTGTTGGCCAGGCCAAATCCGATTACGTATGGACCAATTATCGTACCGATTCCCCAGAAACAATGAAGCCAACTCATGTGTCTGCTCTCGTAATGCAGGGCCACATAGTTGTTAAGTGCGGCATCAACACTGCCAGCACCAAGACCGTAAGGAACAGCAAATATACAAACCAAAACAAAGGAGTTGCTGAATGAAAATCCCCAAATAGCAAATGCTGTTAGTGCAACGCTGAATACTGTTACTCTGCCAGCACCAAATCTACGGGTTAGCCGGTCGCCGTTAAGGCTGGATATTACGGTGCCAACGGCAATTATCATAGACACTGCACCGGCATATGAGACGGGAACGCCAAAGTTGCCGTACATAGACGGCCAGGCGGTGCCGAATAGAGAATCGGGCAGTCCCAATCCAATGAATGCAAGATATATAATTGCCAACAATAAGTGAACCATGTATGCCTCAGCAAGCAGAATTAATAAAAAGAAACCGGTGGCCTCAAAATGAAGACCACCGATATTTGGTGCCGGTGGTGGGACTTGAACCCACACGCCCTTGCGGACAACAGATTTTGAGTCTGCATCGTCTGCCAATTCCGACACACCGACAACAGATTTGGATTATAACACCCGTTGAATGTCTGGTCAATACAATGTATAATTATTTCATTAAAAATTGAGGTGAGAGTATGTCTGATTTTAACCTTACTGGCTTCATTAATTATGACACCACAGGTACCGTTTACAACCCCGGTGATCACCGTATTTTCAAGATAGATTCTTCCTATCTCAAGCACATAGACCGTAAGTTTATGTCTGGCAACCGTACTATTACGATACCTCTAAGTGAGATAGACGACGAGTTTGTTTCAAACCTCAGCAATATTTCCCTTGATACTAACATAAGGCTGTTTTTTGGCATTGGTTCTATGTTTTCTGCCGGATGTACAGAGGACTCGATACAGACCCATCCGATATTTACCCTACAGATTAACTATATTTTGACCGACTCGGCTCTGGAACTTAGTTCAACGCCTAAGGCTACGTTGCATCCTAATTTGGGCTTACAGGAAAAATTTAAAGCTCTCAATGACAGAGATATTTATAGCAATTTTGATACTGGTTCAGAACCTCGCAATGCCATCGCAGCCGTAGATCCAGCTTTGTATCAGCTGTGCTCGGAGACAGGATTGACGTACGACGTATGGGAACTGACACTGTTCTGTGCAGATAGATCAGAGGAGATGGAGTTTACAGCTTTTTCTGTTAATGAAAAGGTTTCCATTATGCCTGGATTTTCCAATATGGATAGCATTTTTGCAAAGGAAACCTTTCCACGCAGATCGGTTGAACAGAATGAAGACATTGACAAGATTACAGCGCCTGACAGTCTCTATTATCTTTATAACAACGATATGAGCAGACTTTTGGCTCTGCATGATGCGACTAAGAACGGATGTCTGTTACTGGATGCCACCGACGACAGAGCCCCCTATGAAAATGTTGTAAACTTTGCTGCCAATGCCATTGGAAATGACAATAGGTTACTTATTACAACAAGAGACAACGCTGTGTTGGATCAGATTTGCGCCGCCCTAGACAATGTTGGTCTGGGAGAGATGTATATCAGGCTTACAGGCGACGTACAGGAGGATAACAGACGTATTGTCAGCGCGTTCATGCGTTCTATTGACTTCTTCAACAGAGAATCAACCAGACTTTCTGCTCCCAGGATTGCCGAGGCATACAGGAGTATTGAGAGAACACGTGGTGATGTATCCAACTTTTATGCATATGTTAACGGTAAGATCGGCAATACAGGTATGACACTCTATGGTGTAAACGGCTGTATTTTAGTTTTGGAAAAGAGATTTTCCGACCGTAAGGAGTCTATACCTGAAATTGCTATTGCCAATCCGGAAGGTTGGACGCCTAAGGAATTGGCCGCCAAGCTTGACAAGGTGCGAGAGCTTGAGAGACATATTGAGAATGTAGGCCTTGCCAGAAACAACCCATTTTGGGGAAGTAAGCTTACATCTATTTCCGCAGAGGATATTGATAAGCTGACAACCATGTTGGACAAGCTGTCATCTGATGTGGCCATTGTCAGGGATAGAGGCAACATTTTGGCCGATGTTGCCAAGCTGCCTGCACCCGTCGACATGAAGAGAGTTCGCAATCTTTCTGAACCTGTCAGATATCTGGCCGGCAGACCTGACTGCACATATGTTAACCTGGATTCAGATGTGTGGGCACAGCCTGCATTGGTTTCTGAGGAGGCCAAGGCTGCTGTAGTGCTCCAGGAGGAATACAACAACCTGATATTGCAGACGGCGGATTTTGTTGAGACTCCGGCTGAATCCTTCTCTATTAATGAAATGACTATGTGGAAGGACACACTGGCAGACGACAAGGTCAAACTGTTTGACAAGGATCAGCGCCAGGCCAAGAAACAGATGAGCACTTACTTCTCCAAGAATTGGAAGAAGCTAAAAACCTCTGACAAGATTGGGATCATTGACAAATGTATTCGTATATTTACAATTCGACAGTCTTTTGACTACGGCATGGATTTAATACGCCGTGCTGTCAAGGGGGAGTTCAGAGGCGTTTCAGAGGATATCCGCAGAGTTTTAGATTTTGCAGATTGGTATACAGCCTTTGGCCTGTCTGACTTTAACGACAATGAGCATGTTGCAGCAATGAGGACTAAGGAATACGATACAGCGCTGCTGTCCTCACATCTTATCGAGTACGATAAGGCTGCTAACGAGTTCCGCGCTGGACTTAGGGAATTTTTGGATACTGTTCAATTGGTGGGTTTTGAAATCTTCCTCAGCTATAGATTTGCAAATATCCTGTCTCAGATTTCAGTATGGCGCGAGAACATCGGCAAGTTATCGGAGATTGCAGACTATAATCGTATTGTTAAGTCCTTAGACGAAGCAGGATTGTCCGGGGTTACTCAGGTAACAGCCAAATGGTCCAAGATAGAGAACACCCTATGTGAGTCCTTCCTGATTAACTACTATCGCAAGATCAGAGACTATAGAGTGGCAGAGGTCCCCGAGTTCATCGGCGTTACAACCAAGGAGATTACACGCAGAGTAACCGCGTATGCCTCTCAGGAAAAATCTGCCCCTGCACTTAATTTGGATAAGACAATTCTGTCCTATGTAGAGAAGATTAAACTGGCTGTTCGTAACAGTGAATTTTTCAAACAATACATGGCTTTCCACGATCTGTGTGAGAATCAGGAAGAGCTTGCAGAGTATACAGATAACATGTTGGATAAGTACGGACGTGTTATCAGAACGTGTATTCCTGTATTTATCGCTCCTACTTATGCTATGGTCAATATTCCTCATAGATCAGGTAATGCATTTGACTGTGTATTAATTCCCGATGGCCACAGAATCAGTCCATACAGCTGTCTTGGAGCTATACTCAGGGCTAAGCAGATGGTGGTTATTGGTTGTAACAGTTCCATTGCTGATGCTCCTGCCGATTCCTTAATGGGAATTCTCAATGCCAAGCGCTGCTACACACGCATATTGAGGCCTTACTTTATAAATACAAGACCCGGTGCCGAACTTTCTTCAGACGACAGAAACTCGGACCCCTTCATGGGATATGTGGCAGATGTTATAGAGGATATGGGTTTGCGTGCACATAAACCCTGTGACCCCCATTCGCCCATTATGTTATTTGTAATGCCTGAGGAGATAACATCTATGAAGCCTTTGGCTGCAATTATTTCAGATGGTCCTGAGATGAATTCCGGTATCTCCGCCAGAGAACAGAGCATTATGCTTCCTGAAGCTCTTGAAAGAGACAATATTCTCGTTATCAGGACATCCTCCGGAACATGGGGGGAGAGAGAGCTTCGTGTTCTTCAGAGTCTTAAAAAGCGTTGAAAATATAATACCTTTTGGTATAATTAATCGATGCGGCAGTTTGTGCCATTAGTTTGATTTTATAATTTAGGGGATAGATAGATGATTAAATCTTTGTCAACCAAGCCTGTTAAAGACAACGAGCAGGCCATCAGAGACCTGTGGCAACAGGAAAACTTATTCGATAAGTTTACTACTGAACGTGAAGGAGCCAAGCCCTTTATTTTCTATGAGGGACCGCCTACAGCCAACGGCAGACCCGGTATTCACCATGTTATTGCCCGTACACTCAAGGATTCTGTCTGCAGGTACAAGACTATGCAGGGATATCAGGTCAAGCGTAAGGCTGGCTGGGATACCCACGGCCTTCCTGTTGAGATCGAGGTAGAGAAGCAGCTTGGCCTCAATGATAAAACTGAGATTGAGCAATATGGTATTGAGGCATTTAATAAGAAGTGCCGTGAGTCCGTGTTTACATACGAAGGTATGTGGCGCAATATGACTGAGCGTATGGCATATGCCATTGATATGGACAACCCCTATATCACTCTGGATAACAACTACATCGAGACCGAGTGGTGGATACTCAAGTCCTTCTTCGATGCCGGACTGATTTATGATGGACACAAGATTTTGCCATACTGCACACGTTGCGGCACAGGTCTGGCTTCCCATGAGGTAGCTCAGGGATACAAGGAGATCTCCGTAAATACAGTTTTTGTTAAGTTTAAGAAGGCTGACGAGGACGCTTATTTCCTCGTTTGGACCACAACTCCCTGGACATTGGCCTCCAACGTCGCTCTTACAGTTAACCCCAACGAGACATATGTTAAGGTTAAGTTCAAGGACACCGTATACTATGTTCAGAAGCAACTGGCCTCTAAGGTCCTCCAGAGTGAGGATTATGAGGTGCTTGCCGAGATGACAGGCAAGGACATGGAGTACTGGGAGTACGAGCAGCTGATGCCTTTCTGCAAGACGGCTAAGCGTGCATTTTTTGTAACATGTGCTGATTATGTTACCACTGATGACGGTACAGGTATTGTTCATACAGCTCCTGCATTTGGTGCAGACGACTACAACACCGGTATGAGATATGAACTGCCTGTATTGCAGCCTGTTAATGACAAGGGTGAGTATACTGAGACTCCCTGGGCTGGCAAATTCGTTATGGATGCAGATCCCGACATCATCACATGGTTGATTGAGAACGGTAAACTCTTCCGCAAGGAGAAGATGGTTCACAACTATCCACATTGCTGGCGCTGCGGCACACCTTTGCTTTACTATGCTAAGCCTAGCTGGTATATCAAGACAACAGCTATGAGGGACCAGTTGGTTGCTAACAATAATACTGTAGAGTGGTATCCTCCTTTTGTTGGAGAGAAGCGTTTCGGTAACTGGCTGGAGAACAGCGTTGATTGGGCCCTTTCTCGTAGCAGATATTGGGGTACACCTCTTAATATTTGGAGATGTGAGTGCGGTCATTTGGAGAGCATCGGTTCCAGAGCAGAATTGGTGGAGAAGGCCATCGAGGATATCGATGAAACAATCGAGCTCCACAGACCCTATGTGGACAATGTCCATATTAAGTGCCCTCACTGCGGCAAGACAATGAGCAGAGTCCCTGACGTTTGTGACTGTTGGTTTGATAGTGGCGCAATGCCCTTTGCCCAGTGGCATTATCCTTTTGAGAACAAAGAGGATTTCTTTGAGACCAAGTTCCCTGCAGACTTTATCTGCGAGGGCATTGACCAGACTCGAGGATGGTTTAACTCACTGCTGAATATTTCCACTTTTATTACCGGCAAGTCTCCCTATAAGAGAGTATTGGTTAACGACTTGATGCTTGACAAGCATGGCCATAAGATGCACAAGTCCAAGGGCAACTCTGTTGATCCCTTTGAGATGTTCGACAAATACGGAGCAGATGCTGTCAGATGGTACATTTTGTCTGTATCTCCTGCATGGACACCTACAAGATTTGATGAGGATGGCCTTAAGGAAGTTGTCAGCAAGTGCTTCCTGACCCTCAAGAACTGCTTTAACTTCTTCACCCTCTATGCAGGTGTTGATAATGTTGATCCTGCCTCGTTTAAGGTGGATTATGAGAACAGACCCATGTTGGACAAGTGGATCGTTTCCAGATTTAACAGCCTGACAGAAGAGGTCACCGGATACATGGAGCAGTACGATCACATGAAGTCCGTCAGAGCAATTCAAAACTTTATCGCCGAGGATTTGTCCAACTGGTATATCAGACGTTCACGCCGCAGATTCTGGGCTTCGGATTTGGATGTGGATAAGCAGTCTGTATATGCTACTACCTATGAGATTTTGGGTGATCTTGCTAAGATTATGGCACCCTTCGCTCCTTACATTTCCGAGGAGATGTACAGAGCTCTTGGTCACGACACATCAGTTCACTTGGCACAGTTCCCTGTATGCAATCAGGCTCTTGTTGATGCAACACTGGAGGCTAAGATGGATTTGGCTCGTAACCTGGTTTCTCTGGGCAGATCTGCCAGAGAGTCTGCCAAGATCAAGGTTCGTCAGCCTCTCTATCACATCTATATCGCCAGCAAACACCGAGACCTTTTGGGTGATTTGGATGCAACTGTACGCGAAGAGCTTAACGTCAAGGAGTTGGTATATGCCGACAAGCTTGGCGACTACATGAATTTTATGATTAAGCCCAATTTCAAGGTTGCAGGACCCGAGCTTGGCAGTAACATCAAGTTATTTGCCGCCGCCCTGTCCAAGCTTGACGCAGCAGAGGCAGCTATGGCAATCGAGGCAGGAGAGAGTATTCAGCTGGACATTGCCGGAATTCCTTACTATGCTAAGGCCGAAAACACAGACATTCGCATTTCCGCCAAGGAGGGCTACAATGTTATGGTTGACGGCAATCTGTTTGTAATTTTGGATACACAGCTCGATGATGCGCTGATCAGCGAGGGTTATGCCAGAGAGTTCATATCCAAGGTACAGCAGATTCGCAAGAACCTGGATCTGGATATGATGGATAACATCAATATCAAGTATAGCTGCGACGATGCCCTGGCAGATGCTTTGTGCAAGCACGCAGAATATATTTGTTCCGAGACTCTGTGCGTCAATATTTCCAGAGAGAATAACGATGGCGACGAGTCCGACCTCAATGGTAGCATGTGCAGGATTTCCGTTGCTAAGGTTTAATCAATTACTTTTGATTAGGTGAAAATATGAAGAAAGTCCTCAGAAATCTCAAAAAGTATACTCTTGAGTCCGTTCTGGGGCCTGTTTTCAAACTTTTGGAGGCATCATTTGAACTAATGGTGCCTCTTGTTGTACTTAAAATTGTTGATGTGGGAATACCTGCAGGCAATAACACCTATATTTTTCAGATGTTTTTGGTACTGCTGCTGTTTGCGGCTCTTGGCTTTGGTTGTACATTGGTTGCCCAGTATTTTGCAGCAAAGGCAGCTACCGGATTCGCAAGAGATCTGAGACAGCAGCTGTTTGCCAAGATTCAAAGCTTATCTTTTGCACAGATTGATAGGGTTGGTACTACTACACTGATCTCAAGAATGACAACCGATGTGGATCAGTTGCAAAACGGCGTCAATTTGACACTTAGGCTGTTCTTGAGATCTCCCTTTGTAGTATTTGGTGCCATGATTATGGCATTTACTATTGATGTAAATCTTGCCTTAATTTTCGCTGTGGTTATTCCCGTTTTGGCTGTAGTTGTCTTTGGCATAATGGCAATTACCATTCCTATGCACTCCAGGGTCAGGAATAATTTAGATAAAGTTTCCCGCAAGGCCAGAGAAAATCTTACCGGTGCCAGGGTCATCCGGGCATTTAACCTGGAGGACAGTGAATACGCCGAGTTTGCCTATGCAAACCAAGTTCTAACAAAATCCAATATATTGGTAGGCAGATTTACAGCTGCTATGAATCCACTTACCTATCTGATTATCAATTGCGCTATAGTTTTGTTGATCAAGAAAGGTGCAATTACAGTTGAGACCGGTGTTATTACCCAGGGTGGTCTGATTGCGCTCTACAACTACATGTCTCAAATCTTGGTGGAGTTGATTAAGCTTGCAAACTTGATTGTAAATATAACCAGATCCATGGCCTGTGGTAGACGAATAGAAGTTGTTCTGGATTTGGAATCTGCTCCATCAGGTAGTGTAAATGTCTCTCAGGAAACAGGAACAGTAGAGTTCCAAAATGTTTCAATGAGCTATTCCGGAGCCGAGGTATTGTCTAATGTCAGCTTTAAGGCCAATAGAGGAGAGACCATCGGTATTATCGGTGGAACAGGCAGTGGAAAATCTACCCTGGTCAGCTTGATTGCCGGATATTATCAAGCCTCCTCAGGCACCATAAAAATTGATGGTATAGATATTGATCGTTGGAATAAGGAGGAGCTAAACCGACGTGTTTCTACGGTCATGCAGGAAGCCAAGCTGTTTTCCGGCACTATCAGGGATAATCTACAGTATGGTGGCAAAGGAGCCACTGATCAGGAACTAATGAAGGCCGTTTCAGTTGCCCAAGCTATTGACGTAGTTGAATCTAAAGGTGGACTTGATGGCAAAATTCTTCAGGGTGGCAAGAACCTATCCGGAGGACAGCGAAGCAGATTATCCATTGCCAGATCCATTGCTGCATGCCCGGAGATTCTTATTCTCGACGATAGTTCGGCTGCTTTGGACTACATTACAGACTATAACTTGAGGTGCGCTATTTCAGCACTGAATCCTAAGCCAACTACCTTTGTCGTATCTCAGAGGACCTCCGCAGTAGCCAATGCAGATAAGATTATCGTATTGGACGAGGGCAGAGTTGTAGGTATCGGCACCCATTTGGAACTCCTTAGCACATGCGATGTATACAGAGAAATCCACGATTCTCAGTTTTCTCAGGAGGTATCCCATGGGTAAAAAAGGTGTCTCCAAGAAAATTGTTTCAAGGGTTTTCAATTATTTGGCCAAATACAGGTTCTTGATTTTGTTGTCCCTGATACTGGCAACGGCGTCTTCGGTTTGCTCGCTATATGTACCTATGGCTATAGGAGATGCCATAGACCATATTCTTGGTCCCAATATGGTAGATATGCATATGGTTATTGCCATATGTATTAAAGTGTTGATAATTGTTGGAATTTCAGCACTTTCCCTGTGGATAATGAATGTAATCAACAATAGAGTTGCACTTAGTATTTCTGCTGAGATACGCAAGGAGTGCTATTCTCACATACAGAAACTCCCTGTCAGCTATATCGATGGACATAGTTATGGAGATGTTGTTAGCCGTATTATTTCAGATGTAGATACTTTTTCTGACGGCATGCTAATGGGTTTTACCCAGTTTTTTACCGGCGTGGTGACTATTGTGGGAACCATGGTGTTTATGGTCGTGCTTAGTCCAGTAGTAGCTGCCATCGTGTTTGTTTTGACTCCTATTTCCCTGTTGACGGCCAACTTTATAGCTACAAGAACCTTTAGCATGTTTAAAGACCAATCTATTGCCAAGGGAAATGTAACATCCATCGTGGACGAGTCCATCAGCAACCTTAAGGTAACCCGCAGCTTCAATATGGAACAGGCTACCATCGATAAATTCAAGCAAGCTAATGAGGCTCTGAGTAAGACAGCTCTCAAGGCGACCTTCTTCTCGTCTCTGACAAATCCCTCTACCAGGTTTGTTAATTGTATAGTCTATGCGGCGGTTGCGCTGTCAGGTGCCATGATCGTTATGTCAGGAGGATCGTTGTATGTTGGCGGTTTAGTGGCTTTGCTATCATATGCCAATCAGTACACCAAGCCATTTAATGAGATTTCATCAGTATTCGCAGAACTGCAGAACGCCTTTGCCTGCATCGGCAGGATATTTGACTTGATAGATACAGAGCCCCTGCCTGACGAATCTTACAAGGCAGAGGTGGAGGCATGCCGCGGAGCAATTGGAATGGAGAATGTGTGCTTCTCATATACAAAGGACAAGCCACTGATCGAGGACTTTAATATTCAGGTAAAACCCGGAATGAGAGTTGCAATTGTTGGTCCTACAGGATGCGGCAAGACAACTATGATTAACCTTTTGATGAGATTCTACGAGCCAGATTCCGGCCTTATAACATTGGATGGACAAGATGCGGCAAGCTATACCAGAAGTTCCCTGAGACGTAAATTTGGCATGGTATTGCAGGAAACCTGGCTTAAGAACGCATCCGTCAGAGACAATATACGCATGGGCAGACCAGACGCAACGGAACAGGAGATAGTGGATGCATGTAAGCGTGCCAGGTGCCACAACTTTATCATGAAAATGCCCAATGGCTACAACACAATCATAGGCAATGACATGGATAATTTGTCCCAAGGACAGAGACAGTTGCTCTGCATTGCCAGAGTAATGCTTTGCTCCCCTGAAATGTGCATCCTTGATGAAGCAACTTCATCCATCGATACCAGAACGGAAATAAAGATTCAACAAGCATTTGAGCAGCTGATGAAGGGGAAAACCAGCTTTATAGTAGCACATCGCCTCAGCACGATCCAAAATGCAGATATTATCGTCGTTATGAATAACGGACAGATTGTTGAGATGGGTACCCATGAGGAACTGATGGCAAAAGGCGGATTTTATCAGGAACTGTTTACTAAGGCCAGGAGCAGCATATAGTAAGGACATTTATTCAGTCGCTTTCGATGTAAATCCTCAAATATTTTTTCTGTTTTCATTCTCCAAGTTTGGCAAAAATTGCTCTCATAAAATTGTATTGTTTTTCTCTGGCAAAATTGACATAAACCGAGTCTGATTCTATAATGTATAGGTTGGATTGCGTCTTGCAATTTCAACAAATATCTCTCGGGAGGAAAATATGACACAGATACCTTTTAAGGGCACACCTGAACAGGAAGCTGAGCTCAAAGCTTTTATCGAAACAAAGAAGCATGAGCCCGGTTGTTTGATGCCTGTTCTTCAGGAGGCTCAGAGAATTTACGGCTATTTGCCCGTTGAAGTTCAGCAGATGATTGCTGACGGACTCGGAGTTACATTAGCTGAGGTTTACGGCGTTTCAACATTCTACTCACAGTTTACATTGTCACCCAAGGGCAAGTACAAGGTTAACGTATGCCTTGGTACAGCTTGCTATGTTAAGGGTGCAGACAAGGTTCTGGAGGCTATTGAGAAGAAGCTGGGCATTTCTGCCGGCGGCATTACACCCGATGGCAAATTCTCCATTGACACCTGCCGCTGCGTTGGTGCCTGCGGATTGGCTCCGGTTGTAGTTATTAACGATGATGTATACGGCAAGCTCACACCTGACATGGTTGATGACATGCTGTCACACTATATTGATTAAAGGAGGTCCAGGATATGACAATTGCTGAATTAAATGCCATTAAGGCACAATACGAGGATCTCATTAAGATTAGAACTATCGTCAGAGAAGAGGGCGAGAAAATGGCAGCCCATACCGGCTATCGCAAGCAGGTTTTGGTTTGTGGCGGTACAGGATGTACTTCATCTAGCTCTGCTAAGGTTATTGAGCAGCTGGAGACATCTCTCAAGGAGCTGGGATTGGATGATGTTCTCATTGTTAAGACCGGTTGCTTTGGTCTGTGTGCATTGGGTCCAATCATGATCGTATATCCCGAGGGAGCATTCTACGCACAGATTACTCCCGAGCATGCTAAGACTGTTGCTGAGAAGCACTTGGTTCCCGGTGGTTCCATGGTTAAGGAGTATTTGTACGAGGGTACAATTCACGAGGATGGTTCCATTATTCCTTTTGCTGAGACTCCCTTCTACAAGAAGCAGCTTCGTATTGCTCTTCGTAACTGCGGCGTTATCGCAGCTGAGAGCATTGAGGAAGCTATTGGTGCTGGTGACTATCAGGCATTGGCCAAGGTACTGTCCGGCATGTCTCCCGATGATGTTATTAATGAGCTTCTTGCTTCCGGCCTGAGAGGTAGAGGAGGCGCTGGCTTCCCCACAGGACGTAAGTGGCAGTTTGCCAAGGCTTCTGTCAACGACGTTAAGTATGTTTGCTGTAATGCTGACGAGGGCGACCCCGGAGCATTCATGGACAGATCAGTTCTCGAGGGTGACCCCCACTGTGTAATTGAGGCTATGACTATTGCCGGTTATGCAATCGGTGCACATCAGGGTTACATATACGTCAGAGCTGAGTATCCTATTGCTGTTAACAGATTGAATATTGCCCTTGAGGCAGCCAGAAAGCATGGCCTTATTGGTAAGAACATTTTGGGTTCCGGATTTGATTTTGAACTCGAGCTCAGACTTGGTGCTGGTGCATTCGTTTGTGGTGAGGAGACAGCTCTTATGACCTCCATCGAGGGTCACAGAGGTGAGCCCAGACCCAGACCTCCGTTCCCTGCAGTTAAGGGTCTGTTCGGAAAGCCTACCATCCTCAACAATGTTGAGACTTGGGCAAACATTAACCCCATTATCATGAACGGCGCTGAGTGGTTCAAGTCCATCGGAACAGAGAAGTCCTCTGGTACTAAGGTATTTGCCCTCGGCGGCAAGATCAACAACGTTGGTCTTGTAGAGGTTCCCATGGGAACAACACTCAACGAAATCATCTATGAGATCGGTGGCGGCATTCCCAATGGCAAGAAGTTCAAGGCTGCTCAGACAGGAGGTCCCTCTGGTGGATGTATTCCTGCTGATGCTGGTGATGTTCAGATGGACTTCGACAACCTGGCTGCTATCGGCTCCATGATGGGATCCGGCGGACTTATTGTTCTCGACGAGGATACATGTATGGTAGATATCGCCAAGTTCTACCTGGAGTTCACAGCTGACGAGTCCTGCGGCAAGTGTACACCTTGCAGAATTGGTACTCGCAGACTGCT
The DNA here is from genome assembly GCA_017501105.1 of Clostridia bacterium. Classification (GTDB taxonomy): domain Bacteria; phylum Bacillota; class Clostridia; order RGIG7378; family RGIG7378; genus RGIG7378. Next base: position 12,647 of record JAFVXO010000113.1, on the reverse strand, counting down.
TGATATCCTTAACAAGATTACAGATGGTAATGGTGAGCCTGAGGATCTGGAGAAGATTGATGAGATTGCAAATCATATGAAGTCTTCATCTCTCTGTGCCCTGGGTCAGACAGCTCCCAATCCCATTTTGTCAACAATGCAGCACTATATCGACGAGTACAAGGCTCACATTTATGATAAGACTTGTCCCGCCGGCGTATGTAAGTCATTGCTTAACTACTACATTATCGAAGACAAGTGTAAGGGATGTACCCTTTGTGCCCGTAACTGTCCTGTTGGAGCTATTTCAGGTACAGTTAAGAACCCCCACGTAATTGATACTGCTAAGTGTATCAAGTGTGGCGCTTGCATTGAGAAGTGTAAGTTTGGCGCTATTATTAAGAAGTAACGGAGGTAGAGAATACTATGGTTAATTTAAAAATTAATGGTATTGCCGTTTCCGTACCGGAAGGCTCTACAATTTTAGATGCAGCTAAGGTTGCTAATGTCAAGATTCCTACACTCTGCTATCTCAAGGATGTTCAGAAGTGCGGATCCTGCCGTATGTGTCTGGTTGAGGCAACAGGTGCCCGTGGTCTTGTGGCCGCCTGTGTATATCCTGTTAGTGAGGGTATGGAGGTTCAGACCAATACACCTAAGGTTCGTCAGTCTCGCAAGACAACTCTTGAGCTGATTTTGTCCACACATAATAAGAAGTGCTTGTCTTGCGCACGCAGCACCAGCTGTGAGCTTCAGAGATTGGCTCTTGAGTACAACTGTGACGAGGATAAGTTTGGTTCTCCTGAGGAGTATCCTGTAGTTGACGACTCTTCTGTATCTCTTATCAGAGATAACTCAAAGTGTATCAACTGCACACGTTGTGTAGCTGCTTGTGATATGCAGACTGTTGGAGCTATTGGACCTATTCGCAGAGGTTTTGCTAAGCACATTGGCAGTCCCTTTGAGGTTGCTCTTGCAGACACAAACTGCGTAAACTGCGGTCAGTGTATCGTTGCATGTCCTGTTGGTGCTCTTACAGAGAAGAGCAATGTTCAGCAGGTATGGGATGCAATCAGCGATCCTACTAAGGAGGTTGTATTCTATACAGCTCCTTCTGTTCGCGTACAGCTTGGTGAGCCCTTTGGCAATCCTGTTGGAACCAACGTAGAGAAGAAGATGGTTACAGCTATTAAGGCTCTTGGCCAGAACGTTAAGTGCTTCAACATGGATGTTACAGCTGACCTTACTATCATCGAGGAGGCAACTGAGCTGCTTTCTCGTGTAACAACAGGCGGAACAATTCCTATGTTCACATCCTGCTGCCCTGGTTGGATCAAGTTCATTGAGCACAACTACCCCGAGTACCTTGACAACCTTTCTACTTGCAAGTCTCCTCAGCAGATGTTTGGTTCTCTTCTTAAGACCTACTACTGCGAGAAGAACAACATCGATCCTGCAAACCTGTTTGTAGTATCCGTTATTCCTTGCACAGCTAAGAAGTTTGAGGTTGAGCGTCCCGAGATGAATCTGGATACAGATGTTGCTCTGACCACAAGAGAGCTTGCTAAGATGATTTCTGAGGCTGGTATTGACTTTAACGCTATCCCCGATGGCGAGTATGACAATCCCTTTGAGATCGCAACAGGTGCAGGTGCTATCTTTGGTGCTACAGGCGGCGTTATGGAAGCTGCTCTCAGAACAGCAGCTGTTAAGCTTGGCGGCGAGGGACAGCCTATAGAGTTCAGCGAGGTTCGTGGAACTGATGGTGTTAAGGAAGCTGAGTATACAATTGGCGGAGTTACAGTATCTGTTGCTGTTGCTAGCGGTCTTGGCGGCGCCCGCAAGATTATGGAGATGATCAAGTCTGGCGAGAAGAACTACACCTTTGTAGAGGTTATGGCTTGTCCCGGTGGATGTATCAACGGTGGTGGTCAGCCTTATGTACCTGATGAGATTCGCAACTCCATCGATGTACGTGCAGTAAGAGCCAACGCTCTCTACACATATGATGAGTCCCTGCCTCTCAGACAGTCTCATAAGTCTCCCGTAGTTGATTTGCTTTATAAAGAGTATTTTGGCGAACCAAACAGCCACAAGGCCCATGAGGTTCTCCACACAACTTATACAGCAAGAAACAAGTTCAACTAATTTTAGTTACCTGAACTGTAAGGATTAGTTCTGACGGCGAAGGGAATACAACAATTTATAGAGTCTTGTAATCCCTTCGCCATATTTTGACGAAGGGATTTTTTATGGAAGAAAACAGAATTGCAATTATTTCTATATTTGTATATGAAAGGGCTGCATCTGCTCAGGTAAATGATCTGCTTAGCAAAGCAGGGGAGTACGTTGTAGGCAGAATGGGAATTCCATACCATGAGAAAAATGTGAATGTAATTTCAGTCGTTATAGATGCACCTGCTACAGTGATTAACTCTCTGACAGGTAAGATTGGTATGATTGAGGGGGTTACAGCAAAGACTTTGTTCTCTAAATTGTGACTTTTGCACATTCCCAATATTGTTATTTTATCTGATAGATGGCATAATATCTTTGGAAAAATAAATAACAATTTTCTGATTAGTATTTTAATGTCAAAGGTACGTCCTGAGGCAGAAAGAGGTTAATATGAGAAAGTTTCTATCTGTTTTGCTGGTGTTCGCACTTAGCATTTCTTTGGTGGCATGTGGTGTAGACAAAACCACTGATACACCTTCACCTACACCTAATGGTGGTACCAATTCAACTCCTACAACAATCTCAGTCTACATGCCTGATGGTGCTCCTGCATTGGCCCTGGCATACGAGGTGCATAGCAATTCAGCAGGCAAATATCAGCTGGATTGTCATGTGGTTGACGCATCGACAATTGCCACATATGTTACAGGTGAAACACCTGCAGCAGATATCTGTATTCTGCCCATTAATGCAGCAGCAAAGCTATTGGGCTCCGGCAATAAGTACAAGCTTGTTGGCTCTGTTACCAACGGAAATATTTACATTATTTCAAAAAACGGCGTTCAGATTACCAAGGACAATGTGTCTGAGCTAGTAGGAAAGACAGTTGGCGTTGTAAACCTGGCAAATGTTCCAGGACTCACCACTCAGATTGTATTAAATCAGCATAACCTTAAGTACAACATTGTAGATAACCAGGGAACCACAGTTTCGGATGCTGTAAACTTGGTTGCGGTAAATGCCCAGGACATTACTCCTGCGGGAACCTGTGATTATTATGTAATTCCTGAGCCAGCAGCTACAGTTAAGGTAGATAAGGCAGGATTTACTCTCTGCGGCTCCATTCAGGAACTGTATTCAGATGAGGGAATGTATCCACAGGCTGTTATGGTTGTTAAGAATGATCTGTTGAACAATTATTCTGATCTGGTTAAATATCTGGAGGGAGTATTGGAATCAAATACTCAGTGGCTCGCTACAGCATCTGTTACAGATATTACCGAGGCTATCCAGGCACATTTGACTGAGGGAATGACACCCAGCCTTTCTGCAACTACACTTACAGCAGATGCTATTGCAGGATGCAACATCAAGTATGTATCCGTTGTGGATAACCACGACTATTTCAACGATTTTGTTGCAAAACTGTTGGTAGTAAACCCTGCATCTACTGCAGAGATGACTGACAATTTCTTCTATAGTAAATAGGAGCAAAGGGTGAACAAGTATCTCCGCAAAGCATTAATATACCTATTCTCGTTTATTGTAATAGTTATCATATGGGGCGTTGCCTGCGAAATCGTGGGCAACGACTATGTTTTGCCATCTCCTTGGGAAACATTTGCTAAACTTGGCGATGTAATTGGACAGAAAAATTTTCGTACAGCATATGGAAATACCATGCTCCGCAGTTTAATTTCCTTTGCAATTTCGCTTGTGGCGGCACTGTTTGTTGCTACCTTATCAAAATTAAGTAGAATTCTAAGAGAAATGATAGTTCCTGTTCTTGCTGTTATGAGATCACTGCCCACCATGGCAGTAATCCTTATGCTGTTAGTATGGCTTAATCCCGGAACGGCCCCTATAGCAGTTACCATCATGGTTATTTTACCTATGCTGTATACGTCAGCACTGGCCGCTTTTGATCAAGTAGACATTGAATTGATTTCCATGTGTAGGGTGTATAAGGTGCCTGTACTTAAAAGAATTTTACATGTGTATTTGCCCATCTCTGGAGCATATCTTGTATCTGAATCCGGTGCAGCGTTGGCTTTTTCAGTCAAATTGATGGTTTCTGCAGAGGTCTTGTCTAATACATATAAGAGCTTGGGAGGTATGATTTCTCAGTCTAAAGTATATATGGACATGCCTGAAATGTTGGCCTTGACCATGTTTGCTGTTGCTACTGGCGTAGCAATTGAATTGTTATTTGGTTTAATTCAGAGATTGTTGTTCAGGTGGAGAGATTATGATTAGAATCCAGCAACTGTACAAGTCATACGGCAGAGAGGTCGTATTTGACAATTACAATTTGAATATTGAGGACAACAAGATCACCTGCATCATGGGCCCCTCCGGCTGCGGTAAATCAACTTTGTTAAATATTTTAGCAGGTCTAATTCAGTACAAGGGTTCAGTAACAGGCTTACCTGATAGGATTTCGTATGTATTTCAGCAACACAATTTGCTGCCCAACAAAACTCTATTGGACAACGTTAAGTTTGTTGCGCCTGACTATACTGATGCCGAGGCGTTGATGGAACTTCTGGGACTGCGGGAATTTATGCACAAGTATCCATCCCAGGTCTCTGGCGGTCAGCGTCAGAGGGCAGCCATTGCACGTGGTATAGCATATGAACCGGACTTGCTTTTAATGGATGAGCCATTTTCGTCAGTGGACCACAATCTGAAGTTGCAAATGCTTCAAGATTTAAGACGAATTATTAAGGACAAGCAGATTACCTGTATTGTTGTTACCCATGATAAGGAAGATGCAGAAATATTTGCAGATAAAATAGAGGTAATGGAAGAGGGGAAAGGGAAGAAGTAAGAGGTAAAAAGTGAGAAGTGAGAGGTAAGAGGTAAGAGGTTAGAGGTATTGGATTGTTGAACATAAATGTTATTGATGCTATACTTTACCCACTTGGGAGCGTAGCTCAGCTGGTCAGAGCGCTCGCTTCACATGCGAGAGGTCGCGGGTTCGAGCCCCTCCGTTCCCACCAAAATCGACATTCTTTGAGCAGGAATGTCGATTTTTAAGTAAAAACACGAGGTAATATATGTTTTCTTTTGACATTCCTGTGTTGAAATTCCTTGAGGGAATCAGGACTGACTTTCTGAATAATTTACTGGAGTTCATCACCATTTTAGGTGAAGAGACCATTTTGATATTAATAATTGCTACTCTGTGGTTTGCTTTCGATAAGAAATCCGCTCTAAGAATATTCTTTGTTACTGTTTTGTCCCTTGGCACCAACAATAGTATCAAGAATATTGCCAAGGTGCCTAGGCCTTTCGCAACAGGCGAGGTGACTTGTGTTCGTCCGGAAACAGCTACCGGATATGCATTTCCCAGCGGACACACCCAGACATTTACAACATGGAGCACATTAGCTTCCATTATGTGGAGAAAGCCATGGGTTAAAATTTCTGCAGCTATTTTGATTCCCTTGATTGGTTTTTCCCGCATCTATCTTGGAGCTCACTATCCCAGTGACGTAATTGTTGCTATTCTCCTTGGCGTTGGATTTGCATTTGTTGGCAATTATTTGTTTGATAAGATTGAGGACAAGCGCAAATTGCTCCTTGGCGTGACTCTGTTTTATGCTCCTTTTGTAATTTGGTTTATGATTGGTGGCGATCCGCTGTTTGAGGACCTTTTTAAAGTGTATGGCATGATCCTTGGACTTACCTGCGTTGTGGTGTTTGATTATGGTAAGGAAAATATCGACTATTGCGTGGTTTGGTGGAAGAAACTGATCCGAGTAGCCGGTGGCGTTTTGCTTGCTCTATTGGTCAAAGAGGGTATCAAACTTCTGTATTTTACAGATATAGTTTGGGTGACATTTGCTATGGATATTATTAGATATGGTGCACTTGTGTTTGTTGTGCTTTCAATTTATCCAATGCTTTTCAAAAAACTTAACTTCTGATTAAACTCAGAAGTGCGGCTGGATTATGGAATGTGGTTGATGCCCATTCCTTTTGCTTTATATAATTGTTTCGCTTTTTATAAATTAAGTTGTATAATAAATCTGTTTACACTTAATGGTTAAATTATATTCAATCGGAGATTTTTATGAATATAGTAATTATTGGACTTGGAACTATTGGCAGGACTATTTTAGGTAGTCTTGCTTCTGATAAGCATACGATTACTATTATTGACGAAAACGGCGACAAAATTGAACAGCTTATAGAAAAATACGACGTATATGGCGTTGTCGGAAACGGCGCCTGCATGGACATACAGCAGGAGGCACACGTCAAGGAGGCGGACCTTGTTATTTCTCTGACCAGAGGTGATGAGGTAAATATATTGGCATGTCTGGTTGCTAAAAAATTAGGAGCCAAGAATACAATTGCTCGTGTCCGAAATCCCGATTACAGAAATCAGATGGTGGCCATGCGAGAGGATTTAGGTCTTTCATTGATTGTAAATCCTGAGAGAGAAGCCGCTGCAGAAATTATTAATCGAATTAACCTATCATCTGTAGGCCAAGTTGAACATTTTGCAAAGGGTCGTGCTTTGCTTGTTGAAGTATTGGCCGAACCCGGTTGTGCTCTGGTTGGCGAGAGCCTTCTGAACCTTAGCAAAAAGCTTAACCACCGCACCCTGATATGTGCAGTACAGCGTGGCGAGGAGGTAATTATCCCTTCAGGACAGTTTGTAATTCAGGAGGGAGACAGACTCCATATAACATCAGATGCCAACTTCCTGGGCAAATTTTTGTCCGAGATGCGCCTCATCAAATCTCCCATCAGAAACGTTATGATTATTGGTGGCAGCAGAACTGCATATTATCTGGCTTCTGGGTTATCTAAAAAAAGATATAACATCAAGTTAATTGAAAGAAACAGAGAAACCGCCGACACTATGGCAGAGCTGTTACCTCATGTAACCGTTGTCAGAGGCGATGGAACTAACCACGACCTGCTCCTTGAGGAGGGGATAGAATCCATGGATGCCTTTGTTGCTCTAACAGGTATTGATGAGGAAAACATGATTGTTTCCATGTTCGCCAATAGCATGAAGGTCAACAAGACTATCACTAGGATCAAGAACGAAGATCTCTACGGCATGTTGGGCTCTCTGGGTATTAAAAACGCTGTATCTCCTAAATTTGTCGTTGCTGATCGTATAATCAGCTATATTCGTGCTCTCGATAACAGCAGGGGCAGTAATGTTCTGACTCTCTACAGATTGGTTAACAACAGGGTAGAGGCTCTGGAGTTTTCCGCCAAGAAGCAGGAGAAGTTTTTTGACACTCCTCTTAAGGAGCTTAAGCTGAAGAAAAACTGCTTAATTGCATGTATTATCAGAAAGAACGATGTTATCATTCCCGATGGTAATTCTTCGATCCACCTGGGAGATAATGTTATTGTTGTAACTACTCATAAGAATTTCACCGATCTTACTGATATTTTTGAATAGGTAAATACACTTATGAATTACAAGAAATTAGGAAAGATCCTGGGCAAAATACTGTTTTTTGAGGGCCTGCTTATGCTGGCTCCAATGTGTATTGCATTAATTTACAAGGAATCTTTTATTAATGTTCTCGCATTTATTGTGCCTATTGCCGCACTAATGCTTACCGGTGGCCTTTTGCAGCTCCCTAAGTTAACTCGCAATACCTTTACACAGAAGGAAGGCTTTGCACTAGTACCCTTGGGATGGATTCTTATGGCTATGTTCGGTGCAATTCCCTTTGTGATTAATGGAGATATACCGAACTACGTAGACGCCTGTTTTGAGATAATGTCAGGTTTTACCACTACTGGAGCCAGTATTGTAGAGGATGTAACCTTGCTGTCCCACTCTACCTTGTTCTGGAGAAGTTTTTCTCACTGGATTGGTGGTATGGGAATTCTTGTATTTGTATTGATTTTCATTCCTGAGAGTAATGAGGGCTCTTCAATGCATTTGCTCAGAGCAGAGAGCCCTGGACCTCAGGTTGGTAAATTGTCATCAAAGATGAAGGTAACAGCCAGAGTGCTTTATCTTATCTATCTTGGATTGACAGTGATGGAAATCGTTCTTTTAGTGCTCGACAAACCAATACCGGGATACGAAGGCGACCATGTATTTAACAGCATACTTGCCTCCTTCGGCTGTGCCGGAACGGGTGGATTCGGATTTATTCCGGGTAGTATGGAATTATACAGCCCATATTCTCAATACGTTATGGCTACGTTTCTGTTGTTGTATGGTACTAATTTTAGCTTGTTCTACTTTATGCTATTGCGCAGATTCAGAGATGTGTTCCGCAGCGACGAACTCCGAACCTATTGGATAATTGTGGCAACAGGTATTGTCTGTGTATTTACTACACTGATGCTTCATGCCGGCGAGGTTGCACAGGAATACACTGTGGAGGAGGCATTCAGACACTCATACTTTCAGGTTGCATCCATCGTAACCACTACAGGTTATACCACATCTGATTTTAATGTTTGGCCCATGACCGCTGTAACAGTGTTGATAATACTAATGGTTATTGGCTCAATGGCCGGATCCACTGCAGGTGGAATTAAGGTTTCCAGATTGTACATAGCCCTTAGGGGGTCGCTGATAAGTGTTCGACAGCTTATTAATCCCAGATATGTGCCCAAAGCAAAATACGAGGGCAAATCCCTGGAAGAGAGAACAATCAATGGTGTATTTGCATTTATCACCATGTATTTCTTTACTTTGATTGTAGTTGTATTAATACTTTCAATAGATCCTATTAACGGACAGACCATCGCTATTACATCCGACGCAGGTTCATATGAAGTACAACACGGGTTTTTGAGCAATTTCTCTGCATCTCTTGCATGTATTTCTAATATTGGCCCCGGTCTTGAAGGGGTAGGAGCATACAGTTCCTACGTTGGATACAGTGCAATATCCAAGATTGTGCTTCTGCTAACAATGTTAATCGGCAGACTTGAGATTTTACCTGTATTTATTATGTTTAACCCCAAGACCTGGAAGAGGTTCTGATTTATCTATGTCCATTTTTGCTAATAAAACACTATATTCCTATAATCCTAGTCTCGGGAATGTCAGAGCAATTGGCAGGACGTGGTATTGCAAGGAAAACTCAACCATGTGGTTTGCTTTGTCCGGTGCAGGCCTTGAGTTCTTTTTTTATGGAAGTAAATGCCAAATAGAACTTATTGCAGATGGCATGTGGGTTTCTCCGGAACATTGTGCCAGATATGCTATATATGTAAACGAAGTACAAATTGTAGACCAGTTGTTGTCAGAGCCCAGACAATTGATAACGGTATGTGATCTTCCAAAACCGGAGCACATAACGATTAAGGTAATCAAGATATCCGAATCCTGCCAGTCAACAATGGGCATTGGTCAGATTAATATCGATTCTCCAGAAGGTATAGAACCAACTAAACCAAAGAAAAAATTGATAGAGTTTGTTGGCGACTCCATTACCTGTGGATACGGCGTGGATCTTGAGGACTATACCGGCAAGTTTACTACGGCTACAGAGGATTTCAGAAAGTCCTATGCATACTTGGCCGCGTCAGAGCTCGACTGTGATTACAGTATGGTTAGCTATAGCGGTTACGGTATTATTTCAGGTTATACTGAATCCGATGAACCTCATTCGGATATATTGCCCCCTATATATGATGCTGTTGGGTGTTCCATGGGCAAGTTTAATTGCAGCACTTATCCACAGAATATAAAGTGGGATTTTTTGCGTCAACCCGATCTGCTCGTAGTAAATTTGGGAACCAACGATATGACATATGTGAGGGATGTTATTGATCGCAAGCTGATGTTTATGAACAAATATATAGACTTTCTGATGACGCTGCGCCGATATAATCCGGCCGCCCCAATATTATGTACTCTTGGAATAATGGGAGATGAACTATTTGATACAATCTCAGATGCTGTCCGGGAATATAGTAGAATTACAGAGGATATAAACATCAGATGCATTAGGCTTGAGCCTCAATGTGCTGAGGATGGATATGCAGTTGGTTGGCATCCCACATATAAGTCATATATCAAGGCAGCAAACAGACTTGTCAAGGGTATCAGAGAGTGGCTTAGTTGGTAAATATATTAGGAGATAACATATGGATTACAGGCGTTTTGGGAATAAAATAATATTGAGAATTGACAGAGGAGAGGAAATTCTCTCTGCTATGTATAAAGTTATTGAGCAGGAGGAAATAAAATTGGCATCTGTTTCCGCTCTGGGAGCCGTGGGCAGCTTCACAGTTGGCGTGTATAGCGTTGATGAACAAAAGTACTACTCAAATAACTTTGTGGGAGAGTATGAGATCACCTCCTTGAATGGAACCATCAATACCATGAACGGTACACCATATATTCATGTGCACTTTAGCGCCGGGGATTCATCAGGTGCTGTTTATGGAGGGCATCTTAATGAAGCTGTTGTATGCGCAACATGCGAAATGGTAATTGATATCATTGATGGTTGCGTGGATAGATTTAAGGACTCTGTAACTGGATTGAATTTGTTTAAGTTCTGATGATTTTTGTCGAAACATTGTCCTTGCTTTTTGTGTAACGTAAATAATATAATGTTGCGGATGTATCTATATGACAATTTGAAGGGCATTATTTATGAGAAATGGCATTCGCAGGTTTAGAATTTCTCTATGGGGGTTCAACAGGCGGGATGTCACAGAGTATCTGTCGACAATATTCGACGAATCAGAACGGATTTTAGAGGATAATCAAAGACTTCTTGGTAAAACTCTTGCTGATGCACAAGCTCAAGCGGAAATGCGTGCCGACGCTATTGTCAAGGAAGCTCAAGCCCGTGCGGATGCCATTGTTGCTGCCGCTAACGAATACAGTGACGCGGTGAGACGAGAAAATTTGTTGATACGCAGTCATCATCGTGAAATTATAGAGAACGCCGAGAGGGCGTTTATGCAGTTCAGAGGCGAAATGAAGCGCCTTGAACAGGACTAATTACTGAATGGAGCAATATCATGCTTGAAATTGAAAAATACAAGTCCGAATTACAAGCCTTGAAGGCAGACATTGATCTTATGGGGGCATCTATCGATCCGGAAGCTATCAGTGACAAGGTCGACGAATTGGAACATGTTGCTGCCGAACCTGGTTTTTGGGATGATCCCGAGAGAGCCCAGAGCATTTTGGCTAAGGTCAAAAACCTCAAGTCTAAACTTACCACCCAACAGGACATGGAGAGCAGAGCAGAGGATTTGGCTGTTTTAATTGAGCTTTCTGAAGCTGAGGACGACCAGAGCGTCATAGATGAGATTGGACACGAGCTTGCCTCACTTAGAGAGAAGTTTAACGAGGTTAAGCTATCTACACTGTTAACGGGAAAATATGACGCCAACAACGCCATTCTTAACTTCCATGCAGGTGCCGGTGGTACAGAGGCTATGGATTGGACCGGAATGCTTGTTCGTATGTATACCAGATGGGGCGAGAGACATGGATTCAGGGTCAAGATATTGGATTGGCTTGACGGCGAGGACGCAGGTGTCAAAAGTGCATCTCTGATGATTGAGGGCGAAAATGCCTACGGTTTTTTGCGTTCTGAGAAGGGAATACACCGGCTTGTTCGTATATCTCCCTTTGATTCTGCTGGCAGGAGACACACCTCATTTGCAGCCATTGAGGTAATGCCCGAACTTGACGACAGTATTCATATTGATATTAATCCTGTAGATCTTCAGGTGGATACGTATAGATCCAGCGGTTCTGGTGGACAGAAGGTCAACAAGACTGACTCTGCGGTTCGTATCACTCATGTTCCCACAGGCATTGTTGTATCATGCCAAACAGAACGTTCTCAGGTACAGAACAGAGCTACAGCTATGAAGATGCTGGAAGCAAAGCTGTTTGAACTCAAAGAGAGGGAGCACAAGGACACCATTGACGAGTTAAAGGGTGTTTCATTGGAGATTGCCTGGGGCAGCCAGATTCGTAGCTATGTATTCTGTCCATATACTTTGGTCAAGGACCACAGAACCAATTACGAAGAGGGAACAGTCAACACCGTTATGGACGGCAGTATCGACGGATTTATTAATGCATTTTTGTCTGCTCAGGCCAACGGAACTCTTGTTAAATAACTAACTTTATACATATCGTACATAGTCGATTTTTTTATTGACAAAGGGGGTATGATAGTGTATTATTCATTAGCGTTTGAAATGCGGTGGGTATAGTTCAGCTGGTAGAGCGTCAGATTGTGGCTCTGAATGTCGTGGGTTCGAATCCCATTACTCACCCCATTTTTTTTGCCCAAAATTTCGTAGGGGTGTAGCCAAGTGGTAAGGCACCAGACTTTGACTCTGGCATTCGCTGGTCCGAGTCCAGCCACCCCTGCCACATATTTGCCCCATTAGCTCAGTTGGCAGAGCACTTGACTTTTAATCAAGGTGTCTGGAGTTCGAATCTCCAATGGAGCACCAATAATCCTGATACTTCGGTGTCGGGATTTTTTTAGGTGAAAAGT
>JAFVXO010000112.1 GCA_017501105.1 Clostridia bacterium | reverse complement strand
TCTTCACGAAAAACTCCCCCTTATATCTTTTCGATTTTACATCCTAAGGCGCAATAATACAACAAGGCATTAATATAATGAATGTGGTTTATAGTTGATTTAGTCGAATAATTGTATTAGCATTATATAAAATTTATTAACATTGTGGGAGGCGTTAATGGACAAGGTTAAAGAGGTTTTCAAGAGGATTTTCACCGACAAGGTCAATAGGATTATCCTCAGGACTCTCTGCATCCTGTTAGTCACCATTATCCTGGGGGCCTCTGCCCTGTACGGACTGCTACACGTACTGATTCTGGGCCCATCATACACTGCCTCCGCCACCATTGTCCGCACACTCAGAGAGACCCGCCGTGGTATGCGTGTTCCAGAGCTGTTCCTGTCCATGGATGAGATCAATTCAATTATTAACACCAACTCCACAGACTCCCTTGAGGAGCAGGACACTTCTCTGATTCAGATTACAATTTCTACTCCCACCCCCATATCCCCCGACTCCACTCAGGACGTGGGTAACACAGATGATCCCATTGGTCCCACTGTCTCCCCTAACCCCAACTCCCCGGATAACGACGGTATCGAGATCATAGATATCAAGGGCGAGTCCTATAGCGGCGTTTTGATGATCGTCAAGGACCCATCCAGAATTTTCCTGGGCACTCCCGGAGACTTTAATGAAATAACCGGAGGCAAGACGCTGCCCGAGATGCTAAGCGCTACCAACGCCGTAGGAGGTATTAACGCAGGTGGTTTCCTGGACGAGAGCGGCAAGGGTAATGGCGCCGTTCCCATGGGCCTGGTTATCGACAATGGCGAATTGATTTGGGGCTACAAGGAACTGAGCTACAATGTGGTTGGCTTTGACGACAACTATATCCTCCACGTGGGATACATGACGGGACAGCAGGCCCTCAATCGCAACCTGCAGTACGCCGTCAGCTTTGGACCTGTTCTGGTTCTCAACGGCAAGGGCGTCAACCTGCAATACGGCGGTCTGAATCCACGTAGTGCAATTGGTCAGAGGGCCGACGGCGCAGTGCTGATGCTGGTTATCAACGGCAGACAGATCGACTCACTGGGCGCCACATATCAGGATCTGACCAACATTATGTTGGAGTATGGAGCTGTGAACGCCAGCAATCTGGACGGAGGTTCCTCCTCTATTCTCATGTACAACGGAGAAATTCTCAATGTCTGTGCCTCCATGCGGGGCCCTCGAGACCTGCCTACGGCATTTCTGGTGAGGTGACCTATGAACAAGCGCTTTTTCAAATGGTTAGGCATCTATGCAATGGCTGGCTTTGCCCTGATACTACTGGTTCTGGGCATTCTGTGGCAGTGGCTCTACTCATATGAGTTGTCCCGACCCGAGGTCACCATGGCTGATTTTTTTGCTGAGGCAGACCAGGAGTATTGGCTTGATCAGTTCAGGGACACCCTGGACACAGACCTCACCCAGTTTGAGACCGAGGACGACTATTTCCAGACGCTGTACACCCGCTTCTTCCGGGGATGTGTGTTTACATACACCCCCTCCACATCCTACACGAAAGACTCCCCTGTATATACAGTCCGTTCCAATGGCGTGGCCATAGCCACAGTAACTCTTACCCATGCAGAAAATGGCAAGGTTGGCTTTGGCATGAACAAGTGGACGGTGGATCAGGTCACCGCTGTGGACTTTATGGACAAGGAAAAGGAAAATGTAACCATTATTGCACCCTCTACTTCCAAAGTGACCCTCAATGGCATTGCCCTGGACGACAGCTACATCACGGACCCAAACCTGCAGTACGACAATCTGAGTCTGTTTGAGATGATGGAGGGGTATGACTCTCCCCACAGAGTAAAATACACCATCCCCGGCATCTACATGCAGCCCACTGTTGTGGTGGAGAATGCAGAAATGGTGATTTCGGACGGACTTAATTACGAATACCGCCACGCGGATATGGGCAGTCACCCGGTGCACATTACTGTTCCCTCCGGCTCCATCGTAACCATTGGTGGCATAGAGATGGATGCAGACAGCTTTGCCAAGGGAGAAACCCTGGAGGGATTTGCCGGACTGGGTTCCTTTGTCTCCACTCTCCCCCACAATCTCTCCCTCAATCTTGAGGGATTCCTAGTGGCCCCTACTGTAGAGGTCCGGGACTGGCAGGGGAATGCACTAACTCCCGACGAAGACGGCCTGTACTCATTACAGGAATCCGCCTCTCTGGAGGACCAGGCATCTGCTATGGTGCAGGATTTTGCCCAGGACTATATCGACTTTTGTACCAACATCAAGGGAGACATGGACTATGCGTACCAGCAACTCTATGCCAACCTGCTCAAGGGCACGTCCCTGCAGACCAGACTCAGTCAGGCCTCGGTGGATTTGGTTTGGGTATACGGAGTTTCCAACGACCTGCACGAACTGACAGTTTCCGACTTTGTTCAATACGGAGAGAATGTGGCCAGCTGCACAATGCACTTTGCCCTTACATCGGTAACAAATTACGAGAACAGAGAAATAGATGAGACCTACACCATAGGACTCATCAAATCCAACGGCACCTGGAAGGTGGCCTCAATGGTATCCAAATAAATTAAGACAGGGTGGGCACTCCACCGAAGGACTCGTCGCAGCAGTACAGAATGTACACTGTGGGCATTAGCAGGCACAAAGCAACATAGCCCGCCTGACAGTTGTAAAATACGGTTAAAACCACGTTGGTGGACAGCAGGTAGAGGGATGCATAAATCTGCCCTACAATAGCCATCAATATCATCAGCAGACTGCAGGTCTCGTTGTATTCGTTCACCAGACCTCTGCTGCGTACCAACAAAAATGCCAGGGCCACCACAAAGCCCCATATCAATATTTCCTTGACGTGGTACAGGAACTCAAACAAGGAATAGGAAGTAAACACAATCTCCCCAAACACACGATCAAATCCCAGAATCGCAGAGTACACGTCGGGGACCAGAGCCACTCCCAGAGCACACACTCCGTAGGCCAGAAATACCGGTCTGAAATTGGTGTTTGACGTGGAAAAGAATATGCCATAGAGAACTGTGGTCGCCAGCAATCCCACTCGCTGTACAATCCACTGCCATGTAATAAAGTAAGGGGCACAAATAACAGTATAAACCACAAAGCCAATCTGAAGGCAGGCCAAAACCCAGGCCAGAACCCCCATGAATCTCTCAATAAAATCAACTGTATGTAGCTTCCTGTCGTCCAAAATGATGCCTGCCTCGATGTTGCTTTACATTGGTATGGTATATTCTACAAGGAATTCTGTCAATCAAACCCACTGATACCCACAAAAAAGAGCTGCAACCCTTGTGATTGCAGCTGTCTTTTATCAGTTCAAACTCTATTTTATAGTGTACACATTTACCGTCTGTCTATCATCCGGAGC